>NZ_JBXWPA010000004.1:0-443884 GCF_059611165.1 Ruegeria sp. CDSB013 | reverse complement strand
GACGCGTCGAACACTGCTAAGATCCAATGAACACATTACAACCTGATGAGACACTCGTTGGGTTCAAATGCACAACCGAGAATTTGAAGCAGGTCCGATCAATGCTTTCTCATCGTCTACTTCTCTGTGGCTATGCAGAGCAATAATCCCACCCTTAGCAAATCAACCTATTTGGACCGATAGGCTCTGACGTCAGACATGTTTGGATGTCTGCGATTAGTAGGTTTTAACAGGAAATGCGATACCGAGTGATCATTTGCTGCGCTGACTCCAACGTCCGAATACTGTTCATAGCGGGCGCGTCGTCGCTGGCTCACCATTTACTATCCCAAAAATCTCTGAACTGAACACTCATAAACAACAGACGTTTAGACGAAGGAGAATTTCCATAGTTTATCGAAAGATGTCTTCCAGCCAAGCTTCAAAACGCTGTTTGGCTACCGCATCCGCTTTTGTGTTTTGCCCTGAAATCAAATAGTGGCTCTGTTCTATAGGAACTGCTTCACCAACTATGGCGACCTTTCTTCCGGTCTCAACTGCGGTTTTGGCAAACCTCTCGATAACGATCGCATTGCCGCCACCTGCGGCCACGATGTCCACTGCGGCTATTGTCGTGTCGACCACAAAGGTTGATGCGAATTGGGTTTGTCGAACCCCGATTGCGGAAAAATACCGTTCCCACATTTGCTGGAAACCCAGAATGTGAATGAGTGGCCGTTGTTGCAGATCTTCGATGGAAGGGGTTTCTTCCGCGACCATCTTGGGGGCAATTGGGACGATACGTTCAGTAGATATTTTCCGAGAGGGGATTTCATTCCAATCGCCACTTCCTGTCCTCAGTTCAACATCGACATTTTCGCGGCCTGCGGATTCAGCCCAAATGTTCGAGATCAGCTTTATGGAAATATCGGGATGAATCCGCAAAAACTCGGGCAGCCTATGAGCGAGAAACAAGGTCGCTGTAGATATTGGCGCGCGCACGACCAGCTCGTGCTTCTGGTTTGATCCGAACAGGCTGATCGTTGACAGATCGATATCTCTCAGGGCTTGCCGCACGGAAAAAGCGTATGCCTGACCAACTTCGGTCAGGCTAAGATTGCGTGCGGCACGATAGAACAAGGGGCAGCCAAGTTGTGCTTCCAGCGAGCGGACATGAAGGCTGAGTGCCGATTGTGTGATACCCAGCTCGGCTGCGGCAGCAGTAAAGCTCAGATGCCGCGCTGCGCATTCAAAGGACCGAAGCCAGATAGGGTTAGGAGATCGCGGCATTCTTAGCACCGAAAATTTTCGCTGATACCTGCCGGTTTTATTCGTTTTACACCTTGCCATCAACGTCTGTAGTTTTTTTCAAAGTAACATCTTTGCCGATCATCCGGCAGGAACTGGAACAGGGAAGCACGCACATGAAAGTTGGGTTTATTGGTCTTGGAAATGTCGGCGGGAAACTCAGTGGCAGTTTGCTGCGGAACGGCATTGATCTAACGGTGCATGACCTCAATCCCGAACTTGTGGATGATTTCGTGTCGCGTGGGGCAGCCCGGGGTGAAAGCCCGGGCCAACTGATGCGCGATTGCGATGCTGTTATCACCTGTCTGCCGTCTCCTGCCGCTTCGGATGTTGTCATGCAACAGATGCTGCCCGAGGTGAAACCGGGCAAAATCTGGATGGAGATGTCCACCACTGACGAGGCCGAGGTCAAACGCCTGGGCGCAATGGTGATGGACGCAGGAGGCGCAGCCGTGGATTGCCCGGTTTCGGGTGGATGCCACCGCGCGGCGACGGGCAATATCTCGATCTTTGCGGGGTGCGATCGTGCTACGTTTGACCGCATCGCGCCTTTCCTGAAAACCATGGGTCGCCGCATTCTGCACACTGGCGATCTGGGCTCGGCTTCGGTTCTGAAAGTTGTGACGAACTATCTGGCCACGGCCAATCTTGTCACCTGCTGCGAAGCGCTGGTCACCGCCAAGGCAGCCGGCATGGACCTGAACACGACCTATGAAGCGATGAAGATCAGCTCCGGCACGTCTTTTGTGCATGAAACCGAAAGCCAGGTGATCCTGAACGGCAGCCGGGACATTTCCTTTACCATGGACCTGGTCAAAAAGGATGCCGGTCTGTTCCAGCAGGTGGCCGACCGCCACAACGTGCCGCTGGAAATCTCGCCTATGCTGGTGCAGATTTTCGAGGACGGCATCGAGCGCTATGGCGAGCGTTGTTTTTCGCCCAACATCATCAAACGTCTGGAAGAGGCCACAGGTCTGGATATTCTCGCCCCCGGGTTTCCGCCGGAAATGATGGATGATGAGCCGGAAGAACCCGGTTACGAGGTGATCCCGCAAGGTTTTGAACGCGAAGCCGCTGAATAAAAAAAACGGCTGAATTGTAGCGCATCTGTACATTCGGCGGGCACCCAGCAACGCGCAACCTGACGGCCGCGGGAATCGAGCATCTATCAAGAGTCGATCGCGATCTGGTCGAAGCGGGAGTGAGTGCACCTGATAGGTTCACCACTGCCGCGCTGACGGCCAGCGACTATGAGAACCAAGAGGAATCCGGCGTGCCGGTACATAATCTCATTGGCGCATACTATGTACCAGCAACCTTCTCTAATTGAATAAATTTAAACTGTCTCACTGGCGTTGGAGCCAGACAGAAGATCAGGTTAAAAAACGGGTTTTTAACCACTCGCAAAAAGCGGTGGAATCGTGTGATCCGGCCGTACCTGTTTTGTGTTGCAAGACGTAGTGAGCCTGACCCGTATCAACGGGGGCACCGACAATTCTGATCTGGCGCCCGCTCGCGATGGCCTGCTGCGCGAACCGGTTGATCATAATAGTGCAGCCGCTTTCCGCGGCCACCAATTCGCAAGCGGCGACCGAGGTATCGACGATAAGGCGCGGAGATATATCAGCATTGGGCAGACCACGGGCCGACAGATACCGCGCCCAATGGTCGTCGAACCCGAGAACGTGAATGGCAGCGTGCGCCATCAGGTCCTCGGGTGTTTTGATCATTGGCGCGGTGCGCACACCGCAAACTGGAACGATGAATTCATCAGAAAGCTTGACCATGCGCGTGTCGGAATGGGTTTGCGGAGCCAACTGGATGTCAACGTCCACGGGATGCCCTTCCTGGCCGCTCTGCCACAGAGAGGTGACAAGTTTGATCCCGATACCGGGATGAGCTGTCTGAAAGGTCGCAAGTTGCGGCGCCAGCCAAATGATCATGGCCGCCGACGCCCGCACAACGATCGTCGTCTCCAAGGCAGGCCTAAACAGCCCGTTTGTGGAAAATGCGATGTGCTCCAGTGAATCCCGGACTGATATCAAATAGGCCCGGCCGATTTCCGTCAGTTGCAGGCTTTTGGCCTTGCGAATGAACAGCTTCTGCCCCAGCTGACCTTCCAGCGCCTTCATGTGTTGACTGACAGCCGTTTGTGTCAGCCCCAGCTCTCGACTGGCGGCGGTAAAGCTTAAATGACGTGCGGCGGCCTCGAAAGTGCGAAGCCAGTTCAGATTGAGATTGCTTTTCATTGCCCATTCATAAGTTTTTTATGTGCATGGACGCAAATTGTTTCATTTTCCTTCATTCCGGTCGGCAGTTAGACAAAAGCAACCGACGACGAAGTCGACCAGAAAAAAGGAGCGATCTATGCCGGAGATCAATCAAGATACAGACACCGACATGGTATTGAGCCTTGTGGATCTGGAGCGCTATCCCATTGTGGATCTGGAAAGTGCCGAAGGCGCTGCGTTTCTCAAGACCTGTCAGGACCAGATGGAGGAAAATGGCTGGTGCAATCTGGATGGGTTTATCCGTCCCGAGGCACTGGCAGCACTGGCCGATGAATCCAACGCCTTGCTGCCCACCGCTGACGTGCTGACTATCAAGCGCAACATCTACCAGGGCGCAATTGATCCGTCGCTGCCCAAGGATGATCCGCGCCGTAAGGAATATACGCATGTGGCAACGCAATTGGCGGACGATCAGCTGCCAAAGGAAACACTCATCCAACAGCTTTATCAGTCGCCGCGTTTGACAGACTTTGTGCGCCGCGTCCAAAAGAAAGAGGTTCTGCATCGCTGTGCCGATGAGTTTCAGGCGCTGAATGTCGTCGCCCTGCATCCAGGAAGCTGGCACGCCTGGCACTATGATACGACGGAATGCACCGTGACGCTGCTGTTGCAGGCCGCTGAAACCGGTGGTGACTTTGCCTTCTTGCCGAACTCGCGCACCGACGAAACCGAAGACCGCGAGGCGGTGGATCGTTTGCTTGCTGGCGATATGTCCCATGCACAGAAGTTTGACCGGGGCGCCGGTACTTTTACCCTGTTTCGCGGTGGCTATTCTTTGCACGGGGTGACAGAGGTCGAAGGGTCGACCCCCCGCGTCACCGCGATCATGACCTATGACGAACAGGAAGGCCGCGTGATCAGCGACGACATCAACATCCGGATCTATGGTGATCGCGTCAAAAATATTCTCGCGGAGCGCGCAGCCTCCACTATCAACGCATAAAGGACCAAGCCATGAAAACTGCTCTACTCGTCATTGATGTGCAAATGGCGCTGGCCCATGAGGATGCCGCCGGTGCCGTGCGATCGTGCCCCGAGGCAGGCGAAAGTATTGGCCGACTTCTCAGCCGGTTTCGCGCGCAAGGTGACAAGATCGTCCATGTGCACCACCACGGGCTTGACCCCGATGATCCATTTCATGCGGATGCGCCTGGTGCTGTTGTTCAACCCTTTGCAGCACCGCAAGGGGACGAGCCGGTGATCATCAAATACGTCTCCAGCGCCTTTGCCGGAACCTCGCTCGAGGCCGATCTTCGCGCTGACAACATCGAGCGTGTAGTCATCTGCGGGGCCACGGCCAATCACTGCGCCGAGTCCGCCGCGCGCTCTGCAAGCAGTCTGGGCTTTGAGATGGTCTATGCCTCTGACGCCGTCTGGGCTTATGACGCGACCGGGCCGGACGGGGTGACCCACAGCGCCGAACAGATCCATTCCGTCACGCTTGCCAACCTGCAGGGTGAGTTTGGTGAGGTATGTTCGACCGACACCATCCTTAACGCGTAAGCAATATAACTAACCCCGAGGACCGCGAAGATGCGCATTGGATTTATTGGGCTTGGCACCATGGGCGGCCCGGCAGCCCTGAACCTGATCAAGGGCGGGCATGACCTGACGGTCTGCGATCTTGATCGGAATCGGGCAGAAGAGCACCTGGCGCTTGGGGCGAAGTGGGCAGAGACCCCTGCGGCAGCCGCGCAAGCGGCGGACATCGTGTTCACCATGGTCTTTGGACCAAAGCAAATCGAACAAGTAGCAGGTGGCGACGATGGGCTGCGATCCGCCATGTCCGCAGGGCAGGTTTGGGTGGATATGACAACCAACAAACCCGCCTTTGTGCGCGAGCTTGCCGCCACCTTTGCTGAGATCGGAGTGCAGTTGATTGATGCGCCAGTCACTGGTGCCGTCGATGGTGCACGCACCGGCAACATGCCCCAATTTGCAGGTGGGGACGAAGCGACCGTCGCGCGAATTCGCCCCGTGATGGAACTGATGGGGCCGCTTCACTACATGGGCTCCAGCGGCAGTGGGTCCGTGACGAAACTGGCCAGCAACCAGCTTTGGGCCATCCATGCGACAGCCATGGGTGAAGCACTTGTAATGGCGGTGAAATCAGGTGTTGATCTGTCACGGGCCTGGGACGCGCTCAAGATCGGAGCCAGCGAAAGCTGGTGCATGCATCACGACGCCCCGTCCGTTTTTGCCGGACATTATGATCCGTCCTTCACACTGGACCTGTGCCAAAAGGATCTGGGCCTGATCGTCGAGGCCTGCGACGACGCCGGCACCGCCGCCCCTGCCACACGGCTGGTATGCACGCAATTCGAAGCAGCCCGCGAAAAATACGGGGGTGACAAGGGCGAATTGCATGTGGTGAAGCTTGAAGAAGACAATGCCGGCGTGTCACTTCGCCTTGACGGGGATTGGATCCCGCACTGGGAAAAATAACAAGGGGCCCAATCTGGGCCCTAACCCCGAGGACGCGTGACACTGGTTAATGAGCGCATCTGCTGCCTAGCATTCGAAGGGCCGCTTTGAAGCGGTAGCTGACGTAAATGTTGATCTTTATCATTCTAACCCAACATCCTGAACAGGAATGCCCAAACCGACTTTCTTTCTCCCCATGACAACAGATGTGCGAAAGCGACGGACGTTTGAGTTGTCGAAGAACAGTCGCTTCGTGAGTTCCTGAAAATCATCCATATCCTTTGCTGTGCAGACCAGACAGAAGTCGGCGTCTCCGGTGATGTAATAGCACTGCTGTACCATAGGCTCTGATTGCGTCTGACGTGAGAATGCGTCGATCTGATCCTGACGCTCGCGTTCCAATTCGACCATGACTATGAAGCTCATCGCGACACCCAGCTTTTTGGGATCAACGATCGCGACTTCTGAAAGAATTGCGCCCGAGGTTCTGAGCGCCTTCAATCGCCGCTGAACAGAGGCCACAGACAAGCCGGTTTCGGACGCAAGCGCTTCGAGGCCCATCTTGGCATCGGTTTGCATCAACTGAAGCAGATTTCGGTCAAACTGATCAAGTTTCATGATGATTTCCCTTGGCGCGAGAAAATTTCCCGAAGATTAGGAAAAAATGACCATAATAGATCACCTTTCGCGTGTACAACTTTCTGTATGAAAAATCCAACGATACTCGATGTTGCAAAACCGCTGGCTCTGCTGGCTGCATGCCCCGCCTATAAACCAAGTCCGTTGGAGACACGCAGTCTCCAAGACAGACCTATTCTGATCAAGGACGAAACCAACAGGATGGGATTGGGTGCTTTCAAAGCGCTCGGGGGCGTTTACGCTGTTGCTAAGCTTATAGAAGCGCGGGTTGGTCACCCTTTGGAACCAAACGCTTTTTTGGACGATTCCGTGAAGGCCATCGCACGCTCGATGACTTTTGTCTGTGCCAGTGCCGGCAATCATGGCATGGCCGTGGCCGCTGGTGCGCGGCTGTTTGGCGCAAAAGCCCGCATTCATCTTGCCGAAACGGTGCCAGAGGATTTTGCAATTCGCCTTCGGGGTAAGGGTGCTGAAGTTGTCCGATCAGGTGACGATTACGAGGCGAGCGTTGCGGCAGCCATAACCGACGCCGAGGCGTCCGGCGCAATCCACCTCGCCGATGGATCTTGGCCTGGATATACGGAACCTCCGCGGTTGGTAATGGAAGGCTATACCGTCATCGCCGAAGAAATGCGGACAGAGTTGGAAAGCTCCGGAAATTGGCCCAGCCACGTTTACTTGCAGGCAGGTGTTGGTGGGCTGGCTGCGGGGATCGCCTACATGATCCGGTCCACCTGGGCGGTTCAGCCAAAGATCATAGTGGTCGAACCTGATGCGGCCCCTTGTCTTGCGACAAGCGCCCGGGCGGGACAGATCGTAACGGTTGAGGGCCCCGTGTCCAATATGGGGCGCTTGGACTGCAAAACGCCTTCTATGTTGGCTTTCGAAATTCTGGAACGGTGCGCCGACGACTGGGTAACGGTCACTGACCTGCAGGCCGTGGACGCTGTAAAACATGCTCGCGATCTGGGCTTTTCCACTACGCCATCTGGCGCAGCGGGGCTTGCAGCCTTGTTGACGGACGAGGCCAAATTGCCGTTGATCGTGCTGTCCGAAGGAGATGTTCCCGATGCTTGATCTCGTTGCGTTTCGCCGTGATCTGCATGCCCACCCTGAAACAGGCTTCGACCTCGGCCGGACCTCGGATCTGATCGCGGCCGAGTTGGAACGCGCGGGGCTTGAGGTCACCCGGGGTGTGGGCCGCACGGGCATTGTGGCCACCTTGCGCCGTGGTCCGGACGAAACCGCAATCGGTTTTCGAGCCGATATGGACGCGTTGCCGATACAAGAGGCCACCAACTTGCCGTACCGCTCGGGAGCGGAAGGCAAGTTTCATGGATGTGGCCACGATGGCCACAGCACCATGCTGCTGGGTGCAGCGCTGGAGCTTTCGGCGGACCCGTCTTTTGACCGCACCATTCACTTCATCTTTCAGCCCGACGAAGAGAACGGAAACGGGGCAGCCGCGATGATCGCGGACGGATTGTTCGAACGTTTCCCGATGGTTGCGATCTTCGGCCTTCACAACATGCCTGGAATGGAGCTTAGTCACTTTGCCACTCAAGCGGGCTCATTCTGCGCGTTCGAGGATAATTTTGAGATACGCGTTCAGGGTCAGGGCGGGCACGCGTCGATGCCGGAAAAAGGCGTTGATCCGATTGTGACTGGGGCCGCAATTGTGCAGCAGCTGCAATCGATCGTCTCTCGCTCGGTTTCGGCGAGCGAGCATGCGGTGGTTTCCGTAACGGAGTTCCTGACAGACGGTGCACGAAACATCTTGCCCAGCAACGTAACCCTAAGGGGGGATTGCCGGGGCTTTTCCAGGGATGTGTCCGAAAATATCGAGCGCCGAATGCGCACCATTGTCGCCGGTGTTTGTGCCGCGCAAGGCGCAGAGGCGGAGGTTGATTACTCGACTTCCTTCCGGCCATTGGTGAACGATGCCAGAGCCACTGACATGATCGCGGGTGCCGCTCGTGAGGTTGGCAGCGTTGATGCGGATTACGGTCGGGTAGGATTCTCTGAAGATTTTGCAGAGTTTCTTGCCCACCGCCCCGGGGCCTTCATCCTGATGGGCAACGGAGTGGAGGGCAACAATTCGATGCCGCTTCATAACCCGTCGTATGATTTTAACGATGAAGCAATCAGGCACGGGATTGCGTTCTGGACCAGCACGGCACGACGGGAATTTTGATGGCAAGTGACGCCTGAGCAAACGTCAATAATGGGCAATTTTTCCACCCCTGCTGTCCCCAATCGAACCTTCGGCTGATCTCATGCGGCAAATGTTCTCTTTGTTGGGCCACTTCATCTGGTGACCACCGCTAGGGTCGGTCGCATCGAGACCCAGAAACATTGTGGGAAGCAGGTGACGCAAAGCCTCATGGTCACGAACTTCGACCCGGCAGATCGCGGCGACTCTGTTTCGTATCGTCTTCCGCGCCATATGAACCAAAACCTGCGAGGCGGGTGCTTTTTTCTTACGCCGACGGCAGATCCCAAAGGTTAATAGATGGTTAACATATCTCGGTACTTGATTGCGCGGCGATCTTCTTGTTTTACTGAAAATCAAATCAACCCATGCCCAAACGCGGTGTGAATATACAGTGACAATCGGTAACAAAACTCTGAATCTACAGAACTTTATGACGATGCGGGCAATGGAGTAGCAAGATGAATCAAGACGATGGATCATCACGCAATGAGTTTGGGAACCCCGGCTCGATTGACGATATGGTGGCGATGTATCTGGAAGCGCTTGAGGGTGTTCTAGGCTCGCTGCGGGACTACAGCGAAAAGGGTGCACGGGTCGAACCCGACGTGATGTTTCTGCTTGCACAGGCACAAGCCCGGTGGCTCAGTTCAGCTTTGCGGTACTGGCAGCAGATTGCGACCATCGTCTCGACCCAAGGGACAGACGCGATCGAAGCAACCATACCCAGTGCGGATGGCCCGTCATTGGAGGCCAGACAGCTGATCGTGCTGGACAAGGCCCGTGCCGTGTTGCGCGAAATATCGGATCTGTCGCTGAGCGAGGCAAAACTGTTGCAACGTGATCTTATGGAAATCGAGGCTGAGCTTCGCAAGTCAGTCGGCCCCGAGGGTGACGACCGGGAAGGCCCCCATCGCTATGCAAAATCCAAACCATGAATAACGAAGGTGCCCGCGCCGATTGGGTGATACCGGAACTGGGATTTGAGTCTGAGACCGAACGGTTGCGCACAGCCATCGGCGCGTGGGTTGAATCCACGCCGGAAGAGATGCGCCCGCAGTTGGAAGAACAATTTCTGGCCGGCTCAAAGTATTTTCGCCCATTGACCATCTTTGCCTGTCAGACGGCTGTCGGCAGCGAGGAGATCACGGATGAGACCATCCAGTCGGCCGTAACGCTTGAGCTGTTTCATAACATGACGCTGGTTGTGGACGACATTCTGGACCAGTCGGACGAACGGCGCGGCAAACCGACCATGCACACGGCCTTTGGGCAACTTGCGGCGCTGATGACGTCCGGGTTCATGGTTGCGGAAGGCTATCGGATGATGGCGACCGAGCCGAAGGTGGTCGGGTTGTTGTCCGAGCTAATGTCCCGGCTTGGCGCGGCCGAGATCGCGCAGTGGAACAGCCGCACGATGCCGCGCGGGGTCGAGGATTGGCGCAAGCTGGCGCAGGAAGACACTGGTTCGATGTTTGAGGTGGCTGCTTGTCTCGGTGACCGTAGCGAGGGGTTGCGCCATTTCGGTGGTCTGCTGGGCACCCTGTATCACGCCTGTGATGACGTGTCCGACGTGCGTGGAACCGAAGCCCTGGGCGGTGGGGGTGAAGAGGATATCCGCGACGGGATTCTAACCCTGCCAGCCGCGATCGCCGTGCGCGAGCCTGTGATCGCTGAAATGTTCCGCGATCCAAACCCGGAAAATTACGACGCCCTGGCCGAGGCCTTTCGCGCCGCATTGCCAGAAGCCGAGGCCGAACTGGACCGGATCGCTGCAAGCGCGATAGCTGAGGCAAATCGATTTGCCCGGAACCCCAAAAAGCTGATCACACTTGTGGATCGCACGCGGGCTTTGGGCGAAGCCCGCTGATCACAAATAGGCGCGTGCCGCTTTCAGATACTGGCTGTCGAACCCTTCTTCGAACTGCGCCACCAGCGGTTCGATAAGCGCGCGTTGCGCGTCTTTTGTAGGTAGCAAGGTTGCC
The DNA here is from genome assembly GCF_059611165.1 of Ruegeria sp. CDSB013. NCBI lineage: Bacteria > Pseudomonadati > Pseudomonadota > Alphaproteobacteria > Rhodobacterales > Roseobacteraceae > Ruegeria > Ruegeria sp. CDSB013. The sequence goes on along the minus strand of NZ_JBXWPA010000004.1, from coordinate 433,046 downwards.
AGACCCAGTGCCGCGCGCAGTTGCCATGCCAGCGCGGACCGGCTTTCGGCCGCGTCAAAGGCAGCGCGATAATGTCGCTCTGCGCCACTGGTATCGCCACGTTTCTGCGCCAGTTCCCCTTTGACCAGACGCAAGTCAAGGACGTGGTTCAGTTCGCCTCCATCTTGCAATGGTTGGTCTAGCCCGTCCAGAACACGTGCAGCATCCTCGATCCGGTCCTGCGCCAGCAGCAAGCGCGCGTGATTGGCTTCGAAGCAGACGCGGTGGTAATGGACACCAGCATTCTTACAGGCAGCAACAGCCGTGGCCGTGATCTTTTCGGCCTCTTCCAGTTGACCGAGTTTTGCCATCGCCCGGGCGCGCCAGAACGATGCCCAGACACCCAGGAACCTGTAGCCATATTCTCCGGCAACCGCGCTGCATTCTTCGGTCAGGTCCATGACCTGTTTCCAGTCACCGTTCCAGTCGTGAATGCGGATCACACCGTTGGACAGAGCATAGACAAGCGAATAGGGGTCTGGCAGCGACCGGGTGTAATTAAGGATGTCGTTGCCGACCTTCACCGCCTGATCCGGGCGGCCCAGAGACCAAAGCGCCGCTGCCCGGAAACATTCTGAGATCACTTTGGGCTCTGCGGCCGACAGGCGCGGCCCCGGCTGGTCCCAAATGCCTTCTTCATAAAGCTGCAGCACCCGTTCGCCATAACGCACCGACTCGGCGTAGTCGCCACGGTTGAAATGGGACCATGCCTGCATCGAGGCGGAATAGACTTCATAGCGGGCATTGCCGCTGCGCGTCGCCTCGTCAGCAAGCGCCGCAAAGGTCTCGTGCCCCGAGCTTACATCGCCACGCATGGTTTCAAATGCCCCGATGCCGTAAAGAACCGCAACGCGCAGGTCGGGGTCGTCAACATCCAGAAACAGCTCGCGGGAGCGCTCAAAAGCGGTCTGCGCCTGTGGCGAGGCATAGCTGGTCGCCGCAAAGTGCACGACGCCGATGGTTGACTGCAATTGCAGCTCCAACTTGGCGCGATCAGCCAGGTCGTCGACCTCGCCGACATATTCCAATCCGTTGCTAAGCTGCGCCAGTGCCTCCTTCATCGAGGCCCGACTCCAGGCAGATTTACCAGCTGTCAGCCAATAGGGAACTGACCGGTCGCCCAGACCGGCGGCAACAAAATGGTTTGCCACCTGTTCCGGACCGGACTTGCAGCGTTCGGGAAATTTTTCTTCCAGTGTTTCGGCAATCTTGCCATGCAATTGTTGCCGCCGCCGCCGCAATATGGACCGGTACGCGGCCTCCTGAATCAAGGCATGGCGGAACATCAGGCTGTGACCGGTTTGGTCCGGGTATGCGAGGTCTGCGTCACCGAGTTGCGAAAGCGAGTCTGAGAGCTCGGGCAGCGGAGTTCCGGTCACCTGAGACAGCAGGTCGACATCGAATTCCCGGCCGATCACGGCCCCGATCTGGGCGTATTCGCGGGCGGCCCCCAGCTTGTCGAGACGCGCCATCAAACTGTCTTGCAGTGTTTCAGGCACCAAATCCGCGCTGTTTCTGAATTCCATCGCAGAGCGGGTCAGCTCTTCGGCAAACAGCGGTACGCCATCTGACCGTTCCAGCAATTGCTGGCGCTGCTCGGCCGAAAAAGCATCCGAACCTGTCATACTGTCCAACAGCTCTTCGACTTCGGCTGGCTTGAGGCGCGCGAGTTCGCAGGTTTCCAGATGATCCACCTGCCAATCATGGGTGAATTCCGGCCTGCAGGTCACAAGCAACAAGATCTGATGATCGGCGAGTTTGGCTGCGAATTTGGTCAGCAAATCCAGCGATGTGGGGTCGATCCAGTGTAAGTCTTCAAAATGCACCAACAATGGTGCCCGCTTGGACAGAACGATGACCTGTTCGATCAGCATGTCGATCGTGCGGGTCTTTTGCAGCTCGGGCGACAGGTTCAGCGGTGGATACCTGTCACAGGGCAGCGAAAACAAAGACGCCATCAGCGCGCGGGCTTCGTTCAGATCGTCTTCGGCGACGACCAGTTTTTCCAGCTTGTCCAGCCGGGCTTCGCTGTCATCGTCTTCCTTGAACCCGAGCACGTTTTCGATCTGACGGCGGATAGGGTACAGGGCCGTGTTCTCAAAATAAGGTGCGGATTGCAGGTGGAGAACGGTTGCACCTTCGCCCTTGGCCTGATCCACCACCTCATATGTGAGGCGGCTTTTGCCGATGCCAGCCTCACCTGAGACAAGGCAAACATTCCCCTTCTTGGATTTGGCATCTTCCCAAGCCGACATCAGGCGTGTCCGTTCCTGCGTGCGACCGACCAGAGGCGTAAGCTGCCGCCGTGCCGAGGTGACGGCGAACCGGTCCTGGCGCTGTGCTGTGGATATGACACGCCACGCCACCTGACCGGGCTCAAACCCCTTCAGATGGATGTTCTCCAGCGCTTCATAGACGAACATATCCCCCAGCAGCGAGTGCGTCCTTTTGCCGATTACAATTTGTCCCGGCTTTGCCAGGCCCTGCAATCTGGCGGCAAGATTGGGCGTATCGCCAGCCACGGCAGACGTCGAGTTCACTCCGAGCTGGTCAAGATCGCCGGCCACCACCAATCCGGTTGCAATGCCGATGCGGACCTGCAGGCGATCACCAGCTGCAGTATCCAGGCCGGTGACGGCCTCGACAATCTCCAAAGCCGCGCGGCATGCGCGTTCTGCCGCGTCCTCTTGGGCGACCGGATAGCCAAAATAGATTACAACGCCATCACCAAGGTATTGCGCCACGTGCCCCCTGGCATCTTTGATCAACTGCGACACGGTATCCTGATACAACGCCATAAGGTCGCGATAATCTTCAGGATCAAGCCGCGCCGACAGGGCGGTCGAGCCAACCAGATCACAAAACATGATCGTAAGGTGCCGCCGTTCGGCGCTTTCCTCGCCCGTCATGGCTCCGCTGGGTCTGGGCTGTGCCGCGTCCGGCTTCATCGCCGCGATCGCCTTGCTGATCTTGAGCCGATGACCCAACACCGTGACACCCATTTCTCTGAGATGGTCGCCGGTCACATCTTCAAGAATGTCCAGGTCGATGCCGTTCTCATCAAACAGTTCGGTGTATTGTGGCAGGCCAATTTCGTTCAGCCATGCCGCAATCGATTTAGTAGTCATCAGTCGTCTCTTACTCGTGCGAGTTATTCTTGGTTACTTTTTACGGGGCTTGCCGTCTTCTGTATAGTTCCAGAACATTGGACCAAGGCCCAAAGTCTTTTCGTTCCACTTACTTGCAGGCAGCCAATCCGTAAACAGGGAACCAAGGTTCTCTGGGCTTGGCGTGAATTTCGACTTCGGGAACTTGAAGTCTTTTGGTGGCCATAGCTTGTTGATACCCAGCGCTTTGTCCGCAAGCGTCCAGGCTTTTGCACTGGCGGCATAAGGTGCCCAAGCGATCTTGAGCGTCTGAAACATCTGACTGGGATAGAAATCGGGTGTAATCACCTCTACCGGTTTACCTGCATCGCCTTTGTCCGGTTCTCTCTGCGCGGCCTGACGTACGCCTTCGGCTGCGATCAACCCTGTTGCACAAGCGCCTTCGACGGTCGAAACATCCGCGAAATTTCTGACATAAGTTCCTGCCAGAAACAGGTTTTCGAACTTGGTGTTGACCTCGGGGCGATGTTCCCAGCTGCCGGTTAGATTGGCAAAAAGCTCTTCGCCCGTATTTGTGTCGACAGAGGTTTGGAACAGATCGATATCGGCCTCGGTTATTTCTAACTTGGCAGTGATTTCTCGCAGAATATAGTCGATCGCGGTTTTGGGGTTTTTGAGATCCAGAATGAGGTTCTGGTTTTCGTCTCGGCGTTCGGGTTTTACAGACAACAGCGATTTAAAATCCGATACCGTCACATAAAGGAAGGTGTTTTTGAGGCCCCACGTCGCCGAGTAGTTGAGGAACGTCATCTCATAGGGCGTATCCATGAAAACCACCACTTCCGTAGGGATGCCGGGTAGTTTCCGCTTGAGATAAAGCTCCACCGACGCCATCGGCTCGGCCTCCAGATACCTCAACTGGCCTAGGGCAGGGTCGGCATTGTACAAATCATCGGTCACCATCGATGCCATTGCACCGGGTGTAATACTGATGATCACGTTCTCATCGCTCACATCCACTTCGATGTCTTTCTTTGCGATCCCCCATTTGGGGTTAACTGATGGCGATTTGGTTACCTTGTCAAACACCAGCCGTTCGATCCGAGTGCCGTCTGCGTTGGGATGCACTTCGCGAATTCGGTGGCGGTACTTGAGCTCAAACCGGTCTCCGAACTGATCAAGCTTTTTGTGGAAGGGATCGATCAGAGTTTCTTTCTTGGACCCATCAAACAGCCAAAGCTGCGGAACCGGAACGCGGTTGCCGTACTTCAGGAAGGTCTTGTAGCTGCGCGCCGAAGCTTGCCAGCTGTCAATCGCCCACACGGTTTGCCAGATCTTCTCATGAAGTTGGGCGACTTCATCGGTGCAATAGGGCCGTCCACGCAGCCAGCCGTTGAACGACATCCGGTCAAGCTTGTCATCTTCACTGTCCGGGATCGAAAGCAGATCGACCATCGAATACATGAACAGGAATAGTTCAGCAGGCGGCGCTGCGCCACCGGTGAGGTTGCGGTAAAAATCCTGAATGCCGCCCGGGTTCACCATTTCGGGCATGTTGTCGAGATCGCCGTCATAGAGAAACTTGAAGGCTTCGCGTGGTGTGAAGTTATCTTCGATCCCAAGGTCTTTGGCGACCGACCAGAAGTTGTAATACCAATTGCACAGCATGTGATAACTGTGCTCGCGCGGGTAATCACCGTGGTCGTGCTCCTTATGGGACCGCAACATTCCACCAATGAAATTGTCCTGCTCATACAGTGTGACGTGGTATCCCCGCTCCAACAAGCGAAGAGCCGCGGTGAGCCCGGCAATCCCGGCCCCGACGATAGTTACTTTATGCATGCTCACTCCCCCGGTTTTCTGCGTCACAAGCCTGCAATTCCAAACCGGCGACGTCAAAACTTATCTAAGGTTACGCTGCTTGGGGCATCAAAGGAAACATTTTCAGAGTGTTGCAGGAAAATGATCCGCAGGACGAAAGGCAACGGAATGTGTCGCGGCATTGCAAGCTGCTTTGAAATAAAAGTTCAGGGATTGGGCTTGGACCCTAAATTGCAAAGGCAACAAAACTTAGGTGCACGCCAATGCCGTCAACTTCACCCGTGCTTTTTGGTCAAGTTTGGCTTCAAACCCTTGAAAGCCGCCGGTATGCGCGGTGCAGACGTTAGGACTTGGCGGGACATCCATGAACCGGTTAGCGCTGCGCTTCCTCGTTTCTAAGCATTCTCTCACCGGTCACAAAGTAGAGCGTGAGGTTCGTTTTTGACATTGCGATTAAGTTCGTTTTCTAACTCCGCCTCGATCCAATCTCGGCGAGATCAAATTGTAGCTTTGTAGAGATCGAGGCGATGGCCCTAAATTCGGCCAAGGTGATAATTTTGCGAAGCAATCTTACTTTGATGGGGCTCTACTCAAAAAAAGTTGCGGCACCTTCCGCACATTCTTCAGAGCAAGTGTGGAGGCTCCACCAACCCTGTTGCGCCGAATTGCTTCATAGTCTTCTTTTGTTTTCAGGAGAATCCGACGGATGCTCCCGTTGCTTGCTCCACCAAGGCGCATCTTGGTCAGTACTTCCGGGATGTAGGCGGCGGAAATACCGCCTTTGCCAAAATACCGCAGAATGCTCTCGTAGTCGGCCGATATTCGTAGATTGTCATCATAAGCACCCCAGCGCGTGATGACATCACGTTTGATGAACAGGCTGGGATGCGGCGGCATCCACCCGCGTTTCAACTTGTCGGGGCTGTAAGTTCCAGAAACCCAATGGCGGATAACCTTGTTGGTATCCTGTCCCGAGACGTAATCCAGATCACCATAAACCGCATCTGCATCGGTGTCCTGAAACATCTGCGCGACCCGCGCCAGCACATCCCTATGCGCAAAGAAGTCATCCGAATGCAACAAGCCGATCACATCGCCGGTCGCCCGGGCTGTCGCCTTGTTCAGCGCGTCGTAGATCCCTTTGTCCGGCTCGCTAACAAGCCGCATCCGAGGATCAGTTCGCCCGTTTAGTAACTCCAGCGTTCCGTCGTTAGACGCTCCGTCCTGAACCACGTGTTCATAGTTGTCGTAGCTCTGAGTATCGAGGCTTTTCAAGGCATCCGGAAGAGTTTCGGCACGGTTCCAAACCGCTGTAAGAATTGAAAACTTCATTATTTTTGAACTCGGGTCCTGCCTAAACTTCAATTCTCAATACGGCCCGGATCGCCTCTGGGGCGCTGTCGCCTGTCCGGTCCATGTACCCGCGCACTTCCTGCAGCTTGGCATCGACCAGAAACCGGTACCAAAACCCCTGCAGCACGTGAAATGCCAACCCTTCGCGCCCGTCCAGAAATCCAAGGCGCAGAACGTAGCGGTAGAGGAAGTACAAAAACGCCCGTAAACCCCCCGGCATTCGGGCGTAGACCTTTTCCTTCAGCCACCGTTTCACACCGGCTTGCCCCTGGCCCAGGCCCGCCACCGTATCAATGGGCATAAACTGGAACTCGTGGTTCAGCATGTCGACGACTTCCCGGCTGGCATATGCGTTATGCTTGTCCGTCCACCAGGAAAGGCTGTTGAGATTGTCATCCAGCAGCTCGCCGGACAGCGCGCCGGTGTTGCCCTCGACCTTGATATGCTCGTCCATCCAACGGTTCTCACATCGTCCCTTGCCATGCCGAAACAGGCGCAGCATCGCGGTCGGAAACAAGCCGCCATGGCGAATGGGCCGCCCCAGAAAACACATGCGGCGACCAACAGTGAAGCCGTCAGTTGTGTCTGGCGCGGAAGATATTGCCGCAGAGATCTGGCCTGCGAGCTTATCCGAGACAATCTCATCCGCATCCAGCCGCAACACCCATTCTGTCTGATCGGGCAGCTGGTCCAGTGCCCAATTGAACTGGGTCGCGTGGTTGCGCCATGGATTGCTCAGGACCTCAGCCTCAAGACCTCGGGCGATCTCTGTCGTACGGTCGTCCGATCCGCTGTCGACCACCACAATCCGCTGCGCAACGTCGCGCACAGAGCCAATTGCACGGGCGATGTGGCGCTCTTCGTTATACGTCAGTATGACAACGGTGAGGTGTCCGCCGTGAACCGTTTTACTTTCTGTCATGGAAGTTCCCGTTCTGTAAGCCGGGCCGGATTTCCGACGGCGATCCGGCGCTCGGGAACATTCCGCATCGCAACCGCCCGCGCACCGACGATTGCACCAACCCCGACCCGGACATTCGGGCCGACAAAGGCATCAGCACAAATCCACGCATCTTCGCCGATGCAGATCGGCGGCTTTGTCAGAGGGCGGCTGGGATCAGAGAGGTCATGGCTGCCAGCGCAAAGATGCGCGCCCTGCGATATCGTCGCCCGTGCCCCGATTTCGATCCTCCCGAGCGCGTAGAGAATAGCTCTGTCTCCAACCGCGCATTGCGCCCCAAGACTAAGGTTCCAGGGCATTGTGATCCGAACACTGGGATAGATATGAACCTGCGGCCCGACCTGCGCACCGAAACAGCGCAACAACATGCGGCGCCATCCCCAACAGGGACGCGGAACCAGCCTGAACAATGGCTGGGCCAGTACCCACAGCACCCGTGCCACTTGTTCTTTCCGACTCCACTTGCGGGCCTTGCGGTTGAGGTTGACGTCAACCATTCGCATATGCCCCTTCGGGCGCGTTCGACAGCACTTCTTTGTACAGTGCCATGAACCGCTCACCCATTGCCGCTTGCGAAAACCGCTCGGCAGCCAAGGTGCGTCCCCGCGCGCCCATCGCCTGCAGATCATCGCTTCTGAGTTCGGCAATTGTCCGGGTCAGGTTTTCTGCGGACAGGGGGATGCAGCGTCCACAACCGGTTTCATCCAACAGGGCCCAAGGCGTATTCGTCGTAGTCAGGGCAGGGACGCCATGCGCCAAAGCCTCTGCCACGACTATCCCGAAGTTCTCGGAATGACTTGGCAGGACGAAGAGATCGGCATTGGCAAAGGCCCGCGCCTTTGCGTCATCCGTTAAATGACCATGCACCATGACACGTCCGGGCAGGCTGGCGGCCATGGAATGGACGTCTTCCGAATACGCAGGATCTCCGCTGCCATAAATGTCCAACGTGACATCCTTTGGCAACTCGCCCATCGCCTTGATCAAAAGGTCCAGGCCTTTTTTAGGATGCAGCCGACTGACAAAGATCAGGCGAAATGTATCGCTGTCCTGATGGGGCGGCATCTCTATCGGCATCTGGACACTGTTGGCGATTACTGCGCCGGGAACATCGGGAAAGAAATGCCCGTTGGCTTCGGCCTCGACGGCCGCCGTGGCGTGCAACCGACTGCGGCGGGGCAGAAGTCGCGATGCCAGCGCCAGAAATCGCCGCTTGGTCGCTTGCTTGGGACTGTCTTTCCACTCGAGTGTCGCCTGGATAGCACCCCTAGGTGACCAGACCACGGGTCGCCCGATCAGCTTGGCCAACAGAAGGGTCGGCAGTGTTGAAAAACTGAAGGTTCCCGTCAAATGCACCAGATCGGCCTTGGCAATGGCGCCCGGCAGGCGGGCCAGAAGCATCAGCGATATGCTGGCACCGGCGATACGGCGAAGGTAGCGGACGGGGTAGGGCATTGTTTGCCCGGCATCAGAGGGCAATCTGTCGCTGCGGCGAGGCCCTGCCGAGTCTGTGCTTAACACCGTGATCGAGGCCCCGGCCTCATGAGTGCTGTCGCAGATCGCCTTGGTCGAATAGATAGGTCCACCCCAATATGCGGCCGGATAAAATGCCGGGCTGACGTGTAGGATTTTCATTTAGGAGAGCTTTCGTCAAAGCGGATTTTTTGAGTTCAGATATTAGGTTCAGCCAGTTTACGCGAAAGTAATCTGTGGTGTCGGCGAAGTCGTCGACCGTCGGATAAAAAGATAGCTTTGGTTCCTGCACACAACGCAGTTGCCAACGCGGCAGACACGAGCGCCGCACTGAAACTGGATTGAAGGCATGAGACGATCAGTGGAACTGCTACAACCGAATAAAAAATGAAGGTGTGACGCGTTGAATGCCTATGAAGTAGCAACAGCAATTCTAAGCAGCGAAACAAGATTCCAAGAAAGAACCCCATTGCGACCCCGGCCCATCGAAAGTTGATAAACGCCTCTCCTGGTCCAGTTACATTGATAGCTCCAACGGAGGTGCTGCCGTGTCCAAGAACATCACGCTTTAGGTATGTGCCTGCATCAGTTGATGGCTTGTCCGGCCAAAATGCTCGGGGAATCCAGCCAAATGTCCACCAAGTATAAGATTCGCCATACAAGTTGTGACGCGGCTCCATTGTTGTAACGAGTATTGCTGAGACGTTAACGTCCATGAAATATGTCGATCCTGTTACTTGTTCGACAATATTCGCGATACTAGACGCGATGGACAAATCGACGGTGTCTTGTTGGTTTGCTTTACGTAGCGAACTCATTAAGCCTACGGCCGCAACGATCGCGCAGACCAAAATGACACTCATGATCAACGATCTTGCCCTAAACACCCACCCCGCGCAGGCAAGCGAAATTCCAGTAAACAACAGCAAGCGGGCTAGGTCGAACCTGTCGCCTGATGCCAATGCCGCAAAAACTAAGGCAACAAACGTAACCGAAGCGGCAAAGACTGCTTTGCGTTGGCCAGTCGCCATGGCCCACAGGACGCAGAGAACGAATAGTGTTCTGGGAATAGTGTAGAAAACTTTGACCAAGGCGCCGGTGGATCCCACGCTGTTTGCATTCAACCCATATTGTTTGACCGTGTTTACAATCAGAAATGAATAAGGATTGAACACACTTAGCCCACGCTGGGAGAATAGCACTTGAGTTATGAATAACGTGGTCCCAATAGCCATTGGCAAAAGCAGCCAGCGAATTCGTAGGGCCGGCATATGTTCGGGCTTGAATAGAGCTGGTACAAAGCGCCCTTTGGTGCACAACAACAGGTAGCCGCAACACAAGGCAACGATAAATAGCGTTACGTAGAAGGTTCCCCAAAAAAGTGCAAAAGAGTCCGCAGTGTAACGCAGGTAAAATGCAATATCCGGATAAATCTGATACGTCACTACTTTCAGTGTGATCCCGAGAAAAGCTAACCCGCAACAGATGTGAAGCGGTGAGAAGTATCGGATAACGCCATATTTGTTAGCGCACCATAAAGGTAACAGAGTGCACAAGCAGGCGAACACAACCGTCAACAAACTGGCTAGAAACATCATCTCTACTACGCCCGCCGAACTAAACTGAACGCTGATGAATCGATGCCGAAGCGTTCTGTTACTCTCCACCAGACATAGAGGTTGAGCGCAAGAGTGCCCGCCAGCAAAGCTACACCATTCAGCACCGGTCCGGTGAACCATGCTGACAAGGTTGCTGCCAAAAGCAGGTAAGCGGCAATTCCCCACAGACGGGCAAACATGGCGCTGGCTTCCAACCCCGATGTCTGGGCCATGGTCGTCGACGGAGCAAAGAGCAGGCTGGTGACGGATTGGATGATCAGGATACCCCAGACCGGCAGGAAATTTGTGTGGGCCGGAAAGTCGTAGAAACTTTGAATTGGCAGGATCAGCGCGATGACGACCAGCGTCAGAACCGCACCGGCTCCGTTTGACAGCACCAGCGAGGCGCGCACTGTGTCTTGCAGGGCTCCGGCGTCCTTAGCCTGAAACGCGCGCGAGAACTTGCCAACGGTAAGCCAGGTTGCGATCGACAGGGGCAGTGTCACGAAATTGCAGATGCGACGCACGATATTGTAAAGGCCCAGCTGTTCGGCACTCATCAGGTACGCTCCGATCAGAATATCGATCTGAGCCCAAGCAATGCCTGTGATCGTGCCGCCCCAATAATAAGGCGTGAACGAACCGCGCCGCCCTTTTCGGCGGATCAGCCCGGCCTTTCGGTTGAGGCTCAGGAATAAAACAGCTTCAAACAGGCATAACAGCGTCAGCAAGGCTGCAGTGCTTCTAAGCATCCAGGTCAGTTTCACCTCGGCCGTGAAAAACAGGACTGCGGTGCTGGTCAGAGCAAAAAGCTGAGGAGCGGCGTCCTTCAGAAACATCGAGGTATTCAATAGGTTCAGACCGTGAAACAGGCTGCACATGCAGCTGTTCAGGTTGATCAGAAAGCCTAGCAGTACCAGCAGAATCAGCGCGGTGCTGTCGGTGCCGGGTAAATCGGGAAAGAACGCGATGATGTGGGGTCCGGCGTGCAGGATTACCGGGACAGCAACTGCAGTCAGCGCGAAAGGAAAGACAAAGATAAGCCGGGCCGCAGTGCTGGCGTCATACCCGCCAGACGTGAGAGAGAGTGCCATTTCCTTGAGCAGGTATAGCGGCGCACCAAAAGAGATCAGTGAGGAGAACAAGAGTGCGCCGGACCATAGAAAAACAAATGCGCCATAGGTTGACGGCTCTGCCATCGAGCCGATCGCGAGCATCGCAATGAAATTGCAACCCACAACGCTGCCCCGAACCGCAAACGCAGATATGCTGCCAGAAAGCGTCAATGCCACGATCTGGCTCCTTGGATCCAATTCGCTACCTGCCCTTGATTGCCGCCAAAAAGGCCTCGGGCAATATCTTGGGCAGACACGCCTCTGGGCGAACCGAAAACCTCCAGGAAAGACAATTTGCGAAGGCCTGCGGAGTGGCCGAAATTTTCCTGATCTTGCAACACTGATTGATAGGCGAACACGTTTATTCTCTTGGTCTTCAGCGCCCTCAAAAATTTCTGGATAGTGGTCGGTGTGAAATTGTTCGAACTAGTGTCCACTGTCAGATCGTAGGTGCCTAAGGAACTCGCTCTGGTCGCCAGGGAATGATCGACCGGGAAATCCTTGCGAATGCGGTTTGGTTTCTGAAAGGCGAGGGTCAATTTTTGCTGAAGGGCTTTGAATTTGAGCATTATTTGGCCGGCGCTCAAAGGGAGGAGGCAGCCGCTAATACCACTCGAAATGTCAATGTACCTGCTACCGACGCGCAGTTCCGACAAAACGTCTTTGATGACTTTCAGGTTGCCCAAGCCGGGGCATATATTGCGGATGTCCAGATCTTTCAGAAAAGCCGGCCGCAATACATCTTCTTTGTTGGCAATCAGCCCGGCCGCCGTGCCGACTGTATCCACGACACATGATTTGTTGTCAAAACACAGCGCTGAAGCGCCAGAATACCGCGCACTCGCGCAATGCCCCGTGGAAAAGCAACCGAATCTATCAGCTATTGTGAAGAGCAAAATACGCGATCCGTTTTGAAATTTGCCGGGGTTTGAATGATGTTTCGAGCGATATTCGAAAGAATGCCGGAACGCCAACCCGCAGTTGGGCCAATGCTGGACCGAGGCGGTGTCAAATTGCTCCATTTGGTGCTGAGCGCGCCGGGGGTGCAGTTATGTATCCCGTTGTCTTTCAGCCCGCTTCGGAACCAGCCAGCATACGTACTGTGTTGAGCTCGGCATTGCCAAGTTGCTTGACAGCGTTTGAAAGAAACCGCGGAAGGCGCGGCCAGGCTGTTAGCTCAAAGGCATGGCCATTCCAACGAGCGTGCGCGTCTGATCGTGTGTGGCGGAAGAAAACGGTAGAGGGGCATAAGCGGCGGCAGAACATGGTGTTGATTTGGTTGGGGTGAGATAGCGAAGGGCGTCCGGAGAATTATTAAAATTACCGATAGCAAGAAATAGTTTTCTGGCCCAATTTGAAGAGGGTGTCGAAACATACACGGGCCGTGTGGCGCTAAATAAAACATAGAAATCATCGCTATTAGAGAAAATGGAGCACTGGAAATCCGCCAATCGAAAAAATTATTGATTCTATCAAGAGTAATAATATACAACGGTAATCAATAAGGATCTGCGGTGATTCCAGTTTGGACGCAAGTGCATTTCTTCGCTCAACCGGGACATGTGCATCGCGAATGGTGCGCCTATTGGCGCCATGCCGCAAACTTGGGCGAGGTTTCAGTTTATGTCGTATGACTTCATCGTTGTCGGGGCGGGTTCCGCAGGCTGTGTTCTGGCCAACCGATTGTCAGAGAACCCAAAAAACAGGGTGTTGCTGCTCGAGGCGGGTGGCAAGGACATCAACCCATGGATTCATATTCCGGTTGGGTATTTCAAAACGTTGCACAACCCCAACACAGACTGGTGCTACAAATCCGAACCTGACGAAGGGCTGAACGGCCGCTCGTTGGATTGGCCGCGGGGCAAGACACTTGGGGGCTCAAGTTCAATCAATGGGCTGCTTTATGTCCGCGGGCAAAAGCAGGATTACGACCATTGGGCCCAATTGGGCAACAAGGGCTGGGGCTGGGACGAGGTTCTGCCGTTGTTCAAGCGGTCAGAGCAGCATGAGGATGGTGAAACCGATCTGCACGGCGCCAGTGGCGGATTGTCGGTGTCGCGCATTCGCGCCAAAAGTGATATTGCCGAGGCGTTTATTGGTGCCGCCGTTGAAATGGGCGTCCCCCGAACCGAAGACTATAATGGTCAGGATCAGGAGGGCACGGGGTATTTTCATCAGACAGCCCGCGGTGGCTTTAGATGTTCAAGCGCGCGTGCCTTTCTGAATCCGGCAAAATCTCGCGGCAACCTGACCATCATTACCCATGCGCTGACCGAAGGGCTGACCTTTGACGCAGAGGATCCCAAGCGGGTTGATGGCGTCAGCTATAGCATCAAGGGGCGCCCGCAGCACGCTCAGCTCAATCCCGGCGGAGAGGTGGTGTTGAGCGCTGGCGCGATAGGTTCGCCGCAAATTCTAGAGCTTTCGGGGATCGGTCGTGGTGAGGTTCTGACCCGAGCTGGCGTGGATATGCGCCACGAGTTGCCGGGCGTTGGCGAGGCATTGCAGGATCACCTGCAAATTCGTCTGGTTTACGAAGTCAATGTGCCGACACTGAATGACGCCATTAACCGGCTGATCCCGCGCATTGGCATCGGTATGAACTATATGTTCCGCCGGAAAGGACCGATGAGCTTGGGCGCAAGCCAAGTGGCGGTGTTTGCAAAGTCGATGGAGGGACTCGAAACCCCCGATATCCAATTCCATTTCCAGCCGCTGAGCGCGGACAAGCCTGGGATCGAGATGCACCCGTTTTCGGGTATCACCTCATCTGTCTGCCAGCTTAGGCCGGAAAGCCGCGGCCATATCCATATCACCAGCCCCAACGCGACTGATTATCCAAAGATCGTGCCCAACTACTTGTCGGCCCCTGCGGATGAGCTTTGCGCGATCCGGGCTGTGAAGTTTGCACGGGCGATGACGAAAACCGATGCGTTGAAGCCTTACGTCGTGCGCGAACATGTCCCCAACAACAACCCGCAGACCGACGAAGAGCTGCTGGATACCGCGCGCAATATCAGCCAGACGATCTATCACCCCACCAGCACTTGCCGTATGGGCAATGATCCACAGGCCGTGGTCGACGACCGGTTGCGCGTGCACGGAATACGCGGGCTTCGGGTGGCGGACGCCTCGATCATGCCCGCGATCGTCAGCGGCAATACCAACGCTCCGGCCATTATGATCGGTGAAAAAGCCAGTGACATGATCCTTGAGGATCACAGGTGATACCGGACCGCCGGGTTTAAGACTGACTTCAACTCTCAACAGGGAACAGTGCCATGAAAATGACGACTGAAGAAGCCTTTATAAAAGTTCTGCAGATGCATGGGATCGAACATGGATTCGGGATTATCGGGTCTGCCATGATGCCCATCTCGGACCTGTTTCCGGCGGCGGGGATCAAGTTCTGGGATTGCGCGCATGAGGTTAACGCCGGCATGAGCGCCGATGGCTACACCCGCACCACAGGCAAGATGTCCATGGCTATCGCCCAAAATGGTCCCGGTATCACCAGCCTGGTAACGCCAATCATGACCGCCTACTGGAACCATACGCCGCTGTTGCTAGTCACGCCTCAGGCGGCCAATAAAACCATCGGGCAGGGCGGGTTCCAGGAAATGCCGCAGATGAACCTGTTCAAGGATGCCGTCTGCTATCAGGAAGAGGTGCGTGATCCAACCCGCATCGCCGAGGTTCTGAACCGGGTCATTCTGAAAGCGTTCCGCGGCTCTGCCCCGGCGCAGATCAACATTCCGCGCGACTACTGGACGCAAGTCATCGACATCGAACTGCCACAGGTGGTACGGATCGAACATCCGCGCGGTGATGCTGACGCGATCAGCGCGGCTGCGGACCTTCTTAGCAACGCCAAACACCCTGTAATCCTGAACGGTGCGGGCGTGATCCTGTCTGGCGGCGTCGATGCCAGCGCACGTTTGGCCGAGCGTCTTTCAGCGCCGGTTTGTTGCAACTATCAGCACAACGACGCTTTCCCCGGCTCGCATCCGCTGTCCTGTGGCCCGCTGGGTTACAATGGCTCCAAGGCTGGGATGGAGATGATTTCGAAAGCGGATGTGGTTTTATGCCTCGGCACACGGCTTAACCCGTTTTCGTCGCTGCCCGCCTATCAGAGCGAATACTGGCCCAACGAAGCCAAGATCATTCAGGTCGACATCAATGCAGACCGGATCGGTCTGACCAAGAAGGTTGCAGTGGGCATTCAGGGTGACGCACGCATGGTCGCCGAGCAGATTCTTGACAAATTGGGCGAACACGCGGGCGACGCTGGTCGTAAGGAACGTGAAGACGCGATTGCCGTTGCGAAATCCACCTGGGCGCAGCAACTGGCGTCAATGGATCACGAAGATGACGATCCGGGCATTACCTGGAACGAACGCGCCCGCGCCCGCGACCCCGAGCGGATGAGCCCCCGTATGGCCTGGCGCGCGATACAGGCGGCGATGCCCGAGGATGCGATCATCAGTTCGGATATCGGCAACAACTGCGCCATTGGCAACGCCTATCCGACATTCGAAAAGGGGCGGAAATATTTGGCGCCAGGCCTGTTCGGACCGTGCGGTTATGGTCTGCCCTCGATATTGGGTGCAAAGATCGGCAACCCCGACACGCCGGTCATCGGGTTTGCGGGTGACGGTGCATTCGGCATCTCGATGAACGAAATGACTGCCTGTGGTCGCGACGACTGGCCGCCTATAACTATGGTGATCTTCCGCAACTATCAGTGGGGGGCGGAAAAGCGAAATACGACACTTTGGTTTGACGACAACTTTGTCGGCACCGAACTGAACCTGGACGTGAACTATGCCAAAATCGCGGAAGGTTGCGGACTGAAGGGCGTACAGGTCACTTCGATGGACGATCTGACCGAGGCCCTGCGTACAGCCGTCAAAGAGCAGATGAACGACAACGTGACCACTTTCATCGAGGTCGTTCTGAACCAGGAATTGGGCGAGCCATTCCGTCGCGACGCGATGAAAAAACCCGTTTCGGTGGCCGGCATCAACAAAGATGATTTTATTCCCCAGCAGCCTCGGCTGTGACCACTCACCAGAGCAGGGCGGCCATGTGTCGCCCTGTCCCTGACCGACTGGGATAGACCATGTCTTTGATTGATCAAATCTGCGAAACATCACGCGCCGCCAATCCCCGGATTGTGCTGTCCGAAGGCGAGGACCCGCGTGTGGCCAGAGCCGGAATACGCGCTGCCAAGGACGGGCTTGCCCGTATCGTGCTGGTTGGTGACGCGAAAAAAATCCGTGCGGAAACCGGCGAGACAATCGGCGAGGGGGTTGAAATTTGCGACCCGCGCGTCTCACCCGATCTAGAGGCCTATGCCGAGGATTACCACGCGCTGCGCAGACACAAGGGTGTTGATGCGGCCGCCGCGCGTGCAGTGATGGAAACGGGGCTAGGATTTTCTGCCATGATGCTACGCCGCGGTGATGCCGATGGCACCATTGGCGGGGCGGTTGCCACCACCTCTGATACGGTGCGGGTGGCCTTGCAGATCGTGGGTAAGGACCCCCAAGCCGATGTTGTCTCCAGCTGCTTTCTTATGCTGCTGGGGCCGCCCTTTGATCGGCCCGTTATCTTTGCCGATTGCGGGCTGATCCCGCAACCTAACGCGGCGCAGCTGACCAGTATCGCGCTGTCTTCGGCGCAGTCCTTGCGGGCCTTGACCGGGCAAGAGCCACGTGTCGCAATGCTGTCCTTTTCGACTATGGGCAGCGTTGCCGCCGGGGTGCACGAATCCATCGAGCGCATCCGCAGCGCGGTTGCCTCTGTGCGGGAACGCGCCCCGGACCTGATCATCGACGGCGAGGTTCAGTTCGACGCCGCGATCGTGCCGCATGTGGCCGAACGCAAGGCACCCGGTTCGGCATTGGGTGGGGATGC
The DNA here is from genome assembly GCF_059611165.1 of Ruegeria sp. CDSB013. Classification (NCBI taxonomy): domain Bacteria; kingdom Pseudomonadati; phylum Pseudomonadota; class Alphaproteobacteria; order Rhodobacterales; family Roseobacteraceae; genus Ruegeria; species Ruegeria sp. CDSB013. The sequence continues at coordinate 415,660 of NZ_JBXWPA010000004.1, read as the reverse complement.
AAATGTGTTTGTCTTCCCCAGCCTGAGTGCCGGCAACATCGGATACAAAATCGCGCAACGATTGGGTGGCGCCATTGCGCTGGGTCCCGTTCTGCAAGGTCTGAATAAGCCAGCGAATGATCTGTCGCGCGGCTGCACGGCGGAAGACGTCTATCAGATGATTGCAATCACGGGTGCGCAGGCCGCCCAGAGGTAAACTTAGCGAGGTGCCTGAATGGGACACGAGCCAAGAATCGACGTCAATGCCAAGGTCGGCGACCATGTTGCCAAGACCACCTGCTACATGTGCGCTTGTCGCTGTGGCATCAACGTGCATATCCGCGATGGCAAGGTCCGCTATATCGAGGGCAACCGCGATCACCCGGTCAACAAAGGTGTGCTTTGTGGCAAGGGAAGTGCCGGGATCATGCAGCACTATTCACCGGCACGCCTTCATGCACCGTTGAAGCGCGTCGGGCCGCGCGGATCCGGCCAATTCGAAGAAATCAGCTGGGACGAAGCGCTGGAACTGGCGACAAAATGGCTGGGTGATGTTCGCAAAAACGACCCACGCAAGCTGGCCTTTTTTACCGGGCGGGATCAAAGCCAGTCGCTGACCGGGTTCTGGGCTATGCAATACGGCACCCCGAATTTCGCGGCACATGGCGGGTTCTGTTCGGTCAATATGGCGGCGGGCGGTCTTTATACATTTGGCGGAGCTTTCTGGGAGTTCGGCGACCCGGATTGGGAACATACCAAGTATTTCATGCTGTTCGGCGTGGCCGAGGATCATGCCTCGAACCCTATCAAGATCGGTATCGGCAAGCTCAAGAACCGGGGTGCCAAGGTGGTGTCGATCAATCCGATCCGCACCGGATACAACGCCATAGCCGACGAATGGTTGGGAATCCGCCCGGGCACAGATGGCCAGTTTGTTGGAGCGTTGATCCATGAAATGTTCCGTACCCAGCAGATCGATCTGAATTATCTGAACCGCTATACCAACGCGCCTTGGTTGGTGATTCAGGACCCGGGCGCGGCAGATGACGGGCTGTTCGCACGCAATGATGATGGTGAGCCGCTGATCTGGTCTGGCACCGCGAACGGTTTTGCCAGCGGCATGACACCGGATGACAAGGCCGCCCTGACCGGCACACGCACATTGCCAGACGGCCGCAATGCACGACCTGTATTCGAGTTGATGGCCGAGCGATATCTGAGCGATGAATACGCGCCCGAAGCTGTCGCTGAATCGACCGGTATTCCAGCCGATCAGATCCAGCGGATCGCCGCGGAACTGGCTCATGTCGCGTTTCAGGAAGAGATCACGCTGGACCAGCCGTGGACCGATGTCTGGGGCCGCAAGCACGAAAAGATGACGGGGCGTCCTGTCTCGATGCACGCGATGCGCGGAATATCGGCGCATTCGAACGGGTTTCAGACTTGCCGGATGATCCACATCCTGCAAATCCTGCTGGGCTCGATCGATTGCCCCGGTGGGTTCCGTTACAAGCCGCCTTATCCCAAACAATCCCCGCCCTGGCTGCTGCCGCACGGCGCGCCAAAGCAGGTTCGCGCCGAGGAGCCGCTGGGCGGCCCGCATTTGGGCTTTCCGCTGGGCCCGCAGCACCTGTTGCTGGATGATGAGAACGGCCCGGCGCGGATCGACAAAGGGTTCTCGTGGGATGCACCGATGTCGGCACACGGGCTGATGCACATGGTCATCAACAACGCCGCCAAGAAGGACCCGTATGGCGTCGATGTGCTATTCATGTATATGGCGAACATGGCCTGGAACTCGTCTATGAACGTTCCGGGCACGTTGGATGCGCTGACCGAAAAGGATGAAAACGGCGAGTATGTGATTCCCAAATTCATCTACTCGGACGCCTATTATTCGGAAACCGTGCCCTTTGCCGACCTGATCCTGCCCGATACCACCTATCTGGAGCGGTGGGACTGCATTTCGCTGCTGGACCGGCCGATATCCGAGGCAGACATGGCGGCGGATTCCATTCGCCATCCGGTCGTTGAGCCCGACCGGCACGTGCGCGGTTTTCAGGAGGTGCTGATTGATCTTGGATCGCGGCTTGGACTTCCCGCCTTTACCAATGAGGATGGCACTGCAAAGTATCCCGGCGGCTATCCCGATTACATCGTTAACCATCAGCGCGGACCCGGTGTGGGGCCACTGGCCGGATGGCGCGGTGAACAGGGGGACAAGACCGGCAAGGGGGCGCCAAACCCCAATCAGTTGGATAAGTATATCGAAAATGGTGCATTTTTCGCGCATCATTTGAAACCGGAGCAGGCCTACTACAAACATGCCAACAAGTCCTATCTGGAATGGGCTTGTTCGATGGGTTTCCGGGTCGAGCCGCGCCCGACAGTCTTTCAGCTGTATTCCGAACCCTTGCAGGCTTTCCGCCTGGCGGCGCGCGGTCATGGTGAGCGGCAGCCGCCAGAACGGGCTCGTGAACGGATCGAGACGTATTGCGACCCGCTGCCCTTTTGGTACCCACCTTTCGAAGAGTCGATGGTCGATACAGAAAAGTACCCGCTGCACGCGCTGACCCAACGCCCGATGCACATGTACCATTCCTGGGGTTCGCAAAACGCCTGGCTGCGGCAAATCACGGCCGCGAACCGGCTATACATTCACAACCATGTGGGTGAGCAGATCGGGGCACAGGACGATGACTGGGTTTGGCTGTCCTCACATCTGGGACGGGTCAAATGTCAGGTCCGCTTGATGGAGGGCGTGAACCCCGACACCGTCTGGACCTGGAACGCCATCGGCAAGCGCCGCGGAGCTTGGGGGCTGGATGATGATGCACCCGAAAGCAATCAGGGCTTTTTGTTGAACCATCTGATTTCGGAACTCCTGCCCGAAGGGGGCGGGGGATACCGGTACTCAAACTCAGACCCGATCACGGGGCAGGCAGCCTGGTTCGACCTGCGCGTTGATATCGTACGGGCAGAAGGCGAAGGTCACACCGAGCCGTTTTTTGAGCCGGTCGGAGCATCGTCTCAGGCTCCTTCCCCCGACAAGCTGGCATTTGGCAAGGAATGGCGGGAGGCAGGTAAATGACGACATTACCCGAGAGTACTGAAAAGAAGCTGGGATTAGTCATAGATCTGGATATTTGTGTGGGTTGTCAGGCCTGTGCGACATCTTGCAAGGAATGGAACACCGGCGGTTACTCTGCGCCGCTAAGCGATCATGACCCTTATGGGGCCGATCCGTCAGGGGCGTGGCTGAACCGGGTGCATTCGTTCGAGGTGACAGGTGATCTTGGAGCGAAGACCGTGCATTTCCCACGCTCTTGCCTGCATTGCGAAAAGCCCGATTGCGTTACGGTTTGTCCGACCGGTGCCAGCTACAAAAGGGCCGAGGATGGCATTGTCCTGGTCAACCCGGACACCTGTATCGGATGCAAGCTGTGTTCCTGGGCCTGTCCCTATGGCGCGCGTGAATATGATCACGACGATGGTGTGATGAAGAAATGCACCCTGTGCGTCGACCGGATCTATAACGAACATATCCCCGAGGAAGATCGCATTCCAGCCTGTGTCCGCGCCTGTCCCACAGGCGCGCGCGCCTTCGGTGATCTGGGCGATCCCGACAGCGATGTGTCGAAATCGGTCGCCGAGCGTGAGGGTTTCAACCTGTTGGACGAGTTTGGCTACGAGCCCGTCAACAAATACCTGCCGCCGCGTTTTAAAACGGTGGATGCAACGCCCAAGCCTCAGGCCGAGGAGAGCGTTGCGGCCCCAAATGGGACTGCCATTGAAAAACTGTTTGCCTGGGTTGACCGGGCGTTGTCGAACTAAGCGAGGACATATCATGCATCCCGCCTATTCCGTCATCTGCTTCACCACCGCCTCGGGCGCGGGTTATGGGCTGATGTTCTGGCTGTCGCTGGCTGAACTGCTGGGCGCATTGCCGCAAACCCGATGGCTTGGCTTTGTCGCTATGACCGTCGCGCTGGGGTTGGTCACACTGGGCTTGCTGGCGTCAACCTTCCATCTGGGTCATCCAGAACGCGCCGTAGGGGCATTTTCGCAGTGGCGGACCTCGTGGCTGTCTCGCGAGGGGGTTCTGGCCGTGGCGACCTACGTGCCATCCGGTCTGTTGTGGCTGTTGTGGCTGTTGGATGCGAACAGCGCCTTTGCGTCTTTGCTTGCGCTGCTGTCGGCGGCAGGCGCGGTGGCCACGGTGTACTGCACCAGCATGATCTACGCCTCGCTGCGGACGATCCGCCAATGGAACAAACCGTCTGTGCCGTTGATCTATTTGGCTCTGGCCGCCGCCACCGGAGCGATCCTGTTCGCGCTTTTGCTGAGCTTGTTCGGTTATACGCCTGCGTGGATCGCAGTCGCAGCTATCGCAAGTGTTGCAGTATCGGCGCTGCTAAAGATTAAGTACTGGGCCGCGATCGACACAGAACCGGGTCAATACACGGCCGAGATGGCGACCGGACTGGGGCAACTGGGCCAGGTACGCCCGCTTGATCCACCCCACACGATGCCGAATTTCGTGATGCGCGAGATGGGATATTCCGTGGCACGCAAACACGCGGTCCAACTGCGCAAAAGCGTACTGATGGCTTTGTTCCTGGCCCCGGTGGTTCTGTGCCTTGGGTCATTGCTGGTCAGTTGGGGCTGGGCAATGTTCCTCGTGGCGACGGTTGCATCGGCCTTTGGCGTCTTTGCTGAACGCTGGTTGTTTTTCGCCGAGGCTGAGCATGTCAGTCAGCTCTATTACGGGCGTGCCCGGGCATAAGAGATACGGACAAGAATAAACTGAGGTGAGGCATGGACGCGCTGGGGCTTACATTTGAGATGGTCGTCGTATTGTTGCTGTTGGCAGCAACGATCGGGCTTTTTGTTTCGGAAATTGTCCGTGTCGATATAGCGGCTGTGCTGGTCATGGTCACCTTGGGATTGCTGACGGCAGTGCCGGGACTTGAAAACCTGATTGATGTGCGCAGCCTGTTTGACGGCTTCGCCAGTAACGCAGTGATTTCGATCATCGCAGTCATGATTATCGGCGCAGGGCTGGACCGAACGGGCGTGATGTCGACCGTCGCAGCCTGGATCACGCGGGTCGGTGGCGGCACCGAAAACCGGTTGATCCTGATGATCTCGGGTGCGGTTGGGGTGATTTCCAGCTTTATGCAGAATGTCGGTGCGGCGGCTCTGTTCTTGCCGGTGGTCAGTCGCATCTCAACCCGAACCGGGTTTCCGATGTCACGGCTGCTGATGCCAATGGGGTTCTGTGCCATTCTGGGTGGAACAATGACCATGGTGGGTTCGTCCCCTCTGATCCTGCTCAACGACTTGATCCTGTCGATCAACGACACCCTGCCGGCTGATGCGCAGATCACCACCTTTTCACTGTTTTCCGTAACCCCTATCGGCCTGTGTCTTTTGGCGACCGGCTTGATGTATTTTATCATTTTTGGCCGGTTCGTTCTGCCGAGCACCAAGTCAACAGACGGGCCAGCGGGCAACTCAATGTTGGACTATGTCAACGGCACCTACGGGCTGGATGGGCAGATCCATGAGATACGCATCCCCGAAGGCAGCACGCTTGTGGGTCACAGCATCGATGAGGTTCAGCGCAAGTACCACCTGCAAATCATTGCCACACACTATCAGGGGCGCACTTATCCTGCGCCGCCGCGAGATACTGAATTGGTCGCCCCCGCCACAATCGCCGTGATCGCAGCGGACGAGGCCGTAACCGCGTTTCTGGATGAATACGGTTTGACTGAAAGTTCGGAGCTGGATGAATTTGTCGAAACGCTGGGAGCTGGAAAGGCAGGTATCGCCGAGGTGGTGATCCCGCCCGGCTCTGGTCTGATTGGTCAAACCGGCAGGGGGCTGTGGCTGAGAAAAGTCTATGGCCTGTCACCTCTGGCGATCTACCGCGGTGGCGAAACATTGTCGCGGGACCAGGAAGATCTGGGCGAGATCCCGTATCAGGCCGGTGACACCCTGGTCTGCCACACTGCTTGGGAAGCACTGGCACGGCTTGAGAAAGACCGCGATTTCGTTGTGGTCACCACCGATTTCCCCCATGAGGATCTGCGCCCGAAAAAGATCGGCTGGGCTTTGTTGTTCTTTATTGTTGCTGTGTCGCTGATCCTGTTTTCCGACCTGCGTCTCTCGCTGTGCCTTCTGGTCGGAGCGATGGGCATGGTCGTAAGCCGTGTTTTGTCTATGGATGAGGCCTATAACGCGGTCAGTTGGACGACAGTTTTTCTGTTAGCCAGTCTCATTCCACTAGGACAGGCAGTGCAATCCTCGGGGACGGCAGCTTGGATCGCTAATCAGGTGCTTGTGGTTCTGGACGGGATGCCGGTCTGGGTCATTCAGGCCAGCGTGGCGGCGCTTGCGACCTTTTTCACGCTGGTGATGTCAAATGTCGGTGCCACGGTCCTGTTGGTGCCATTGGCCGTCAATATCGCGCTGGGCGCCGGGGCTGATCCGGCAATTTTTGCGCTGACTGTGGCGATTGCCACCTCGAATTCGTTCCTGATCCCGACCCATCAGGTCAATGCGCTTTTGATGGGACCGGGCGGTTACCGTGTCGTTGATTTTGTACGCGCTGGCGGCGTCATGACTATCCTGTTCCTGATCGTTTCGATCGCGGCGCTGAACCTGTTCTTCTGAGGTTCAAGCCAATTGGTCGCTTACAGGGCATGCGTCAACGTACCAATCAGGCTTCCTGAATAGAGGAAATTCTGCAGTGCCACGCTGACAGCGGCCTCTTCCGAGGTTATCGAGCTTTGCATGATGATGTCGCGGGCATTGGGTCGTCCGACTTTTTCAAGTCCGTCAACAAGGCCCTGGTAGTAATCAGCCTGACGCCCCACTTCACCGGCGACGATGACATTTTCGGGATCGAAAAGAGAGAGTATTGCATCAACGCCAAAAGATAGCTGCGTGCCAGCATCGCGAAAGTGGGTTCGAACACTCGGGTCACCGGCGTTCGCGGCTTCTATCGCTTTTGCCAAGCGCGTCGCAACGCGTTCCGAAGGCGCAAACTCGGAACCGAGCGCGTTCAGGATGGCTTTCCCCGAGGCGGCAACCTCCATACACCCAGTGCGACCACATGTGCAAAGTTTGTCCGAATGCGATGTCGAATAGTGCGACAGATCCCCAAACCCGCGATCCGAGGTGGTCAGAAATCTACCATCGAAATAGGCGCTGTTGCCCAGGCCAAGAGCTGCATTTATCAGATAGACGCTTTTTAACTCTTGCCCCCCAAGAAGTTCACCGCACAGGATTGCACTAGCGCGATGTTCCACCTGCACAGGCAAATTCAGGGACTGCGAAAGCGTATCGCGCACGGGGATGTCTTTCCAGCCCAAAGGTTCTGAACTGACGAGGCCGTTACCTGAGCTGCTGTCGGGACCGGCTGACATGGCAAAAGAAACCCCGACACCCAAAAGGCGATCACGTTCCATCGCTTCGTCAAAGGCCAACGTCTTGGCCCGGTTTCCCAATTCAGTAAGAAAGGCCAGCGGATCATCTATGGGTATGTCGCTGCAATCCGCTGCCCGCAAAACTTCACCATCAGCGTTTGCCAGGCTTACACTGCGACGGTTGGCGGTCAGCGAAATTCCCAGAAAAAATGCCCCTGTGGGATTGATCGACAGGTTGTATTCCCTTCGGCCCACCCGGCCGGGTACGGCGATGGGGTCTCCTTCTCTGACCAGTTTGGCGTCGATCAGTTCGCGCGTAATTCGGGAAATTGCCGCGCCAGTCAGGCCGGTCAGACCTGCGAGTGTACCACGCGTCACCGGCCCGCTGCGGGCAATGAGGCTGACCAGCCATTCCCTGTTATGTCGCCGCAAGGCCGCTGTACCCTTTTCGGGCTGACCGTGTTCTTGGGGCTTGCCATCCTGCACAGCCGCTCTCCTACAATTCACTTCTTAAAATGTATTCTAACCGCTTTATAGTTAATTAAAGACGGTAATTAAATATTGACTGCACGTAAGCGCAAAGATAATCTGTATCGTAAGATTGACCTTTGGTGGCAATGACTTGAGGCGGCACAAGCGTCATTCTTGGCGGGGAGCACAGTGAGTTACCCTACTGTTGTTTCGAATTTATTGCTGCCCGCGTACTTAATGCCCGCGAATAGTGCCGCCGTGACCCGGTGCAATTCCCGGCGATATACCTCCCACGTATTGGGTTGGGGCGAACTTCGGGACTGGAAGCTGAACGAGGCAAGACAATGGCGACTGAACAACCGAATATTTTATTTATCCAGGCGGATCAGATGGCCGGACCGGCCATGCCTTTTCAGGGAAACAAAACCGTAAAGGCCCCGCATATGGCGCGTCTGGCCGAAGAGGGTGTTGTTTTCGAAAACTTTTATTGCAACTTGCCCATGTGCGGACCTTCGCGTGCATCGATGCATGCGGGACGATTGCCGTTCAACATCCGCATGTATGACAATGCCAGCGAGTTCCAGTCATCGATTCCCACATTTGCGCATTACTTGCGGTCACTGGGCTATCATGTCGAGATGAGCGGCAAGATGCATTTTGTCGGCGCCGATCAGTTTCATGGCTATGAAAAGCGGCACACGACCGAGATTTACCCTGCAAACTTTGCCTGGACAGTCGACTGGACAAAGGGGCGCGAGTATCGCCCGACCAACCTGACCATGGCGCCGATCCTGGAAAGTGGCCCTGCGATCCGGACCATGCAGATGGATTACGATGACGAGGTCGCCTATAACGGCGTGCAGGCGATTTACGATCTGGCTCGCAAAGGTGACGGCAAGCCTTGGTATCTGACCGTTTCCTTTACGGAACCGCATTCTCCCTACGTCATCTCTCAGGATTATTGGGACCGTTACGATCATGATGAGATCGAATATCCGGCGGTCGACGAGATCCCGTTGGATGAGAAAGATCACCTCAGCCGGAACCTTCATTATTGTCAGGGCCGCCACGAATTCACGGTGACCCCGGAAAACCGCCGGATCGCGCGGCATGGCTATTACGGTATGATTTCATATGTCGACGACAAGGTGGCTCAGCTGCGCGAAACGATTGAGAAATGTGGGCTGGCCGATAACACGATCATCATTCTGACCGCCGATCACGGCGACATGATGGGTGAGCGTGGCATGTGGTTCAAACAGCACTTCTTTGAGTGGGCCGCAAAGATACCTTTCGTTGTTCATGCACCCAACCGTTTCAAGCCGGGGCGTGTAAAGCAGAATGCCTCGCTGATCGATCTGATGCCCACATTGCTGGATCTGGCTGCAGGAAAGCCGTTCGATGATTATGCAGGTGGCGGTATCGATGGTGAATCGCTGGTGCCCGCGCTGAACGGCGATACCTCCGGGATGGATGACATCTGTATCTCTGAATTCGCTGCCGATGGGTCGACTGGTGTCAGTCGTATGGTGAAGAAAGGGCCGCTGAAATACATGTATCTCGAAGGCGTGGATGAGCTGCTTTATGATATCGATGCCGACCCCAATGAGTTGAACAATCTGATCGACGATCCTACCCATGCCGAAACCCTGGCCGAGCTGCGTGAAATCGCAATGCACAATTGGGACCCAGAGGCACTGTCCAAGGAAATCGCACTGGATCAGCAGCGCCGCCTAATGATTCATCGCGCCACCGGTGGCAGCCCGACCTGGGTCAACATCGTTCGGGCCGACGATGACAACCGTTATATCCGAAACGCGGGGGCCGCTGATACCAAAGCAAAGGCGCGGCTTCCTTATGTTCCTCCGGCAAAGCCTGATCTGGTCTGATCCTGGCTGGGCTTTGTGTCTGCGGCCCGTTTGCGCGGGCCGCTTTTTTGCCTTCAGGCAGCAGCGGCAAGCCAGATCCAGAATGGTAGCGTTGCGATTGCCGCCACTGTCTGCCACAGCAGGGCTGCGGAATAGGTCCGGATGTCCCCGCCAAACTGCAGCGCCAACACAAGGCCGTTGGGTGCGGTTGGTAGGGCAGCAAAGATCACGGCAATTAACAAGTGCAGTGGTCCCAACGCCACCATCCACCCCAATGCCAGAACCAACATCGGCAGTGCGAGCAGCTTGGCTATATTTGCGGCCACAACAAAGCGCATTTGCCCTTGCATTCGTAGCCCGTCCAGCGATGCCCCGATCCCCACTAGCATTGCTGGGGGTCCGATCTCGGCGATGATGGTTAGTAGCTCGGCCGGGGCTGCCGGAAGGTCTACGCGGAATAAAAGGCATCCTAGCCCTGCGGTGCAGGCGATGACCAAAGGGTTGAACGCAGTCATGCGCGCGATGGTCAGGGCCGAGGAATGTGGCGGCCGATGGCAGATCACAACCATCAGAACATTGGCGAAATTGATCAGAGGTACGGTTGCAATAATGATCGTTCCCACTGCCGCATCCGCTGATGCTCCGACCAGAGTGGTAGTGAGCAACACCCCAGCAGGTACGTTCAGGCGGGTGGCAGTCTGCACCATGCTGCTATAGGCATCGGTATGTTGTCGCAGAGCGGAAATGCGCAGATAAGACAGGGCAAGCGCCGTGAACAGGATCAGATAGGCAGCAAATAGAACCAAGCCCAGCTTGAGCGATAAGGCGGCCAGCGCTCCAGCCCCGACAAGCAGGGCGAAGATGGTCAGCGGCAACAGCACCAGATAACTTATCTGATTCAGCCAGCGCCAGAAAACCTGTGATCGTGGGATGGCCCGACGCAGCAGGTAGCCGACGATCAGATAGCCCCACAACGGCAAAATTGCCTGAATGATTGTGGCCGTCATTCGGCGTACCCCTGAGTGAAAGCTCTACGAGAAAAAAGGCCCCCCGGCTTAACCGAGAGGCCCATTTTGTCTTCATCGGTTACCGAGTGGCGTTAGCGCACAACCATTCCCAACTTGTCCGCCACTTCGCGGAATTTGTTATACTGGGCTTCGACAAAGATCTTGGTGTCCTCGGGAGACATAACCTGCGGGATTGAGCCCAGCTTTTCTGTGGATGCGATCCAACTTTCATCAGTGGACAAGTTTTCCAGAACTGCGATCCACTTGTCCGCAGCTTCCTGCGGCATGTCTTTCGGACCCCAGACGCCGGACCAGCCTACCACCGCTTCAAGCGCCGGGTGACCGGCCTCTGCAGCGGTCGGCGTGTCGGGCAGAGATGGTACGCGTTCGGTCGTGCTGGTCAGCAGGGGGCGAAGCTGACCACTTTCGATCGGACCGATCAGACCTGAGAGGTTGTGGAAGATGAAGTCGGCATTTCCGCTGACAACACCTGTGGTTGCTGCACCGCCCCCTTTGAAGGGCACGTGGATCAACGCTTCGGGATCGACGCCCAGATCATCCAGCAGGATCAAAACAGCCATGTGCAGCAATGTTCCGACGCCAGCGGAGGAATAGGTCAGACGTTCACCGCTTTGGATTGCGTTGGCCAGATCTTCGAAGGACTGGTATTCGGAATCCGCGCCAACTGCGATCACAAAGGGGTTGGTCTCCACCAGCCCCAAAAAGGTGAACTCGTCCCACGTGTAGGGAATGGTGGTGTTCATAGCGGGCACCGTAGCCTGCGAGCCAACGCGTGACATCAACAGGGTGTGCCCGTCAGGGTTTCCCTTGGCCACCATGGTCGAGCCGGTGACGCCACCGGCGCCGGCCTGGTTGACCACAAGCACATTGCCGCCCAGGTATTCCGGGGCCTCGGCGCCGATGATGCGGGCCGCCAGATCAGCTGCGCCGCCTGGGCCGTATGGAACAACCAGCGTGACGGGTTTGGATGGATACTCCGCCACCGCCGCAGATGCGGTAAGCGCCACAGCGAATCCGGCGGCTGCAGCTATTTTATTGAAAAAAACCATAAGGTTACCTCCCTAAACTAGGTTTGTTTGGACGTGTTTTTTTTATTGCCCTTATCAAAACCATATGTTATTTACTTACCGTTGGCAACTATTTAGTGAAGCGCATCATACCGTCGGAGGGTTTGGGTGAGGTGCGGTTCTGGATGTCAACGCGGAGGCGAAAGTCAAAGGTGGTGTGTCTTTGCGGACTGTGCAGATGATGGCCATCCAGGGAGGAAACGAAATGCAATTCACCAAAAGCAAAGACCTTTTGGCCGGGGTCATTTTTTGCGCGGTGGGGCTTGCGGCGATATTCTTGTTTATTCCAAAAGGCGTTGCGGTGCCGGGAAGCGTGAAGATATCGGCGTTGTCTCCGGATTTCTGGCCAAGAATAATCGCCTGGGGAGCAGTGCTCGCATCAGTGGCCCTGATTTTGGAAAGCGTTTTTCTGCAACAGCCCCCGGCTGATGATGAGGAAGATGCCGAGGCAGCGGCCCAATACAAGTTGGCCACACTCCCAGCGGTGTTGCGCACACTTGTTTTGATCGTCGTTCTGTTCGGCTTTTATTTCAGCCTGACGACCCTTGGCATGGTGGTGACATCGGTGTTTCTGATTGCAGCGATGATGCTGTTTTTTGGCGAACGAAAATACGTGATGATCGCCTGTCTGAGCATCGGGGTGCCGGTGTTGCTGTATTTGTTCTTTCGCTATGTCGCCAACGTTCCAATTCCGCTTGGCATGTTTGGGTGAAAAGGAGTCGTAACCTATGGATATCATTCTCGAAGCCTTTTCGATTTTCTTCAGCCTTCAAAACATTCTTGTCGTAGGCATCGGTGTTGCGATTGGGACAGTGATCGGGGCAATCCCCGGCATGACCACGCCGATGGGCGTGGCGCTGGCGCTGCCATTTACGTTCAGCATGCCTCCGGTGGCGGGCATCTTGCTGTTGCTGGGTGTTTACAAAGGCGGCCTTTACGGTGGCTCTCTGACCGCGATCCTGATCAAGACGCCAGGGACACCGGCGGCATCCTGTACCGTTTTGGATGGCTATCCGCTGACACAGAAAGGGCAAGCGCGTAAGGCACTGGACATCGCCCTGTATTCGTCCTGTGTGGCGGATCTGATCTCGAACATCGCGCTGATCCTGTTTGCTGGCGTTCTGGCCAGCTTCGCGCTGCGGTTTGGTCCGCCAGAATTCTTCACGCTGATTGTCTTTTCTCTGACAATCATCGCCGGTGTATCAGGTCCCAGCCTGTCAAAAGGCATCGTATCCGCGTCGCTTGGCCTGATCTTGGCGACAGTCGGTCTGGATCTGATCTATGGCACGGAACGCTTTGTCTTTGGCGACTATCGCCTGATGAGCGGCCTGAGCTTTATTCCGGTTCTGATCGGGCTCTTTGCCTTGCCCGAAATCATTGACCGTGCGACGCGACGTGCCCGACCGCCCGGAGCGTCCAAGCAAGAATTGGGCGCAGGCGCGACTTTTGCCGAGTTTAAGCGCGTTCTGAAGTCCGTTGTGCGCGGCAGTATCTTTGGCGTTATCCTGGGTGCAATTCCCGGGATCGGAGGTGCGCCAGCAGCGTTTCTGTCCTATTCCGAGGCGCGCCGGAACTCGAAGAACCCGGAAAACTTCGGTAAGGGTGAAATCGAGGGCATTGCCGCCGCTGAGGCGGGCAACAACGGGGTTGCCGGTGCAACCATGATCCCGTTGCTTGCTCTGGGTGTCCCGGGCGATGTGATTACGGCGGTTATTCTGGGTGCGTTCATGATCCACGGCTTGCGCCCTGGTCCGCTGATGTTCGACCAGAACCTGCCGATGATTTACGCCTTGTTCATGGGTATCCTGCTCAGCTCAGCCTACCTGTTTGTGGTCGGCAAGGTCGCGATCAAGTTTTTCAGCCGGGTCGCTACGGTGCCGAACAGAATCCTGTACCCCATCGTTTTCGTATTGTGCGTCTACGGTGCCTATGCGGTGAACAACACACTGTTTGATGTCTTCATCATGCTGTCGATGGGGCTGGTCGGTTATTTGATGCTTAAGCTGGATGTTCCAGTGGCACCCTTCCTTATCGCCTTTGTGCTGGGGCCGTTGCTTGAAGACAACTTCCGACAATCGCTTTTGATCTCTGATGGTGATCCGACGATCTTCTTTCGCAATGCGATCTGTATTGTCTTTTGGGGTCTGACTGCACTGTCGGTATTTGTCCTGATCCGCAGTCGGATCGAGGCGGCACGCACTGGCAAGGCGTCAGTCCTGACCACGGGCGGCTGAGCGATGGCCATTCCACAAAAAACACATCTCGGCGAGCGGATTTTTTCGTTCGCCGTGATCTCTGATACACATGTCAATGTCGATGAAGACAGCTGCAATTCACCCTTCCCTGTAAACGCGCGCGCAAATCGCAGGTTCCGGCACGTGGTGTCCGACCTCAACCAGCGTGACATCGACTTTGTTCTGCATCTGGGTGATCTGGTGCACCCCGTTCCCGAATCCGGACCGATATACAGTCAAGCCGCCGAGGCATTTCGCAGGATAGCTTCGGACCTTTCGGTTCCGATCTATTTCACGCCGGGAAACCACGATATTGGGGATACACCCGTATCCGGAGCCCCTGCCGCCCCGACCACGCCGCCGATGATCGCGGCCTGGACGCAGGAGTTCGGGCCACAATACCAAAGCATTATCCATAAAGGTATCACATTTGTGATGTTCAATGCCCAACTGCTCAATTCGGGCCTGCCCGAGGAAGCAGAGCAGCGCCAATGGGTTGAGACCACTTTGAAACAGGCAACTGGGCGCATTGTCTTGGCCTATCATCATCCGGCCTATATCTGCACGCCAGATGAGGCTCCGCATTACGACAACACCGATCCTCCGGGCCGTGAGTGGCTGCTTGGATTGCTCAAGACACACAAAGTGGATCTGATGTTCTGCGGTCATGCCCATAACTTCTGGTACGACCGCGTTTTGGGGACTGACTATTACCTTGCCCCGGCAACCAGTTTCGTGCGGCAGGACTACAGTGAAATGCTGCGCGCTGCGCCACCGGAAGGTACCGAGTATGGACGGGATGACCGGGGAAAGCTTGGTTACTTTATCGTCAACATCTACGAAAATGGGCATACGGTTCAGATCGTCAGAACGCAGGGGGCAGAGCAGGGTGCCGAACAAGAGGCTGCACTGGCGTGTCCGGCAGGGCCAACCCCATTGGAAAACATGCGTCCATCCATCGGTTTCGACCTGCGGGCCAACTGGGCTGAAATCAGCGAAATCCCCCCGTCCGGCGGGTTGGATGAGTTTGACCGCAAACTGGCCCGAAATGACTATCCGCTGCTGGCCCTGATTGAGATGGGTGTCCGCGATATCAGAATACCCTTGTCCGACATCCGACGACCGGATCGCGTCGACAGACTGCGGGCGCTGCATGGTTTGGGTATCCGACCGACCTTATTTAGCTTTGGTGCCCCGACGGAGGCCGATGTTGGGTTGGCCCAATCGTTGTACGGGGTCCTTACAGGCTGGGAAATCACCATCGATTGGGGTCGGTTTGAAGACTGCCTACCTGCCATTTCGGTTGCGCAAGCGTTCACAGGGTTGCCGATTTATCTGTCCCGGATGAGGTCCAAAGACGATCTGGCGGCTGGATCAGTGTATTACCATGTGATCAATCACGGTTTTTCCGCATCAGATATCGGTATGCTGGACACATTAGCCGACCATCGGGACAAGGGAATATCGGGGGCTGTTTTCCGTCTTGGTTCTGATCAGGATGTGCCATCTGGCTTGGCCGAGATCAATGCAGCCGCATCGGCACGCGGTCTGCAGGCCTCCGTACATTTCAAATGCGGTGCCGCGAACCCGGCCGAACCTGCGACGGACCGGAAAAATCTGCTTGGACGTATCGAACAAGTGTTGGCGTTTTCTGAACGGTCCTCATCGACAAGGGTGTATTGCGATACGCTTGCGGATGTGGATCGCGGTTACTTCGCAAGAGTTGGCGCAATTGATCCCTGTGGCAATCCGACAGATGTATCCCGCCGCATTGCCGCCCATCACAAGATGCGGTTGCGTTCGGAACAATGACGGATCTGTTGAGAAGCATTTGAGCGACCTTTGCGGGCCATGTGCGCATATGAGCTATTCCTTTAGGTCTCGGGTCTGAAATCTTCCTTGCTATACGTCAAAGGCACCCGAACAGGTCCGTCTGAGGCGCATAGCCTCACCGACGATACGCTGGTGATCTATACGTCCGATCATAGCATGGCGTTGGGTGAGCATGGCTTTTGGGGTCATGGCGAAGATAGCCGGCCGTCAAATACGCATTGCGAGGCCAACCACATCCCGATGATCATCAAATCACAGCACGCGCCGCGCCGTGGACAGGTTTGCGATCATCTGGTTGGGACAGCGGACATCACTGCCACGATGTTTGATTACACGGGCGCTAAACCATTGGAGCGAGAGAAAGCCACGCGCGTACGATGCGGCCTCTGCTTGAACAGGATACGGCGGATTGGGCCGATGAGATTTTCATGGAGCAGGAGGAAATTCGCTCGATCCGAACCCGCCGATTGAACTTCATGCGCCGCTTTTAGCCCACCTCTTTTGGATTTGGACATACGCTCTTTGATTTGGCGAATGACCCTGATGAACGTGTGAACATGGCAGATGATCCGAAATATGCGTCTGTTGTGAAAGAGCTTTGTGCTCGGTTGGATCAGCAGTGGGGGCCATATTCGGATCCGAAATGGGCCCTTTGGAATGTGGGGCATGTCAAATCGAGCTCGCCCCGATCTTTCCTATGGCGTGAGGTCTGGGGAGAGGATTGGACACCCGGTTTTTAAAGTCCGGACAGGACAGTGCCCTTTGCACTCATGCAAATTCTGGCTGTCCTATCGCGCGGTATTCCACCTGATGCCGAAATCCGAAAGATGTCTTTGAACTCGTCCGGGATAATCCGACACGATTGAATCCACACCAAGATTGATCATCCTGTCTATGTCGTCGGGTTCGTTGACGGTCCACACTGCAACACACAGGCCCAACGATTTTGCATGATCAACATTTTCTGCGGTCACATCTGCAAAGTACGGGCACCAAAGCCCACCACCCGCTTCCTTGACCAACTTTGGAATTTCATCGCGACGGCCACGAAAGTCCGGACAAACTGTTTTTGATGAGTCCTCGCCCACATCGGCTGCGTTCTCTGGAAGCTGCGTCAAGTACGAAGACGGCATATAGGGGGCCTGTCGCTGACATTCCTCCAAGAGAGTCCAGTCAAAGCTGTGCAGAACCGCACGCGACGACATATCCTTGGCGCGAACGTCTTGAAGAACCCGGCCGACGAAGCTCTGTCTGTAAGCCGCATCATGTGCCAAATCAGGATCAGACTTTAGTTCGAGCATCAGGCAGGCATCGCGGTATTTTGGGTCATCGACCAATTCCAGCAGGTTCATCAGCGTTGGAACACGAACACCGTCCATTTGGGCCTGGTCTGGAAAACGACGACCATAGGCCGAATGCCCATCCAACCGTCCGATGTCGAATTGCTGCATCTGTTCGACGGTCAGCGAGGAAACCTTTGGCTCTTCTCCGACCAAAAATCGACCATTGGCGTCACGAAATGTCGGTGCGTGCAGTCGGTGGTTATGGGTTATGACCGGAATGCTATCTGCGGTCAGAACGACATCAAATTCCAGGAGCGGGACGCCGATGGACAGCGAAAAGTCAAAGCCAATCATACTGTTTTCTGGTAAAACGCCGCGTGCACCCCGATGCCCCACAACCCGGATCAGGTTTTCACCGCCACGAAAGGCTTCAACCTGTGGAAACGTCATCAGCCTTGCAGCCTTTCACCGGTTGAATGGTCAAACAGGTGCATATTCTCTGAGGCGACTGAAAACCGCATGTTCGGATGCTGGCCTTCGATTGGGTGGACACCCGGAAGGCTTATCGTAATCGCGCTGCCAGAGCCTATGAGCTGACCGTGCAAAAGTGTGTTTGCGCCCAACGGTTCCGCAATCTGAATCGTAGCTTCCAGCGGACCGTTTTCATCCAACAACAGATGCTCTGGCCGTATCCCCAACTTTACTGCGATATCAGGCCCCTGAGATGCGCCAACCTCAATTTCTCCGATCTTGACCGTCCCGTTTTCACGGCGGGCATCAAACACGTTCATCGCAGGGCTGCCAATAAACTGCGCCGCGAACAGAGTTCTGGGTGTTTCGTAAACTTCCAGTGGCGTTCCAATCTGCTCGGCGATACCGCCATTCATCACGATCATCCTGTCCGCCATCGTCATGGCCTCGACCTGGTCGTGCGTAACGTACAGGGAGGTGACTCCAAGCTTTTCCTGGAGCTCACGGATTTCCAGGCGCATCTGAACACGCAGTTTGGCATCGAGGTTCGAGAGCGGCTCATCAAACAGGAAGACTGCTGGTTCGCGGACAATGGCACGGCCCATGGCCACCCTTTGGCGTTGACCGCCAGACAGTTGTCTGGGCTTACGATCCAGCAAAGGTTCCAACTGCAATAGCTTTGCCGCGGCAGTCACCTTTTGATCGATCTGATCTTTGGGAAGTCCGGCAATCTTCAGGCCGTAACCCATATTCTGACGCACGGACATGTGCGGGTAGAGCGCATAGTTCTGGAACACCATCGCGATGTCCCGATCCATAGGCTCTTTGTCGTTGGCCCGTTCCTCGCCGATCCGGATTTCCCCGGACGTAACCGTTTCCAGCCCCGCCACCATTCGCAGCAGCGTGGATTTACCGCAGCCCGAGGGGCCGACGATCACGATGAACTCTCCGTCTGCGATATTGACATCAATACCGTGGATCACATCCGTCGGGCCAAAACTCTTTTTGACGTTCTCTAGGGTTACTGTTGCCATTTCTTATTTCTCGCTATCGACAAGGCCGCGGACAAAGAGCTTTTGCATCGACACCACCACGATGACCGGCGGGATCATTGCCAGAATTGAGGTCGCCATGATTGTGGGCCAATGCGCAAAATCATCACCCGACGGGAACATCTGCTTGATGCCCATCACGATGGTGTTCATTTCAGGATCTGTAGTGATCAGCAGCGGCCACAGGTATTGGTTCCAGCCGTAGATGAACAAGATCACAAACAACGCCGCGATATTGGTCCGGCTCATGGGCACAACGATGTCGATGAAGAACCGCATCGGTCGCGCGCCATCCACGCGGGCAGCTTCGGCCAGTTCATCAGGGATCGTCAGGAAGAACTGACGAAACAGGAAGGTCGCCGTTGCCGAAGCGATCAGGGGAAAGATCAGACCGTAATAACTGTTGAGCATGCCAAACCCGGCCACAACCTCGAAGGTTGGAACGATCCGCACCTCGACCGGCAGCATCAGGGTCAGGAAGATCAGCCAGAAAAACGTCGTACGGCCTGGAAACTTGAAGTAGACAATCGCAAAAGCGGACAGCAGCGAGATGATGATTTTGCCCACCGCGATGCCAATTGCCATCACCAGGCTGTTGAACAACATCGTCGCAACGGGCACGTTTACACCCGAGAACAGCGCCGCTTTGTAGTTCACCCAGAACTGATCACCCGGCACTACGGGCATAGGTGGCGAGACGATGTCCGCCTGGGTCACGGTCGAGGCCACAAAGGCCAGCCAGATCGGAAAAAAGATGATCAGAACGCCTAGGACCATGAACGCATGGGTGAACCAGATGCCTACGCCCCGTTTTTCGACCATTCCGTGTTGTTGGGCTGCCATCAGTAATGCACCCTCTTTTCCACGTATTTGAACTGAATGACGGTCAGCAGGCCGACAACAATCAGCAAGATGACAGATTGTGCCGATGATGACCCAAGATCCTGCCCAACAAATCCATCTGAGAAGACCTTGTAGACCAAGATTGTCGTAGCCTGTTGTGGGCCGCCCCCGGTGATCGTGTGGATCACCCCGAAGGTCTCAAAGAAGGCATAGACAACATTCACCACCAGCAGGAAGAATGCAGTCGGAGACAGGAGCGGCAGCACAATCGTGAAGAACCGGCGCCAGAAATGCGCGCCGTCAATCGCCGCCGCTTCGATGACCGAGCGGGGAACGGATTGCAGCGCTGCAAAGAAGAACAGGAAGTTATAACTGATGCGGCCCCAGGCCGAGGCGACGACAACCAACCCCATAGCTTCGGTGTCGTTCAGGACATGGTTCCAGTCATAGCCAAGTTGACTGAGATACCACGCCACCACGCCAACGCGTGTATTGAACATGAACAGCCACAGCACACCAGCCACGGCGGGGGCCACGGCATAAGGCCAGATCAGCAATGTGCGATAGACACCCGAACCTTTGATGAGCCTGTCCGCGATAACTGCCAGAAATAACGCCGGTATCATCGAGCAGAGCGTCACAAGCGTCGAAAACACGGCGGTTGTGACGAAAGATGCGCGATAATACTTGTCGCTCAGAAGAAACTCAAAGTTGCCGAGCCCCACAAACTGCGACGACAAACCGAACGGGTCGGGAATGAACAGGGACTGCCACACCGCCTGACCGGCGGGATAAAAGAAGAAGACGGCGGAAATGATGACCTGAGGGGCGATCAGCGCCAATGGCAATAGCCAGCCGCGAAAGGTGACGCGTTTTTCCATCCTGAATTTCCACCGAAGAAAGATAATGCGGGCCCGAGAAGGGCCCGCATGAATTTATGACTTATTGATTGGCGGATTCGAAGCGGCGCAGCAGCGCGTCACCACGTTCCTTCGCGCTATCCATCGCTTCCTGAGCAGTTTTCTCACCGGCCCAGACGGCCTCAAGCTCTTCGTCGATGATACCGCGGATCTGGTCGAATGATCCCAGACGCAGACCTTTGGAATTCGCAGTCGGCTCTTTCGCGGTCATTTGGCTCACAGCGATGTCGGTGCCGGGGTTTTCGTCATAAAAACCTGCTGCACGTGTCGCATCACCCGCTTCGGCCGTGATTGGAAGGTAGCCGGTGTTCTGGTGCCAGGCCGACTGCACGTCAGACGATGACAGGAAGCTCAGGAACTCTCCGACGCCCTTGTACTCCTCAGGGTCATGACCTTCCATTACCCAAAGGGATGCGCCACCGATAATGGTGTTCTGCGGCTCACTCGTGACAGCTTCCCAATAAGGCAGCGGGCGGACGTCGAAATCGAATTCGGCCTCTGCCTTGATGCCCGCGTAACCGGCTGAGCTTTCAGTGAACAATGCGCATTCGCCTGACCGGAAGTTCGCCCCGCCTTCGTTTCTGCGACCGGTGTAGATGAACTTGCCATCCTTGGCCCAGTCACCCATCGCGGTCAGGTGTGCCACCTGCGCCGGACCGTTCAGCATCAGCTCGGTATCCAGACCGGCAAAACCGTTGTCCTGAGACGCGAACGGAACGTCGTGATAGGCCGACATGTTTTCAAGATGGATCCAGCTTTGCCATGCGGTGACCAGCGGGCAGTCTTCGCCCCCGGCCTTGAGCTGTTCAAGTACGTCTCCAACCTTTTCCCAGGTGGACAGATCCGTATCTGGATCAACGCCGGCGGCTTGCATGGCGTCGCGGTTGACCCACAAAACCGGCGTGGATGAGTTGAAGGGCAGCGAAAGCATGTCTCCGTCAGTGGTCGTATAGTACCCTTTGACGGCACCGATATACGCATCGGGATCAAAAGACGCGCCACTTTCAGCCATCACTTCGTAGACCGGCCGGATCGCACCTTCGGCTGACATCATCGTTGCCGTGCCGACCTCGAATACCATCAGGATTTGCGGCTGCTCACCGGCGCGGAAGGCAGCGATGCCCGCGTTCAGGGTTTCCGAGTAGTTGCCTTTGTGGCTTTCAACCACGACATACTCGTCCTGACTGGCGTTGAATTCTTCCACTTGCGCTTTGACAAGCTCACCAAGGCGGCCGGTAAAGGCGTGCCAGAACTGAACCTCGGTTTGTGCCATTGCCGCCACTGGGGACAATGCAGTTGTAACGGCAAGAGCGCCGAGAAAATTCTTTTTCATGATTCCTCCCATGCATCAGGTTCGATGCTTCGTTGAATACCGACCGCAACGGGTAAACGGCACACATGACGATTTCACGACGTTAACGTTACAGAAATATAATTCAAGCCCAATTTACTGGATAAAAAAATAACATAGTGTTATGAGGCGAAGGCGGCAGATTGGGATCGGTAATGAGTCAAATTCTTAGGGTCCGGCAGTTAGAAGCCCTTATGGCTGTAACCACCAACGGCTCTGTTACGGCGGCAGCGACCGACCTGGGGGTGAGCCAGCCAGCCGTCAGCAGGTTGCTTTCGGATCTTGAAAAGTCACTTGGGTTTCAGCTTTTTGATCGACGCGAAGGCCGGTTGGTGCCGACGCAGGAGGTTCGGTATCTTTTGCCCAGTGTCGAGCGTGTTCTGGAACTGATGAGGCAAATATCTGACGTTAGCCAGGACATCACACAGCGCAAAGCAGGGCACATCCGTGTTGCATGCCTGCCCGGGTTCGCCACCAGCCATTTGCCCGATGTTGTCGCCAGATTCTTGAAGGATCGGCCCGGCGTCACCCTGACGATCGAACCTGACAGACCCGAGCGCATTCTTGAATGGATGATTGGCGAGCAGTATGATTTCGGGATCACCGACAGCTTTAACGGTCACCCCGCCGTCGAAAGCTGGGATATCGAGGTCCGAACCGTCTGTGTGTTCCCCACCGGAAATGAATTGGAAAACCTCTCTGAGGTCACACCGACGGACCTTGTAAACAGCAAAATTATCCACACTCGACGCGACAGCGACTTTTTCGGACGGCTGTCAAAAGCATTTCAAAGTGCCAATGTGGAATTGAATTCCCATATTGAAGTCAGGCAGTTCACGGCGGCATGTGAATTGGCCGTTAAAGGCGTTGGTGTCTCCGTCGTGAGCGAACTTGACGCCGTCCAATACGCAGCGCACGGATTAAGCTATCGACCGTTCAAGCCATTTCTGCCGCATACTCTTTCTCTTGTTCGACCAATTTTGAAGCAACCTTCACTGGTGACTCTGGAATTCATCGAACAGTTCCGAGACAGCCTTGAGCCTTTCAAGGCAGAATAGGGCGGTCGAAATTAAATGTTGCAACCGGTTGCAAAAATATTGATTGTGTCACCTGAGAATTGATTCGGGGGACCGTATGTTGAAGATCGGATTGCTGGGGGCTGGACGTATTGGTCGCGTGCATGCGGAAGCGATTTCGGCACACCCCAAAACCGAATTGACAGCTATTTCAGACGCGGTGAATGATGCCGCTGTCGGATTGGCTGCTGAGTACGGGGCCAGGGTGCAAAGCTCTGACGAGATTATCGGTGATTCCACCATTGATGCGGTTCTGATCGCAACGCCTACCGATACGCATTCCGATCTGATCGAAGCGGCAACGCAGGCCGGCAAAGCGGTCCTGTGCGAAAAACCCGTCGATCTGAACCTTGAGCGAGCAAAAATTTGCCAAAAAGCCGCGGGCGCGACTGGTCAACCGGTCATGCTTGGCTTCAACCGTCGCTTCGACCCAAATTTCCAGACGCTGAAAGCCGCCTATGATGCGGGCGAGGTCGGTAAAGCTGAACTATTGTCCATTACGTCGTTTGATCCGGCGCCGCCTCCGGTAAGTTATGTCAAGGTATCAGGCGGGTTGTTCCGGGACATGATGATCCATGATTTTGACATGGCCAACTACCTGACGGGACAAATTCCTGTCACCATTTCAGCCGTGGGAACCTCGGTCGTCGATCCGGAAATAGGGCAGGCCGGTGACGTGGATACGGCTGTGGTAACAATGACTTATCCGGATGGCAGTCTGGCCGTGATCAAGAACTCGCGGCGGGCAGCATACGGGTATGATCAACGGGTCGAACTACTAGGCTCAAAAGGTCTTTTGCAGGCGCATAATGTCCTTGAGAACTCAGTTGTTAAATCAACAGCCGACGGCGTGACCGGAGCGAAGCCAACATACTTCTTTCTTGAACGCTACATGGCCGCTTATCGCGCCGAATGGGATGCGTTTACGCGCGCCATTCAGTCCGGCTCGGACGTGCCGGTAACACTTGAGGATGGTGTCGCGGCGTTGGCGATGGCCGAAGCCGCAACGCGCTCGGCGATGTCCGGAAGGCCCGTTGCGATGGAGGAAGTTTTTTGAAACCGGTTGCAAAATGATCGGATATCCGGAAACTGAAGGAAGCCCGATCACCGATCGGAGCAGACGAGATTCGGTTTAGCCGAATGGCCGGGCGGATCCGGCACCAAGATTGAATTTTCTATTGGGAGGAATGGAAATGAAAAAAATCGTAAAAGGTGTGCTGATGGCCAGCGCAGTCGCATTTGCCGGCGCCACAGGCGTTGCGGCAGAAGGCGAGAAATATATTCTGGTCAGCCATGCTCCGGACAGTGACAGCTGGTGGAACACCATCAAGAACGGTATTGCCCTGGCGGGCGATCAGATGGGTGTTGAGGTTGAATATCGCAACCCGCCCACCGGTGACCTTGCCGACATGGCGCGGATTATCGATCAAGCCGCCGCTTCGGGACCCAATGGTATCATCACCACGCTTGCCGACCCGGACATTCTGGAAGGTCCGATCAAAGCCGCCGTGGATTCCGGTATCGACGTCATCATCATGAACACCGGCACGCCGGAAAAGGCGCGCGAAGTTGGTGCGCTGATGTATGTCGGACAGCCGGAATATGACGCTGGATTGGCTGCTGGCCAGCGCGCCAAAGGCGATGGCATCAGCTCGTTCCTGTGCGTGAACCACTATATCGTGCAGCCATCCAGCCAAGAACGCTGCCAGGGCTTTGCAGACGGTCTGGGCATTGAACTGGGTGAGCAGATGATCGACGCGGGTCAAGACCCGGCCGAGATCAAGAACCGAGTTCTGGCCTACTTGTCGGCAAACCCCGAAACGGAAGCCGTTTTGACACTTGGCCCGACTTCGGCTGACCCGACCATTCTGGCACTGGAAGAAAATGGCATGGCCGGTGACATCTACTTCGGCACCTTCGATCTGGGTGGCGAAATCGTCAAAGGCATCAAAAGCGGCGTGATCCAGTGGGGCATCGACCAACAGCCTTTCCTGCAGGCCTACCTGCCAGTTGTCGTGATGACGAACTACCACCGTTACGGCGTTCTGCCGGGCAACAACATCAACTCTGGCCCCGGTTTCGTGACCGCTGACGGGTTGGAAAAGATCGAAGAGTTCGCGGGCGAATACCGCTGACCTTCAAAACGGTGCGGACGCATGACGTGTGTCCGCACCACCTGATGCAAGCATTCAGACGAACGCGCCAAGGAGGCAACAATGGCTGAGTCAGCGCAATCCGCAGTCGGCGGCGACGAGCGGGTAAAAGAGATCTCACCCCTGCGCCAGGCCCTGATACGCCCCGAATTGGGCGGAATGGTCGGCACAGTCGCGGTGTTCACGTTTTTCCTGCTGTTCGCTTTTGACAGCGGCATGTTCACCAGCCAGGGCGTGATGAACTGGTCCGTGGTTTCCGCGCAGTTCATGATCATCGCTGTTGGTGCCTGTTTGCTTATGATCGCGGGTGAGTTTGATCTTTCCGTCGGCTCAATGATCGGGTTCGCAGGCATGATGATCGCGATTTTCTCGGTTACTCTTAGCTGGCCGGTCTGGATTGCTATTATGGTGACCTTTGTACTTTGCGTCTCGATTGGGGCGTTGAACGGCTTTATCGTCGTGCGCACCGGGTTGCCAAGTTTTATCGTAACGCTGGCCTTCCTGTTCATCCTGCGTGGCTTTACCATTTTCCTGCCGCAAACCATCGAGCGGAAGACCATCATTGGCGGCATCCGGGATGTGGCCGAAGGTGACTGGCTGGCATCGATGTTTGGCGGCAAGATTGGGCAGGGCTTTTTCGTCTGGCTGGGCGATAATGGCATTATAGAAACTTTCGAACGCGGTACGCGCGAGGGTCAGCCGGTGGTTGATGGGATCCCGATGCTGATCATTTGGGCCATCGTGATTATCATCTTCGGCCATGTGCTTCTGACCAAAACAAAATTTGGCAACTGGATCTTCGCCTCTGGCGGTGACGCTGAGGCTGCGCGAAACTCGGGTGTTCCGGTGAACAGAGTCAAAGTTCTGATGTTCATGTTCACCGCCTTCTGCGCGACGGTTTTTGCGACCTGTCAGGTGATGGAATTCGGTTCCGCCGGTGCGGATCGCGGGTTGCTGAAGGAATTCGAGGCGATCATCGCCGTGGTGATCGGCGGTGCGTTGTTGACTGGCGGATACGGCTCGGTTCTGGGTGCGGCCCTTGGGGCTTTGATCTTTGGCGTGGTGCAGCAGGGGCTGTTCTTTGCCGGGGTCGAAAGCTCTCTGTTCCGGGTGTTCCTGGGTGTGATCCTGCTGGGTGCCGTGATCCTGAACACCTACATTCGTCGCATCATCACAGGAGAACGCTGAGATGACTGAAGATAGCAAATTCCATCACGGCGATGCACAGGACAAAAAGCCGATCATCCAGATGATCGACATCCAAAAGCACTTCGGTTCCGTAATTGCTTTGGCTGGGGTCAGCTTTGATCTGAAGCCAGGGGAGTGTCACTGCCTGCTGGGCGACAATGGTGCGGGTAAATCGACCTTCATCAAGACAATGTCCGGGGTCCACAAGCCGACAGCAGGTGAGATCATCTTCGAAGACAAACCTATGCACTTCGAGGACCCGCGCGATGCTATCGAAGCCGGTATCGCGACGGTGCACCAGCATCTGGCAATGATCCCGCTGATGAGTGTCAGTCGGAACTTCTTCATGGGAAATGAGCCGACCCGCAAGGTCGCAGGGATCAATTTCTTCGACAAGAAACTTGCCGACGAAATCACCATGGAAGAAATGCGTAAGATGGGCATAAACCTGCGTGGCCCCGATCAGGCTGTGGGAACGTTGTCAGGCGGAGAGCGTCAGACAGTTGCGATTGCACGTGCCGTGCACTTTGGCGCTAAGATCCTGATCCTGGACGAGCCGACGTCGGCCCTTGGAGTACGCCAAACCTCGAACGTTCTGGCAACCATCGACAAAGTGCGCAGTCAGGGTGTGGGTGTGGTGTTTATCAGCCACAATGTCCGTCACGCGCTGGCCGTCGGCGATAGGTTTACCGTGTTGAACCGGGGTCAAACTCTGGGCACGGCCAAACGCGGCGAAATCTCGCCCGAAGAACTGCAGGACTTGATGGCAGGTGGTCAGGAACTGGCCCAGCTGGAAGGGTCTTTGGGTGGAACGGTCTGACGCGGTCCCGCGCAGACCCAGCTTTCGAAAAACTGGTATTCAACGGACTGGCCGGGTGGCCTTGAGTTGAAAGGGATCAATATGGGCAAAACTATCAGACTGACCGCAGCGCAAGCTCTGGTTCGCTATCTGGGCGCGCAGATGAATGAGGCCGGAGAGCCTTTTATCGCAGGTGTCTGGGCTATTTTCGGTCACGGCAACGTAGCTGGCCTGGGCGAGGCGCTGCATGCTGTAAAAGACAGCCTGCCGACCTATCGCGGCCATAACGAACAGACGATGGCGCATTGTGCTATCGCGTATGCGAAGCAGATGCGGCGCACGCGCGCGATGGCCGTGACCTCGTCCATTGGGCCGGGCGCGACCAATATGGTGACAGCCGCCGCGCTGGCGCATGTGAACCGCTTGCCGGTTCTGATCATTCCCGGCGACGTATTTGCAACGCGTGGCCCCGACCCGGTGTTGCAGCAAATCGAGAGTTTTGGCGACGGAACAGTCAGCGTCAACGATTGCTTTAAACCCGTAAGCAGGTATTTCGACCGGATCAGCCGGCCGGAACATCTGCTGACCGCATTGCCGCGGGCGTTCCGCACCATGACGGATCCTGCCGATTGTGGCCCGGCGACTCTGGCCTTTTGTCAGGATGTGCAGGCTGAAGCCTATGACTATCCCGAAAGCTTTTTTGAGCCGCGCGTCTGGTATCAGCGCCGCATTCGCCCGGATGAGGGAGAGTTGGCTCGTGCAGTGGCGGCCATTAAGGCGGCAAAGCGCCCGGTCATCGTGGCGGGTGGCGGTGTTCACTACTCTGGCGCTACAGATGCGCTGCAGAGTTTCGTGGAAACGCACAATATCCCGATCACCGAGACACAAGCAGGTAAGTCTGCGCTTGCATGGGATCACCCGTTGAACCTCGGGCCTGTAGGGGTGACTGGCTGCGAACCGGCCAATTCTGTTTGCGCTGAAGCGGATCTGGTGCTGGCCGTTGGCTCTCGCATGCAGGATTTCACTACCGGATCGTGGGGCCTGTTCTCAAACCCTCAGCGCGAGATGATCTGCCTGAATACTGCGGCTTATGACGCGGAAAAGCACGGTGCGATGCCATTGCAATCCGATGCGCGCGTTGGGCTAGAGGAGCTGGGAGCGGCCTTGCAGGGATACCGCGCCGATCCGGTTGCGGATACAATTAAAGCGGATTGGTTTGGCAAGGTCGACAAGTTGACCGATGCCCCCGGCGACGGGAATGCATTGCCGACAGATATGCAGGTTGTTGGTGCGGTCCAGCGTGCCTCGAACAATGACACTGTCGTCATGTGCGCGGCGGGCACCATGCCCGGAGAGCTACACAAACTATGGAAAGCGCCACGTCCCGGTGCCTATCACATGGAATATGGTTTTAGCTGCATGGGGTATGAGATTGCCGGTGCGATGGGCATCAAGATGGCGCAACCGGATCGCGATGTGATCTGTTTTACCGGCGACGGCACCTATATGATGGCGAATTCAGAAATGGCGACGGCGGCGATGATGGGCGTTTCGTTTACCGTCGTCATTACCGACAATCGCGGCTTTGGCTGCATCAACCGTCTGCAAATGGGCACAGGTGGTGCCGAGTTTAACAACCTGCTGGATCATGCCGTGCATGAGACCCCCTCTGCTATCGATTTCGCGGCCCATGCGGCGGCGATGGGGGCGACTTCGATCAAGGTCACTTCGATTGCAGAACTGGAAGACGCACTCGCCAAACGTGGCGAAGTCAAAGGGCCTTACGTGGTGGTCATCGACACCGATCCGTATCCGTCGACCGAGTTCGGCGGCACATGGTGGGAAGTGGCGGTGCCTGAGGTCAGCATCCGTCCTGAAGTTAACGAAAAACGCGCGGCTTATGAGCTGGCGATTAAGGAAAGAAACACGAAATGAGCGTGAAAATCGGGATTTCTCCGATCGCCTGGCAAAATGACGATTTGCCGGACCTGACGGCGGCGTACACGATGGAACAGGCCCTGAAAGAGGCGCGCGAGATCGGGTACACCGGTGTCGAGCGTGGCCAGCGGATGCCCAGCGATACTGAAGGGTTGCGTGCCTATCTGGAAGGCAGCGACATCGCGCTCTGTGGTGGGTGGTGCTCGGGTGCCTCGCTGGTCAATGATTTCGCTGCAGAACGTGAGGCCGTGCGGGAACAGGTTGAGCAGTTTGTCGCCTTGAACAGCCCGTGCATCGTCTATGCGGAATGCTCGAATACCGTGCAGGGTCAAGCGGGTACGCCGGTGAACAACCGACCCAGGCTGACCAAAGACGAAGTGTTGGCCTATGCCGCCAAGATCACCGAGCTGGCCAAATGGATGGCCGACCAGGGTATGCCGATGGCCTATCATCATCACATGGGCACGGTCATCGAGACAGAGGATGACGTGAACTGGTTGATGGAAGGGTCTGGACCCGAAGTAAAGTTGTGCTTTGACACTGGTCACCTGCTATTCGGTGGTGGCGATGTGATGGCAACGCTGAACCGTTGGGGTGATCGCGTGCATCATGTGCATTTCAAAGACATCCGCCCGGCCATTGTGCAGGACGTAAAAGAAAATGACCGCAGTTTCCTGGACGCGGTCGTTGCCGGAGCTTTCACCGTGCCGGGCGATGGTTGTATCGATTTTCAGGCCGTGGCGAATGCGCTCAAATCCTTGGGTTACAACGGATGGATCGTTGTCGAGGCCGAACAGGACCCGGCCAAGGCACCGCCATATGAATACTCCAAGAAAGGTTACGAGCACATTCTCGACGTCTGTGGACAGGCGGGTTTGGAGGTCCAGGCGTAACGACTCTCCCTACGGGGTTAACACCTAAGCCATGAAAAAGGAGAAGATCATGGTAGATCAACAGTTAGGTTTTATCGGCTATTTCGACCGGGAATCCTGTGATCTGGATGAATTCAAGGTGTTGACCTCGCAGAACCTTACAGCCGATGTCGTCCCGTACGCCACGACGATCGAAAAGAACGTTCCAGTCTATGACATGGACGAGCTGCGCCCTGCGCTGGAAAACGTAGGTAAGCGTAAGGCTCTGCTGGCTGAGTGGGGCCATGTGTTGGACAAATCGTCGGGCGTGATCGTTCTGAAACGTGCGTTCGCCGATACGTCCGTGATTGACCGCGCAACCGATGTCTTTCGCCAGATCATAGTTGACGAAAGCCAAAGCGGCGCGGGAGAGGGTGACCACTTTGCGGCGTCCGGGGCCAATGATCGGATCTGGAACGCCCTGCAAAAGCAATGCCTGCGCGACCCCGAGGGCTTTGCCCTCTATTTCGGGAACACGGCTGTTGCTGCAGCCTGCGAGGCGTGGTTGGGGCCAAACTATCAGGTCACGGCACAGATCAATCAAGTGCGTCCAGGCGGTAACGCGCAGCAGGCGCACAGGGATTACCACCTTGGATTTCAGAGCGCAGAAAGTGCTGCGCGCTATCCCGCACATGCACATCTGGTCACGGCATCACTGACGTTGCAGGGGGCGGTCGCCCATTGCGATATGCCGGTCGAAAGCGGGCCAACCAAGCTGCTGCCGTTCTCGCAGCTTTATCCGCCGGGCTACCTGGCGTTTCATGACGAGGGTCACCGCGCGCATTTCGAAGACTGCTATATCCAGCTGGCGCTGGACAAGGGGGATGCTGTGTTCTTCAATCCGGCACTGTTCCATGCGGCAGGTGAAAATCGCAGTGCGGATATCGACCGGATGGCGAACTTGTTGCAAATCTCATCCGCCTTTGGCCGCGCAATGGAAGTTGTTGACCGACGGTCTATGTCCGAGGTGGTGTTTCCGTCGCTTGTTGCGTTGAAACAGCGCGGCGCGTTGGTCGCTTCCGAATTGGACGCGGCCATTGCTGCCACAGCCGAGGGGTATCCCTTCCCAACCAATCTGGATACGGACCCGCCCGTAGGTGGCAACGCCCCGGAAAGTCAGGCCGACATTTTGCGTCGTGCTGTGTCAGAAGGCTGGACCGAACCACAATTGGCCGAGACGTTTTCGGCACTGCAATCAAGGCAAGCCGCCTGAGACAATAAGGACGGGTTAGTCAAACCCGCCCAATACGGAGAAGAAAACATGGCTGACCTACTCAAAAAGCCCTTTGGGCGTCGAGGTAAAGTGCATGACATCACTCCGGCCAGTGCCGGGTGGCGCTATGTGGGGTTTGGGCTTTACCACCTTCGGGCAGGCGATACAGTGGCCGAGGCAACGGGTGATCGCGAGGTCATTCTGGTCATGGTCGAGGGCAAGGCCCGCATCGCCGGAGCTGAGCGGGACTGGGGTGTTCTGGGCGATCGGATGAACGTTTTTGAGAAGACGCCGCCGCACTGTCTTTATCTGCCGAACGGCACAGAATGGACGGCCACAGCCGAAACGGATTGCGTGATTGCGGTGTGTACAGCCCCGGGCAAGAGTGGCCACTCTGCGCGACGCATCGGCCCCGAAGGCATTACTCTGACCGAGCGCGGCAAGGGCGTAAATACGCGCTATATCAACAACATTGCGATGGAGAATGAGGACTTTGCCGATAGTCTTCTGGTGACCGAAGTGTTTACGCCAAACGGGCATTGGTCGTCGTATCCCAGCCATCGACACGATGAAGATGATTTTCCGCGGATCACCTATCTGGAAGAGACCTACTACCACCGCTTGAACCCGGCGAATGGGTTCGGGATTCAGCGCGTCTATACCGATGACGGGCAATTAGACGAGACTATGGCTGTTTCCGATGGCGATGTTGTCTGCGTGCCCCGCGGTCATCATCCCTGCGGCGCACCTTATGGGTTCGAGATGTATTATCTGAACGTTATGGCCGGACCGCTGCGCAAATGGCGCTTTGTTCCGGCCCCCGAAGTTGAATGGATCATGGAGCGCGACGCGTAACGCCGACGCCTACCTTTGCACAGGGGCACCAAAGGCGCGAATGACCATGCGAGCTGCCGCCTCAACCGGGTCGTGGGTCTCTTTCAGGATCGTCACGCGGTCAAATCTATCAGGGTCTCGGTTGACTGCCTCGCGCAGCGCGTTACCAAATGCCATGCGCAGTTCGGTACCGATATTGAACTTGCAGATCGACGTTTCCCGCGCCAACCGGCTGCGTTGTTCCACAGGCACGCCAGAGCCGCCATGAATGACCAACGGAACACTTGTCGCAGCGTCGATTTCGGCGATGCGGACCTCATCCAAACCGCCTTCTTTGTTCTGTTGCAGATGAACGTTTCCGACTGAGATGGCCATTGCGTCCACGCCGCTTTCACGAGCGAACTGCGCGGCCTCGTTTGGATCTGTCCCGTTCGATCCTTCGCCGCCGGAATAGCCGACAAAGCCGATCTCACCTTCGCAGGAAATACCTGCCGCATGGGCCATTTCGGCAATGGCAGCAGTTTCGTCGATGTTTTGCTGCAGCGGCTTGCGTGACCCGTCGAACATGAGCGATGTGAACCCGCTGTCCAATGCGATCTTGCAGTCCTCGAATGTATAACCGTGATCCAGATGGGCCGCGACCGGAACCGAGGCATTTTCCGCCAGGAAGCGAAACATCTTGCCCAGAACAGGCAGGGGTGTGTGCTCGCGGCAGCTTGGACCAGCCTGAAGGATCACCGGCGCATTTTCCGCCTCGGCTGCGGCTACATAGGCACGCATATCCTCCCATCCCAGCGTAACAAGCCCGCCAACAGCGTAGCCGTTTTCGTATGCGGGGGTGAGGACGTCTTTGAGCGTAGCGAGGGTCATTTGAATTTGGCAATCATGTCTTTGATGCCCGGAATGGCCTCGACCTGATAGGCATGGGTTGGTTGAAAGTACTGAACCAGCGAACGCTGAGTCAGACCGCCCAGGATGGTGAAATAGTACATCTCGTATCCCGGCAGAACACAGCAGGGGTGGTACCCCTTGTCGATGCAGATCGTTGAGCCGTCGACGATGTGGTACGCATCGCCCGGTTCGTTGTCCTCACGCTGCAACATCTGAAGGCCCGATCCCCAGTTGGGTTTGAAACGGAAATTGTAGGTCTCATCGTGCCGCGTCTCGTCGGGCAGACGGTTCGTGTCATGCTTGTGGCTGGGGAAGCCGGACCAGCCGCCCTGACCCACGGTGAACAGTTCACTGACCAGCAGGCGACCCACTTTGTCGTGTTGTTTCTGGCCGAGGATATGTTTGATTTTGCGATGAGTTTTAGTGTCGTCGCTGCCGTATTGCACAAGGTCGTGTTCACGCACATCGAACGGATCCAGTACCTTGTCGTACTTGGCGCCCGCTATGAAGATTTCGGTTTCATCCGACACGCAGACCAGTTGGACCTTAGCGCCGACCGGCACATAAACGCCTTCCGGATCCCCATCCCAGACGTCTTCGCCCCGCTTGCCCAGCTTGGCGAACTGCTCGCCTTCTACATCGACATCGACACTGCCCGTGGCAGGTACGATACACGTCTCGTAACCGGGCACCTGATACTCGAACGCTTCGCCTTTTTTCAGTTTGACGATGTTGAAGTAATTCAGCGGAACCGTTGGATCATCGGCGTCGACGATCGGTTTGTTCTGATTGTCATAGGGAGCGATGTGCATGAGAGGTTCCTATGTCGTTGGGCCGGGATGGGCGGCAAGAAATGCGTCCAGTTCCGGAGTTGTTGGCATGGCCGGAGCGCAGCCGGGCTTGGACACGACGATTGAGGCGCAGGCTGAGCCGCGCATAGCCGCATCCTTAAGCTCGCTTCCAGCGGCGATCGAGGCCAGCAGGCCGGCCATGAAACTGTCGCCAGCACCGTTGGGTTTGACTGCTGTGACGGGATAGATGCCGGTTTCGATTTCCTGATCATCGAGCAACGTGACTGCGCCCTTTTCGCCCATCTTGTAGATCACGATCCGGCCCGGTTTCGCCGCCAACTCCTTGGCTTTGGCGAAGCCTTTGTCGATGCCGCCTGCCATGAACCCAAATTCTTCGTCATTGCCGACGATTAGATCGCTTGCTTCGCCCGCGCGCGACAGGACTTCGGCGGCAACCTCCGGTGATGGCCAACTGTAGGGACGGTAGTCTATGTCAAAAATTACCGGCAAACCCGCATTGCGGGCGTTTTCGAACGCGCGAAACGTGGCGCTGCGCGAGGGTTCAGCGGCAAACACCGTTCCGGCAGATATCACGGCTGAAAATTTGCCGTAGTCGACCTTGTCCATGTCATCCTCGGTCACCTGAAAGTCGACTGCGCCGTTGCGGTAGATGACATTTTGAAATTCTTCGATCCGGCTTTCGTAAACGGCCAGAGACATGCGGTATTCACCGCCGACGACGTGGATATAGGACGTGTCTACACCGTAATGAGCAAGCTTATTCAGGCAGAAGCGGCCAACCGCATCATCTGAGACCGAAGTGATCAAGGATGCCTGGCTGCCCAGTTTGACCAGCCCGGCGCAGATATTTGCTGATGACCCGCCCAGATCGGCGTGAAACGTGTCGGCGTCTTCGCTTTTAACACCAACGGGATCGGCATACAGGTCCATGCCCGCGCGTCCAAAGACCGCGAACCGGTTTCCTTTGATACCGTCTATCAAAGCGCTCACGTCATGTCCTCCGGCAAAAATGGGCTGGCGAGGATCGTTGGTCCTTGCGTTGAATCGATTCACACGATACTGATTTTGCAACCGGTTGCAAATACATTGTTCGGAGCCGTTGCAGATGCCTGAAATCGGAATTGGAATAATCGGCGGTGGCTATATGGGCAAAGCTCATTCAGTCGCGATGTCAGCCGTAGGCGCAGTGTTCAACACAGCCTTGCGGCCACGACTTGAGATGATCTGCGCATCCACACCCGAAAGCGCCGAGCGATACCGCGCGGCTTACGGTTTTCGTCGCGCGACCTCCGATTGGTCGATGCTGGTCAATGACCCGGCAGTGGATGCTGTCGTGATTGCTTCGCCACAAACAACGCATAGACAGATTGCAGAGGCCGCGTTAGCCTTGGGCAAGCCTGTGTTGTGCGAAAAACCCCTCGGATCTTCTTTGGATGATGGACGCGCGATGATTGCCGCGGCCGAGGCCGCGGGCGTCACCAATATGGTCGGGTTCAACTATGTCAGAACGCCCGCAACACAGTTTGCTCGTCAATTGATCGCCAACGGTGAATTGGGGGACATAACCTGGTTTCGCGGCGAGCATACTGAGGACTTCTATGCCGACCCTGACGCCCCGGCCACATGGCGGACGTCCGGAATGGCCAACGGCACGATCGGAGATCTTGCCCCACATATGATCAACGGTGCTTTGGCCCTGATCGGTCCGATTGTCGAGGTTATGGCCGAAGTGGAAACGGTTCATAGTGAACGCCCAGGCGGCACCGTTACCAATGATGACCACGCCCAGATAATGTGCCGGTTTGCCGGTGGTGCGATGGGTAATATCTATGTCAGCCGCATCGCGACGGGGCGAAAGATGGGCTATGCCTATGAAATTACAGGCACCAAAGGCGCAATCCGGTTCGATCAGGAAGATCAGAACGCCCTGTGGCTTTATCGACGCGAAGGACCAGAGGAAGAAAGGGGCTTCACCAAGATCCTGACGGGTCCGGCGCACCCCGACTACGAGCCTTTCTGTCAGGGCCCGGGTCATGGAACAGGTTATCAGGACCAGATCATCATCGAGGCCAAAGATTTTCTTGAGGCCATTCACACGGGCAAATCAATCTGGCCCACATTCCGAGATGGGCATGAGGTCAACTGCGTCCTTGCTGCTGCGCTAATGTCGTCAGAGCAGCGGCAATGGCAGGACGTCAGCACCGTCTGAACACAAAAACTAAGAGATCATCTAAGAGAGACGAGAACCATGGCAAAGCTGAAATGGGGCATGATTGGTGGTGGTGAAGGCAGTCAGATCGGACCCGCACACCGGTTAGGAGCGTTGGCGGATGGGATGTTTGAATTCGCTGCGGGTGCTTTGGATCACCGACCCGATGTTGGGCGAGAATATGCGCAACGACTTGGAGTGGCGTCGGATCGCGCCTATGGCGACTGGCAGGAAATGCTGGCCGGGGAAAAGGACCGCCCCGACCGGGTTGATCTGGTGACCATCGCCACTCCGAACTCCACCCATTTTGAGATTGCCAAAACGTTCCTTGAAGCCGGGTTCAATGTGCTTTGCGAAAAGCCAATGACAATGACCGTGGAAGAGGGCGAAGAGATCGTTCGCGTTGCAGAGGCCTCGGACAAGATTTGTGCGGTGAATTATTGCTACTCTGCTTATCCGATGGTGCGCCAGGCGCGTGCGATGGTTCGCGCCGGGGATATTGGCAAGGTTCGCCTGGTTGTGACGAATTTCAGCCATGGCCACCATGGTGACGCGACTGACGCCGATAACCCGCGGGTGCGGTGGCGCTATGATCCGGCGATGGCGGGTGTGTCTGGCCAGTTCGCAGATTGCGGTATCCATGCGCTTCACATGGCCAGCTTCATCAGTGACGATGAAGTTAAGTCCCTGTCTGCCGATATGGCATCGACCATTTCAAGCCGCGAACTTGAGGACGACGCCATGGTCAACTTCCGGACCGAAGGCGGTGCTGTCGGGCGTTTGTGGACCTCTTCGGTGGCAATTGGGCGTCAGCACGGGTTTGACATTCAGGTCTTTGGCGAAACCGGAGGTCTTCGCTGGACGTCCGAGCAGCCCAATCAGTTGATCTATACGCCTGTAGGTAGCCGCACGCAGATCATCGAAAAAGGCGAAGGCGGTCTTCACGATGATGCGCAACGATTGTCCCGTGTGGCGATCGCCCATCCCGAAGGGTTCCCGCTGGCCGTCGCCAACATCTATTGCGATCTTGCCGATGCTATTCGCGGAGAGGCGCGTGATGGTCTGCCGACACCTGCCGACGGAGTGCGGTCGATTGCAGCCGTGCATGCCGCAGTGGCTTCGGCGAAAAATGACGGGGCATGGACGGACGCGCGCCCGCCAATGTTTCGCTGATCAGGGTCGGGGTCGCAGTGTGCCCCGCTCGATCACACGGCAGGGGAAAATACGGGCCTCGGGGTAACGCTCGGGGTCTTTCAGCATCTCTTCGACCAGATCGACGGAGGCGGTAATGATTTGCTTGATAGGCTGATGGATCGTCGTCAGGTCCACGCTTTCCCAGCGCGACATCTCCATGTCGTTCAGGCCGATGATGCCAATATCTTTGCCCGGTTTCAGCCCGTGATCGGACAATGCGGACAGGGCACCTATGGACAGAATGTCGTCGCCGCAAAAGTACCCTTCTGCAGGGCCTTCCGCCAGTTGCTGAAGCATTTCTTCTCGCCCGGCTTCAAATGAATAGGCGCCTGCGAAGCAATGCGTCACTTCGAGTCCCGGGTGCTTTTCAACTTCTTCCATGAAGCCGCGATACCGATCCATCGCCGATGTCGCATCTTTCGGGCCGCCCAGATAGCCGATTCGACGATACCCCCGCGACGACAGCTCGCGCGCGGCCATGCGCCCACATTCAACATTGTCGATGCCTACAACATGCACCTCTGGCGACGTCGCTGATCGACCGAAAGTGTGCACAACCGGAACGCCTGCATCGTGGAACGCCTTGGCAAAGCTGGGGGGCAAGGTAGATGAGGCGACGATGGCAGCATCCACAGAATACTGCCGCAGCATCCGGACCGAGTTTGTCGGCTCGGTTTCATCGGTCAGGTTCACGATCAGCGGACGCAGGCCGCGTTCCTGCAGGGCGCGGGTGAACTGGTCAAAGACCTCAAGAAAAATGGGGTTGTGGAAGTTGTTGGAAATCAACCCGATCAACTTGGTGCGTCCGGTTGTCAGCGAAGAAGCCAAGGCATTCGGGCTGTACCCTAGTTCGGCTGCAGCCTTTTCCACCTTGCTACGTGTCTTTGGTGAGACGGATGCGCCTTCGGTAAAGGTCCGCGACACGGCAGAGCGGGATACACCGGCCAGCGCGGCCACTTCTTTGAGGGTCACACTCATGGCTGGCACCGATAGGTTCGGGGGTGGCTTTCAGTTAAATTCATGGGAAAATACTACGCCGCATTGCGTCAGGTTTGCAATCGGTTGCAACGCTGCGCTGAAAAGACGTTGGGTTCCTTGCAAAGGGGCATGCCAGGGCTTTGGCACTCGGACTTGGTTGCAATCTGTGGGTCCAGGCGCTGTGTCGAAGGTGGTATCAGAAGGCGCACCGTACTTAACAACCCCGACACTATGTGGCCAGCAACTTGAGAATACCCCTTTTCCGACCTCATTGAAGCAGTGACCATTCAAGACGGTTATCTCCGCACACTTCAGCCCGAGCGCGCATTGCCCCGCTTTTGGTGGGCATAGTGACGATTGTGCCTTCTTTGACGGGCGACAAGGGTGTTGTCGTCCATTGCAGTCTTTGTTCCGGGGTAACATGCTTAAGAGGGCGCTGCAGGCTGGGTTCTTCGTAAAAAACGGGGCGGTGAGGTGCATAAACGTTCAGGGACGTCATCTTGTAGGCTGTGAACAAATCAAACGGCTTACTCCGTTTTATGGCCGCCCGCATGGAATACCGCCACGCATCCAGACCTGCTGGTGACACATAGAGAATAGCTATTGCACCGGCCATAGAATGCAGCCTCAGCCAATTACTGTTCTCAGTCGAAGCG
Organism: Ruegeria sp. CDSB013; assembly: GCF_059611165.1. Lineage (NCBI taxonomy): Bacteria > Pseudomonadati > Pseudomonadota > Alphaproteobacteria > Rhodobacterales > Roseobacteraceae > Ruegeria > Ruegeria sp. CDSB013. The sequence goes on along the minus strand of NZ_JBXWPA010000004.1, from coordinate 376,972 downwards.
AGTGCAAGGTTGTAATGCGCGCGGTGGCCGAAACGTTGAACATAGCGACGTGTCCAGGGAAAGCAGCCGAAGGGCGAAACCCCCAAATAAACAACGTCCGCATCTTTTGGAATTTCAGGAATGGTCAGGTCTTCGGTCGACGCGGAGACATCATCCTCCAGAACCAATGCCGGGAGCGTTTTGAGTGACTCAAGCGCTGCAAGGTGGGCACGGGCGCAGTTTAAGGCATGGCTTTGTCCGGTGCTGCCTTCTGAAAATGAAAACCTGATGCCGTGCTTGTTCATCAAGTTGGTCATATGAAGTCGTCTGCTATTGTTATCGGGTGAATTGATGACCCGGCAGTCTGCGACGATTGCGCTCAACTTTTTCATTTTGGTGTCCGTCAGCTGCGCCACGCAATTCGCGCAGCCCATGAATGATCGTGGATCGGGGGTTTCAAGATGCTTGAGCATCGGCTCTGTTGCAATCGTTGCTTTGGCCTATGTATGGCATGGGACATGGGCCTGAACCCGCCTGGCAACGATTGTCAGGCAAGAAACAAAGTTGGGCTGTTCTTGCATAGCTCGGACGCCTGCCAAAACAGAACATCTTCAAAATCCTGAAGCGCCTGAGATTTCTCCTGCGTTGCGGGGTACAACAAACCAAAGGTCATCCAACGCTCTGGCGCGATCGGAACCAGGGCCAGACGTTCTTTTGTTTCCTGTGCTGCGACCAACTCGTCAGCAATGGTTATACCGGCGCCTTCCGCGACAAGCGAACAGGCAAGCTGGGACGCCGCGACTTCGCAGGTATGTCTGGGATTGACGCCCGCAGACCGGAAGATGTCATCAAGCTGTTCGCGCAATAGAAGCCCGTTCATCAGCCGAATGACCGGCTCGCGGGCAAGATCTGTCGCCGTAACCGACTTGCGATCAGACAATGCATGCGCAACCGGCAAAACGGCCTGCGCCCGCACCCGCAGCAGGGGTTTTGTCCTGACGCCCGGATGCTCAACCGGCAATGCTCCGATGCCGATGTCATATTCACGTCCGGCAAGCCATTTGCTGGCCTCACGTCGTGCCCGGATGTCCAGGGTTACGTTTGTATCAGGGTGGGCTTGCAAAAACATCGCAAGTGCAGGCGCCGAAATTGCCCGTGCGATACGCGGCATCGTGACCACGCGCAGTGTTTCCGTACGTCCGGCTTTAATCTCTGCAGCGATGCGGGGCACTTCATCAAGGTTGTCCAGGATACGCCCGGCTTCGCGGTAGAATGCCAACCCTTCGCGTGTCGGAGTCAAGTTGCGGCCACTGCGGTCAAACAGGGTCAGGCCCAATTCTGCCTCAAGCCCGGAAATCAGTCGGCTGATTGCAGGTTGACTCAGGTGCAGGATTTCAGAGGCAGCAACCAGCGTTCCTTCGGAAAGGGTGGCACGAAAGGCGCGAAGGGCTTTGATGTTCATCAGGCAGACTCTTTACTATTTTGCAAGATAAGATAACATCTTTGCATTTTTATTAACACTGAATTTAAGCTAATTTTGATCGCATCTTAGGGAGGATGCTATGAAGCGTAGAACAATTCTCACTGCTGTTCTGGCGGCAGTAACCGTGGTTGCAACAGCAACAGCAAGTTTCGCAGCCGACTGGCCGAAGCGCCCGATCAACCTGGTTGTTCCTTACAAAGCCGGCGGCGGTACAGACGCTTATGCCCGCGCTATTTCGGCAGCAGCCGAAGGCATTCTGGACGTTCCAGTAGTCGTCGTGAACAAACCCGGCTCGGGCGGTCTGAATGGTGCGAACTCGGTCGTGGGTGCACGCCCTGACGGCTATACTTTGATGATGACTTCGGGCGGTTCGTTCCTGTTGTCGACCATGACACGTGACACCGATATCGATGCGCTGGACAGCTTTGAGTTTGTTGCTCAGGTCGGTCAGCTGCAAACGTCGCTGATGGTGCCGCTGAACAGCCCGTTCGAGTCCGTTCAGGACGTGATCGACGCGGCCAAAGCCAACCCCGGTCAATTGCGTTGGGCCCATTCGGGTCGCGGAGGCTTCCACCACGTTGGCGGCATGGGCTTCCTGGCCAGCAATGACATCGAAGCGCAGGATGTACCGTTCAAAGGTGGCGGACCGACCCGCGCGGCACTGATCGGTGAACAGGCTGACTTTGGTTTCCTGGGTGTTCAGCAGCTGGCAGGGTTTGAAGAGCAGCTTCGCGCTCTGGCGGTCAACAGCCAAGAACGTGATGGCATCATGAAAGACGTGCCTGCATTTGGTGAGCTGGGCATCCCGTTTGCCGCTGTATCTTCGCCAGTCATCGTTTTCGCCCCGAAGGGCACCCCGGCCGAGGTCGTTGCCGCGATGGAAACTGCGCTGGAGCAGATCGCCGCGAAACCCGAATTTGCCGAACTGCTGGCCTCGCGCGGAACAGGCCCGGTCTATCAGAATGGTGCGGACGCCAAAGCAACGCTGTCCGCCATGAAAGAGGACGCCGCTCCCCTGGTCGAAAGTCTGACCAACTAAAGTCCTCGGGGCCGGGTGGATATTCTTCCCCCGGCCTTTTTGTATCTAACGCAATCAGGGAGGAACGATATGCGCGCCTATGCAGAAGGCCTTGTGCTTGCCCTTATTTCCATCGTTGCCATTTGGGGCGCCTGGCAAGTGCCAGCAGCTTCGCCGGGGGATACCTGGGCTGGCATCGTACCATTCTCAGCATCCATCGCGCTGCTGTTTCTTTCCGGCCTGTTACTGTTAGGTGCCGTCCGTCAACCGGCTGGCGATACCGGTCAGGAACAGGATAACGGCGCAACCCTCCAGATCATTGGTCTGTTCATCATCGCCCTGATCTATCAGCAGTCATTCCGCTGGTTTGGCTATCTTTTGCCAACAGCGATCGCTGCGCCGGTCGTTTTGTACTTCTTCGGAGTTCGAAGCTGGATCGGTCTGGCGGTTTCCGTCGTTCTGTGCCCGTTGATCTTCCACCTCATCTTTTTTGTGCTGCTTGGTGTGTACCCGCCTTATGGCGAGGTCTTTGACCTGCTCAGCTGGATACAGGGGTAAATCGTCATGGAAATTTTTCCCGCACTTCTTTCGGTCATTACCGACCCCAGTTTGCTGTTTGCCATCGTGTTGGCCGCAGCTGTGGGCATGGTCGTTGGGGCCACGCCCGGTCTGACCGCATCGGCAGCGATTGCCATGCTGCTGCCTATCACCTTTTACATGTCGCCACTATTCGCGCTCGCCTTTCTGTATGTGATCGGTAAATCCGGTCGCTATGGCGGCTCGATCGCGGCAATTCTGTTCAACACGCCGGGCACCGCTGCCAGTGCCGCGACACAGATTGACGGTTATCCCCTTGCTCGCGCTGGTCAGGCTGGCAAGGCGATGAAGGTCGCGACCATATCATCAGTCATCGGTGATCTCATGGGGGATATCCTGCTGGTCGTCGGCGTCGGTTTTATTGCGGCTATCGCCCTAAAGCTTGGACCGCCCGAAACCTTTGCAATCTACTTTGCAGCCTTCGTGGTCATCGGTTCGGTCATCGGCAGTTCAATCGTCAAAGGGTTGGCATCTGCCCTGATGGGTATTTTGATCGCTATGGTCGGATTGGACCCAATCTCAAGCGAAGAGCGCTATACCTTTGGCTCGTTTGACTTGTCCAACGGGATTGGCCTTGTACCCCTGATGATCGGTGTATTCGTTTTGGGCGAAGTTTTTGCCCAATTGGAAACGCGCCGCAAAGCAACCGGTGAAACCAAAGAAAATGAAAGCACGGAAGACGGCAACAACCTGACATGGGAAGAGTATAAACCTTGCTTGCCCCATGCGTTCCGCGGTGGCTTCATCGGTGCAGGCATCGGTGTGCTGCCAGGTCTGGGTTCAGCTATTGCGGCGTTCATTTCGTACGGTGAAGGCAAACGCCGCGCCAAAAACCCCGAGAAGTGGGGCAAGGGCGCGCTGGAAGGTGTCGCAGCACCCGAAGCCGCAAACAACGCGGTGTCCGGTCCGTCGATGGCCCCGCTGCTGACGCTGGGCATCCCGGGTTCGACAATTGGTGCGATCCTTTTGGGTGTTTTCCTGATCCACGGCATCCAGGTCGGACCAACCCTGTTCCTGACTGACAAAGAGCTGGTCTATAAACTGTTCGCCTGCGGGATGCTGGGTATCGTGGCCTATGGTCTGATCGGTTATTTCGGTGCCACTCAGGTTGCACGAATTATCCTGAAGATCCCGACCAATGTCCTGTACCCGCTGATCTTCCTGACCGCGTTTGTCGCAGCCTATTCGGCGCGGGGGTCAATGTTTGATGTCACGGTCATGACCTGTGCGGGCTTTGCCGGCTGGCTAATGCGGAAATACGACTTCAACGTAGCGGCATTTGTCATTTCGTTCGTGCTGGCCAAAGGTGCTGAAGAGACATTCCGTCAGTCGTTGCTGATGTCGGAGGGTGGCGCCCTGATCTTCGTTGAACGTCCAATCGCTTTGGCCTTTCTGGTCATCGGCGCAGGGGCAATTGCCTTCCGCATCCGCGGGATCATGAAAGAACGCAAGATCGCGAAGGGAGCGTTGGAAGATGCTTGAGCACTCCCTCTATCGCGACTGCTTTTCCAGCGCCGATATGCGGTCCGTCTGGTCGGAACACGCCACGATCTCGGCCTGGTTGAAGGTTGAACAGACACTGGCCCATCACCAGGCGTTGGAAAACCTAATCCCGCAAGAGGCTGCAGATGCGTTGGATGCGGTGTCAGTCTGCAATCTGGATACCGAGCGGTTGCACGAAGACATGATGCTTGTCGGGCGCCCGATCGTTGGTCTTGTCGAACAATTGCGAAGGCAGGTCGGCGACCATGCGGAAAAGGTCCACTATAGGGCGACAACGCAGGACATTATGGACACCGCTCTGGCCCTGCAAATGAAGATCGGTCTGGAGCACATCCAGACCGGACTGCAAAGACTGACCACCGCTATTGAGCAACACATCGATCAGCTTGGTGATACTATCATGATCGGTCGCACGAATGGACAGCATGCCTTGCCTATTCGGGCTGAAACCAAACTGACCGTCTGGAAAGTTGAACTGCAGCGGCGTTCACAAGCGTTGGAAGAAGCGGGCGTTCGCGGTTTGAATGCCCAGATTGGTGGCCCCGTTGGCGATCTGCGCGGTTACGAAAACGGGACCGGACATCGCATCAAGGAAGGCGTTGCGGCCACTTTGGGTCTGAATGTAGTTGAACCCCATTGGCAAAACGCCCGTGACGGGCTTGCCGATGTTGTAACTGCGCTGGGAGGGCTGTGTGCGACGCTGTGCAAGATCTCGCATAACGTCAATCTGTTGTCTTCATCGGATATTTCCGAATGTTCCGAGGTGCATGAAGCCGGTAAAGGCGCGTCTTCGGCTATGGCGCACAAACAGAACCAGCGCGCGTCAGAATTCGGAGAGGCCGTCGCCCGGCTTGGACGACAGCGGGCTGAACAGATCGGCGAATTCACCACCCATCAACACGAACGTTCGGGTGGTATGTGGATCGGCGAATGGATCGTCATCCCAGAGACGTTCTTGCTGACTTCGGGCGCTTTGTCATGGGTCGAAACGATCTTTGCGAACCTGGTTGTGGACTCTGAATCCATGGCCCGCAAGGTTTCCGACTTTGAGTATAGCACGGCTGGGAAAACGCACTGAAGCGATAAGATTGGTCATATCACCGCTCTTTTTTCGAGCGGTGATTAACGACGTGGGATAAGATCACAGGGTCCTGCGCCTGAACTGCGGTTTTCGCTTTTCCAGAAAGGCATTCATGCCTTCTTGTTGGGCCGGCAATCCATAAAGCGCGTGATACATCTGCCGCTCGAACCGCAAACCCGATTCAAGTGTGCTCTGGTCGGCCATGTTTACGCAGGTGCGCGCCATATTGACGATATCATCAGCGTAATCTGCAATGGTTTCGGCCACCTCTTGTGCTGTGTCCAAAAGGGTATTCTGCGTGACAACTCGACTGACCAAGCCCATCTGCAGGGCCTCTGACGCGTCGATCATGCGCCCGGTCAGGATCATGTCCATAGCTCTGGCACGACCGATCAGCCGTGTAAGCCGCTGCGTGCCACCAATGCCGGGAATGCAGCCGATTTTGATTTCGGGCTGGCCGAATTTGGCAGTGCCCGAGGCCAGAATGACGTCACACATCAGCGCAACTTCACATCCACCGCCCAAGGCATAGCCACTGACCGCCGCCACCTTGGGCAGGCGAAGCGCTGCAAACTTATCCCATTCGGCAAAGTAGTCACTTGCTTGCATAGTTGCGTAGGTTTGCACCGCAAGCTCGCCGATATCTGCCCCGGCGGCAAAAGCACGATCACTGCCCATAAGGATCAAGCAGCCGATGCCGGGATCCTTGTCGAACGCGGTCGCGGCGGCCAGGACTTCGTTCATGAGTTGAGTGTTCAACGCGTTCAGCTGATCGGGACGGTTGAAGCGGATCGTTGCGACCCGCCCCCGTGTTTCGGTTTCAATTGTCTCAAACATGATCAGCTATCCCAAATTGCGCCATAGGCGGGAATGCCAAGGCTTTCCATGTCATGCACTACCTTGCGGGTCAGCTTTTGGTTTGAGATCACGATGACCGCCTCAGCCGCACTGTCGCGAACGGCTTGCAAGGCAAGGGCCGAAAGGTTCGGTTTGCCGTCTTCGTCGGTGTCCCAGATCAAAGGCTGCTCGGTGTTGGCCTCGATCTCATCCACCAGCGCGTCACCATAGGTTTTGCGTGGGCTGCGGGTGGACCAGATCAGGCGGTTTGGCACCTCTTTAGCCAGCAGATGCGGCAGGATCGGTCCGATGCCTGAACCGGTGCCTACATACACCACCTTTTTGAACAACACTTCGATCCGTGCGACACCTGATGTGGTGATACCCTTGACCCAAACCTTCTTGGGCGGATTGTCGATAAAACGCCCGGTCCAGTCGCCCGCACGGCTGATGGCCAATCGGTAACCCGGCTGGTCCGGGGATGGGATATTGGCGAATGAGTGATACTCGCCAAACGGGGTGTGGCTGATCGCGTTCGAACTGCCGGGGAACGGAGTATCTCCATAGTCAAACTGCGCAATCACCGCATGGTTTGACGGCTTTTCGATCCGGACATTCACGCGTTTCAGGGTCAGCCAAGGGGACAGGATCGACAAGGTGATCAGGCAGAGCATCCAAAAGGCCGGGCTGTGCAACAACATGCCCCCCATGTCCTTAGTGATCGAGATCGTCTGCGCCCAAAACAATCCTAAAACCGTCCAGCCGACAAAGCGGTGCGTTTTCTCGAATGCATTGTGAAACCGGGCGCGGATCGGGCCGAGGGCCGAAATCACCATCAATGTCATCAAGACAACCATTGTGGCGCTCAGGCCCAGTGTCAGGTCTGAGGGCACGGCGGCGCCGTTGGAGCGGTTCCAAATCATCGCAAACAGAAGAAAACCGAACCAGATGGTCCCAGTGACGGTGCCGCCGGAATGCAACCCGCCAAAGTGGAACACCTTGCCGGCCCCCCAACGGATCCAAAGTGGCCATGATGTGGGAATGCGTGTGGCCAGCCAGAACAGGGCGTTGACCACCCGCTGTTGTCGGATCAGGATACCGAGGCTGAGGTTGATCAGCGCCATATCCGCAATAGGGCCGAGCGTGAATGCATTCTCAGCGAACCAAGTCCCATCGCGCAATCCAAACCCAAAGGCGGCCAGATTCACCAATGCAACAAGCATCACCAGGCGGCGGTATTCCATCAGGGCCGGGTGGCGGGTCACCCGCCGCCAGTTCAGGCCACCTGTGTCAAGATTTGTCGTCTGGGTCGTCATCAGCTCAACTCCGCACCAGTTGTCGCAATATGGGTGCGCGCGAGATCCAGCAGTAGACGCTTGTCCAGTTTGCCGCGCGGAGTGCGGGGCAGCGTGTCCATCGGGACTACAACGGCGGGGCTGCAGTAATATGGCAAGCGATCCGAAACGGATTGTGCCGCCTGCTTGGGGCAGGCCGACGACGGTGAGATAAAGCTGACCAGATTGCGGCTGTCATATTGCAACGTCACCGCCTGCTGACAGCAGGGCGAGGCCTCAAGCGCGGATGTAACGCCGTCCAGCTCAACCCGAAAACCCCGTACTTTGACTAGGTCGTCAACGCGCCCGAAATGTTCTAACTCACCGGTCTTCGTCCAGCGTCCCAGATCCCGGGTGCGGAACATCATATGGCCGGGTCGGAATGGGTCGGGTCGATAACGCTCGGCCGTCAGTTTGGGGTTGGCGAGGTAACCGGCTGTGACGCAATCGCCGCCAGCCCACATCTCGCCCTTTTCGCCGATGGGCAAAGGGCGCATGTTGTCGTCCAGAACATAGACCGTGTTGTTCGGTGTCGGGCGCCCGATCGACAGAACCGGTTTGTCGGGGTGATGCGGTTCGGCCGTATTGATGATGGTGGTCTCGGTCGGACCACAGGAATTGTAGAAAGTGCAAAAGGTTGACCAGCGATCGGCCAGCGGGCGGGGGCAAGGTTCGCCCGCTACGGCGACAGCCTTGACCTGCGTGCAGCGGGTCTGGTCCAGTGCATTCAGTATCGAAGGTGTGGCGATCAGTACATCCACCTTCTCGGCCGTTTCCTGAATCGATTTGCCACGGATCACCAAAGTTGCGCCATTGGACAAAGCGCCAAGGATCTCCCACGCGGCCATGTCGAATGAGATCGACAGGATCTGTCCGACCCGCAAGCCCGGCCGCATCCCCAGATCCCCGGGGGCGGTCAGCAGGATGTTGGCCAGGTTCTGATGGCTGACCTGTACGCCGTTTGGAACGCCGGTAGTGCCGGACGTGAACAATATCATCGCCAAATCGTCGGGGCTGGCCCGATAAGCAGGGCCGGGGGCCGGGGCGTCCAGCATCGGGTCGAACATCGTCGTATCAATTGTGATCAGGGTCTGGTCTAGTCCAACGAGGATTTGATCTGCCAGTTCGCTCAGGCTGAGTATGATTTTTGCACCAGTTACATTCGCAACATGGCGTAAGGTTTCCGTCGGCGCGACACCGACATGCTGCGGAATATAAGCGGCCCCAAGCTTTATGGCGGCGACGATACCTACGACCATTTCGACCGAACGATGCAGGAACAGGCACACCGCGTCGCCGCGTCTCACGCCATGGGCGCGCATGACATTTGCCAATCGGTTCGAGGCCTCGTCCAGCGCCCGGTAGCTAAGGTTATGGTCCGCGCATTCCACCGCGGTGGCATCGGGTTGATCTCGCAACGACTGGCGCAGCGCGTCGGCGATGGTGGCATAGCGTGGCGGAACCTGCGGGCCCCAACCAAAGGATAGAAACAGCTCTTGATCTTCGGGGCTGAGCGCGTCCAACGCACCCGGTTTTTTTGTGCGGGTTAAATCGGTTTGAGATAGGGGGGGGTAGTTTGTCTGGGGATCGGTTGCGATAAGGTGCATGGCATTCTCCAGTTCAAGAAGGGGTCACACCTTAGTGATAATGGGAAAAATTCCCATTAAAGATCACATTCGATCACATTTTGAACACGAAAGCGTTGAATTCGTTAATTCTAGGAAAATGTTATCAACTACCAATCCGTGACGAGTTCCCTAATGTCGAATGATCCCAAACCTCCTCTTGAAACCGCCCTGTCTGCGTTGCTGGTCCCACTGGCGCAGGCAATGGTTGCGCATGGGGTGACGCTTGGCACCGCGACCGAAGCGCTCAAACAAGCCCTGCTGACGGCAGCTGAGCAAAGCACAGACGGAAAGCTAAGCGACAGCCGCGCCAGCCTGTTGACGGGCCTGCATCGCAAGGATGTCAAAAGGCTGCGCAACACCGACGATGATGCCCCTTTGAAACGCAGTTGTAATGCGGCGGCACTGGTCATCAGCTTTTGGTCGACGACGCCCGAATTTTTGGACGACTTGGGCGCGCCACGGCTGCTGAGCCGCAAAGGCGACGAAACTGGCCCGGGATTTGATGATTTGGTGCGGCGCGCGCGTGTGGACATGGCCCCAGGTACCGTTCTGGAAACCTTGATCGACCAAAAGAACGTGGAACAGGTCGGCAAAGGCAATCTTCGCCTGTTGTCCCAAGCCTTTCTTCCTTCTGCTGGCAGCGCTGAACAGGTGGCGGCCTACGAGGCGACACTGTCTGCGCACCTTGCGGCGGCAACACAGAACCTGCTGGCCGAGCCGGATGCTCCAAGAAATTTCGACCGCGCGGTTCGGTATTCTCATATGTCGCCTGAATCAATTGAAGAGTTGCGCCAATTTTCGTCAGATCGGGCGCAATCATTGTTGCTAGAAATCAATGCCCTCGCTCGCGCGTTACAGGAAAAGGACAGTGACGGCGATCACAGCGGTCGGTTTGCAATGGGCGCCTTTGTCCTGCCCTCTCCGCAAAGGGTGCCAAGTAAAAACACGAAAGAGGATGAGTAGGCATGGGTGTGTTTCTTCGTGTGCTCGCGGCGTTTTTTATGGTGTTTTGGCTGCCCGCTCCGATTCAGGCCGAAGACAAAGGTGAAACTGATCGTGAAGGTGGCATTATCGGCACCGGTATCGTGGGCACGATCACCCATCTGGGCAGCATCCATGTAAATGGGCAGCATATTCTGTTCGATGACCAGATGCCGGTTGCCGGCTCGGCTCCTCTGATCACTGCGGGCGAGTTGAAGCCGGGTCATACCGTTGCGGTTGTTGTAACTCAGGAAAATGGTGGGTGGCACGCAAAACACATCCGTCAGGTCCTGCCGCTGGTCGGACCAGTGTCCAGCGTGCAGGACGGCAGGATATCGGTTCTTGGGACCGAAGTTGCGTTTGAACGGCGTGCAGACATTCAGGTCGGCGATTGGGTCGCTATCAGCGGATTGTGGCAAGGTCAGTCAGTGCGCGCTTCACACATTGAAAAACTGACAAGCGTTGGGCATCAGGCGCGGTTGTCCGGCACATATCTTGGGTCTGACCCTCAGGCCCAAACAGTGATCGGGGCAAGCGTTGTCAGTGGGCTTGAGCCGCAACATCTGTCGCCGGGTGATCTTGTTCGAGTTGTCGGGCAGCCAACACGCGACGGGATTATGGCCGAGCGTCAAGAAGCCGGGCTGTTCGCCGGTGCGGTCGGCGTTGTTCAGGTTCAGGGCTATTACTCGGAACCCCAGCCCAGTGGGTTGTATACGGTGCTGGGAAGTGGCTTGATCGCCTATAGCGATCAGCCCGAGATGATAGACCCGAACACCCTTGTTATCCGCTGCGGCGACGGCAGCGGGTTGGTGAATGCAGGCAGCATAGGTGCTTTCGCTCAGCTGGGATGCTGAAACGTGAACTCTGGTTTTGGCTTTCCGGCGACACGTTTGATCCGGGAGGGTTTAGTCGTGCCGTCAATCTAATCATAAGGTCTGATCCGTGTGGATCCGGCCGGAGTTTTGAAAGCACGAAAGCGTTTCAGAAATGAAACGCGAGGTGACTTGCCCCAAAGGCAAAGCTGAACTTATCGTCGCACGTAGGATAAGCACCCTGCGGGCAGCGCAGGGTAAAACTCTGGGAAAGCAAGTTTTCAAGAAGGTATGCCAGATGTCTGAAAGCACCCCAACGCGTGACGTCGTACTTAGCCAGGCGCAATCCGACAAATATTGGGGGGATGGGTTTCTTTTTCCGCTGACCATCTTTTCCGAAAAGGAGGCTGCCGAAACCCGCGCTGAGCTTGAGCGGATAGAGCGGGAGTGGCTTGACGCGGATCTGCCCTTGCCGTTGAACACCTATAAACGGGTCAACGCACATCTGGTGATGCCGCTTGCGGCGCGTGTCGCGACGGATCCCCGCGTATTGGATGTGGTTGAGGGTGTATTGGGGCCGGATATCATGGTCTGGTCAGCTGAATTCTTCATTAAAGAGCCGCACACAGCCCATACCGTCGGGATGCACCAGGATTTGACCTACTGGGGTATGGGTGAAACCCCGGATCAGGTCACCGCCTGGATTGCGTTGTCGCCGGCAAGGGTTGAAAGTGGGTGTATGGATTTTGTGCGCGGCAGCCACAAGAACCCGATCCTTCCCCATAAGGACACGTATTCAGACACCAATCTTCTGTCGCGCGGACAAGAGGTTGCTGTGGATGTCGCCGAGAAAGACAAGACCCACATCGAATTGGCACCAGGGCAGATGTCTCTGCATCATGGGCTGACAATCCACGGTTCGGGGCCCAATCAATCGGGTGACCGGCGTATTGGTCTTGCAATCCGCTATCTTAACCCGAATGCCAAGCAACTGGTTGCCGAGCGAGACTATGCCATGCTGGCGCGCGGTCAGGACGGCCAAAGCAATTTTGTTCATGTCGAGCCACCAACCGAGTTGTTTTCTGCTGATGCGCTTGCGCTGTACGACAGGGTTCGCAGCGATCAAAGCGCAGCGCTGGCAGAAGGTGCAAAAGGCTCAGTACCGTTATATGCGTCGTTCTGAAGCGCTTGCGCAAACGGTGGTCAACTGCAGTTGAATCAAAGCCCGATCGTGGCGCAGGGTTGCATTCAGGGGTATATTGCTGTTTCTGAGGCGGCGAAAAGCAAATCAGATATTCTCGGATCGCGGCTATGACAAAAACAGCATTGGTGACTGGTATTACAGGGCAGGACGGATCTTATCTTGCTGAGCTATTGCTGGAAAAAGGGTATGAAGTCCATGGGATCAAGCGCCGTGCATCTTCGTTCAACACACAGCGCATTGACCACATTTATCAGGACCCGCATGTGCCCAATCCGCGCCTGCACCTGCATTACGGTGACCTAAGCGATACATCGAACCTGACGCGCATCATTCAAGAGGTTCAGCCGGACGAGGTGTATAACCTTGGCGCTCAGTCCCACGTGGCGGTCAGTTTTGAATCGCCCGAGTATACCGCTGATGTCGACGCGATCGGTACGTTGCGCCTTCTCGAGGCGATCCGCTTTCTGGGTCTTGAGAAAAAGACACGCTTTTATCAGGCGTCCACGTCCGAACTGTACGGATTGGTCCAAGAAACACCGCAACGCGAGACAACGCCGTTTTATCCGCGTTCCCCTTATGCGGTGGCCAAGCTGTATTCCTATTGGATTACAGTGAACTACCGCGAAGCGTATGGCATGTATGCCTGCAACGGCATCCTGTTCAATCATGAAAGCCCACGCCGGGGCGAAACCTTTGTGACGCGCAAGATCACCCGTGGTCTCTCCAACATTGCACAAGGTCTGGAAAGCTGCCTTTACATGGGCAACATCGACAGCCTGCGCGACTGGGGGCACGCCAAGGATTACGTCCGGATGCAATGGTTGATGCTGCAACAGGACGCCCCCGAGGATTTTGTTATCGCAACGGGTGTGCAGTATTCAGTGCGGCAATTCATCGAATGGTCTGCCGCTGAACTGGGCGTGACGCTTGAATTCTCAGGTACAGGCGTCGATGAAATCGCTACGGTCAAATCCGTCGAGGGCGATAGTGCACCTGCGTTGAAGCCCGGCGATGTCATCATGCGCATCGATCCGCAATATTTCCGCCCGGCCGAAGTGGAAACATTGCTTGGCGATCCTTCGAACGCCAAAAACAAACTGGGCTGGGAACCGGAACTGACGGTTCAGCAGATGTGCGTTGAAATGATCACCGAGGACCTGAAGACAGCCAAACGGCATGCCTTGCTGAAACAGCATGGTTATGAATTGCCGGTCACTCTGGAAAATGGCTGAGGCGGGGGGCATGCGCAAGATCTACGTCGCCGGGCATCGCGGCATGGTCGGCGGCGCAATCCTGCGTCGCTTGCAAGACCGTCAGGCATCAGGTGAGGCGCTAGAACTTGTAACACGGACCCATGCGGAACTTGATCTGACCAGTCAAGCCGCTGTCGCCGATTTCATGCAGGCCGAGCGCCCAGACGTTGTCATTCTGGCGGCGGCTAAAGTCGGCGGAATCCATGCCAACAACACCTACCCGGCGGATTTCATTTACAAAAACCTGATGATCGAGTGCAACGTGATCCATCAGGCGTTTGCCGCGGGGGTCAAAAACCTGCTGCAATTGGGTAGTTCCTGCATCTATCCGCGCGCTGTGCCGCAACCAATGCGCGAAGATGCCCTGCTGACAGGTGTGCTAGAGCCGACAAACGAACCCTATGCCGTGGCAAAGATTGCCGGAATCAAGCTGTGTGAAAGCTACAATCGACAACATGACGTGGACTATCGTTCCGTGATGCCGACAAACCTGTACGGACCTGGCGATAATTTTCACCCTGAAAACAGTCACGTCCTACCCGCCCTGATCCGCCGATTTCACGAGGCACAGCGGAATGGGCTGAAGGAGGTTGTCATCTGGGGCACAGGTAAGCCCCGGCGCGAGTTTCTGCATGTTGACGACATGGCTGAGGCGTCTTTGTTCGTAATGGACCTGCCCCGTGCTGAGTATGAGGCAAATACCCAACCCATGCTGAGCCATATCAACGTGGGATGTGGCGAAGATATTTCGATCGCGGAACTGGCGGCGATGGTGGCAAAGATCACCGGGTTCACCGGGCGGATTACGCAAGACGTCAGCAAGCCGGACGGTACTATGCGGAAGCTGATGGATGTTTCCCGGCTGGCCGACATGGGATGGCGCGCGACTATCGGGATCGAAGACGGGATTCGTGAAACCTATGCCTGGTTTCTGGAGCAAGCCGAGGCAGAACTTCGCGCGAAGTGACCGCTCGGACAAAGATCCGGGCAGTCTGGCGGATCAGAACCAGCGGCCAATAGCTATGGCCGTTGGTGGTAAAGCCGTCGCGTCAGAAGCAGACGAAAGAACTTTGTACACGACCTGAGTTTCGGACGGTTCATCAAAGCCCATGAACCTGCTGATCGCGCCCCCACTGCCGCTGATTGCCGGGTTGGTGCCGGCAGCAAAGGCGGCTGGAAAATCCCATGTTTCCGACGAGCTTGCGAACAGTGCACCTTCGGTGTTTGTGCAAGTCGTTGCATCTAGTGTAGCGGTGCAAATCTGGGTGCCATCAGCAAACCGGACGAAATCACCACTTGGTGTGGCTCCTCGCTCAATCACAGCGCCGGTCGGGGTTCCGCTACTTTGCGTGACCGCCCCCAAAATATTTCCGGGCCCATAGCCATAGTCAGCCCGCATCAGGCGGCCAGCTGTTGTGTCCTCTGCGCTGTTTTGCACGGCCGTGCCAGAGGCGACCCCGGACGCTGGATCAAAGCTTAACGCCTCAAACCAATTGTTCCCATCCGGCGAGACCTTGATAGAAAATCCCGTGCTACCGGACAGACCCATTTCTGCATGACCGGTCCAATTGGATTGAAACAACAGGGATGCGGTCTCATCGGCATTTGCCTTGTTGATCTTTAGTTGATGCCCGGCACCTTCGTGGCTTAGCAAGGTTGCCGGCGCGCGCACTGACAGACGGTTGGTCGTGTCGTGCCCGGTGGCGATTCCGATGCCTGGCAGGTTCTGCGTCGTGGTCGGGGGTTCGATCCATGCTGACCCGTCCCAAATTGTCAGACGGTTATTCTCTTGGTCCCACGCGCGCCAGCCGGATTTGGGGGTTATAAAATGCCAGCCATTGTCCAACCAGGCTGCAAGGTCTCCGGCATGATCCGACCAATCGCCGATGGGTGTCGATCCAAGGGCATAAAGCTCACCCTGTGCCGGAACTGCGGGCGGGGTTGAGGCATTGGTAGACGCAACACTCAGCTGGACGATCAGATCAAGGCGTCTCAGGGCTTCGTTATGTGTGATGTGCTTTTGCGCTTGCGAAGGTTGCAGGAATGGCAGGTTCAATTTGGGCGAATTTTGGGACAAAGGGCATTCTCCGTTGGTTGTCGGATCGACAATTGCGTTGCGCGCCAGACTGCCGTGCCTCACGTGAATCCCACCTGACCGGTACGAACGCTCGGTTAATGTCGTGCCAATATTCTGGCTGAGTGAAGGGCTATCCAATCGCCCCCTGGGCCTTTCATCCACACCGAAAGAAAAAGGCAAACTGCAATGCCCGCAGTTTGCCCTTTAAACGATACCGTTTACCTCGTCTTCGAGGCCGTCATCCCTGGTTACTGAGCTGCCTGACCCGTGGCGACAACGTCGTGCAGGTATTTCTGCAAATCCTCTCGAAGGTCATCGCGCGCCAGCGCAAAGGCGACGGTCGCCTGCAGGAAACCCGCTTTGGACCCGCAGTCAAACCGCTGCCCATCGAATTTGTACCCGAAGACCGGGACACCGTTTCTGATGTCTTCGGCGATTGCGTCCGTCAGTTGAATCTCGCCGCCACTGCCCTGCTTATTCTGGTTGAGGTTGTACAGCACCGATGAACGCAGAATGTAACGGCCGATAACCGCCAGATTGGACGGTGCTTCCTCGGGTTTCGGTTTCTCGACCATGCCGCGCGCGCGGACAACTGTCCCGATGTTATCGCCTACATCCAGAACGCCGTAAGAGCTTGTCTTTTCAGAAGGAACCTCCATTGTGGCAACCATGTTGCCACCGGTTTCTTCATAAGCTTCCATCATCTGCTGCAGACACGGTTTTTCCGCGGCAATAACGTCGTCAGGCAGCATGACCGCAAATGGTTCATCTCCGATCAAGCGGCGCGCGCACCAAACAGCGTGACCTAACCCCAAGGCCTTGTGCTGCCGGATATAGGCGATCGCCCCGCTTTCCATGTTGGTGGCATTCAGCGTTTCCAACAGGTCGTCTTTGCCCTTTTCCTTAAGCGTTTGTTCAAGGATTTGATTGTGGTCAAAATAGTCCTCAAGCGCCGATTTTCCGCGGGATGTCACAAAGATAAATTCGGTGATCCCGGCGGCCCGGGCTTCGTCGATGGCATATTGAACCAGCGGGCGATCGACCAGGGTCATGATTTCCTTAGGTACCGACTTTGTCGCAGGCAGAAAGCGTGTGCCAAGACCCGCTACCGGAAAAACTGCCTTTGTGACCTTACGTCCCATACTACCTCTCAACTAAATGTCTTGTCCGAATGAATGCGCTTTGTCGACGCCACCTAATAGTGCGCGCGGTTGGAACAATCAACGCAAATAGGCAAAGCCAGCCAAGTTGGAGAAATCGTGCCACCGTTGAATTGGGAAGTCAAAATGCCTTGTTCAAGGCGGCCAAATCATAGCCTCGGTTGCGGCGCTAAATTAGTATAAAGCGCGCTTATCGGCATGTATTGGCTTCAAAAAGGAAACAATTTGGCGTCCTTGATATTGCCAGGAAGAACCCGCCCCGAATGCAAGGACTTGCTTCGGGGCAGGAAAGTTATGCCTTAGCCATGATCGCTTCGAGCGAGTCGTGCTCGGCCACAAAATGATTGGGCTTTACTTCGCTAAGTTGCGGAACATAGTCATTCTGACCAGCCGCCAAACGACTGGGCAGGAAACGCAACGCGGCTTTCGGATCCATCGGTGAGGGCAGTTCGCCGGGCAATTTCAGGCGTGTGCGACTGCGCTCTACGTCCGGGTCCGGAATTGGCACGGCCGAGATCAGCGATTTCGTGTATGGGTGGATCGGATCGGAGCAGATCACTTCTCCGTCACCCAACTCCACGATCCGGCCCAGATACAAGACCATGATCCGGTTCGACACAGCGCGTACCACGGAAAGGTCATGACTGATGAAGATCATCGACAGACCAAATTCCTGCTGCAACTCGCGCAATAGTTCCACGATCTGCGCCTGAATTGACACGTCCAATGCCGACACGGCTTCGTCACAGATGATCAGCTTGGGTTTGTTGATCATCGCCCGCGCAATGCCGACGCGCTGGTTCTGACCGCCCGAAAGCTCGTGCGGATAGCGGTTGATCATGTTGGCTTTCAGGCCGACCCTTTCCATCATTTCGGCGACCAGCTTCTTGCGTTCCCGCTCGGTCAGGTCAGGGCGATAGGTCTTCAGCGGTTCCGCAATTGAGGCCGAGATGGTCATCCGCGGATCGAGGCTGGCCAGTGGATCCTGGAACACGATCTGCAAGTCCTTGCGGTACTTGTTCAGTTCGCGCCGTTTCAACCCGACAATAGGATGGCCCAGCCAGCTGACATTACCCGCGCTGGGTTCGATCAATTGCAGAACGGCCCGCGCCAGCGTTGACTTGCCGCAGCCGGACTCGCCCACCACGCCCAGTGTTTCACCCTTGCGGATGTCAAAGCTGACGCCATCAACGGCTTTCAGCGGGACTTTGTGCCCAAACAATCCGCCCGAGACATGGATTGGAAAGTGCACTTTGACATCGTCAACTTTCAGCAGAGGGTCATCGACCTTATCAAGAGCCTTGGGCGCATCGCCGGCATCAATACGCGGCATCGCTTCCAGCAATGTTCGTGTGTACTCATGCTTTGGCGCGCGGAAGATTTCGCGCGTCTCACCAGCTTCGACGAATTGACCCAGACGCATGACCTGAACGCGGTCGCACATACGCGCGACAACGCCCATGTCATGTGTGATCAGGGCAATCGCCGTGCCTTCGTCCTTTTGCAGGCGTACCATCAGGTCCAAAATGTCTGCCTGAACGGTGACATCCAGCGCGGTTGTGGGTTCATCCGCAATCAACAGCTTCGGGTTACACAGCATGGACATTGCGATCATCACGCGCTGGCGCATACCGCCTGACAGTTCGTGGGGATACTGGTCCAGGCGCCGTTTGGCCTCGGGGATGCGTACACGGTCCAGCCATTCCAGGCATCGCGCCCGAGCAGCCGAACCTTGCAGCCCTTCGTGAACCTGCAGAACTTCGCGCATTTGTTGGCCAATCCGCAGATGCGGGGTCAGGGCGGTCAGCGGATCCTGGAAGATCATGCCGACATCGTCGCCACGGATCTGGTTCAGCTTGTTGACCGGCAGGTTCAGAATTTCCTGACCGTTCAGCATGGCAGAACCAGTTGCCTGCCCCGCAGGTGGCAACAGGCCCATCGCGGCCATGAATGTCTGGCTTTTGCCGGACCCACTTTCGCCCACGATGCCCAGGCATTCGCCTGGATTGATGTCAAAACTGATGCCTTTGACGGCCTCGACTACGCCATCGGCGGTGTTGAACTGGACGCCCAGGTCTTTTACGGAAAACAGGCTCATATCAGCGATCCTTCGGGTCCAGAGCGTCACGCAGGCCATCACCTATGAAGAACATGGTGATGATGATTGCGACGTAGAATGTCAGCGGGAACAACAGTTGCCACAAGGTGCCATAGCCCATCGTCCCGGCCCCTTCGGCGATCAAGCGACCCAGCGACGTGTAGGGTTCAGAAATCCCGAGACCGAGGAAAGAGATGAAGCTTTCCGTCAAGATCATTTCCGGTACCAGCAGCGAGGCATATACAATCACCACGCCCAGAAGGTTGGGCAGGATATGGCGATACATGATGGTGAACTCGCTAACCCCAGCTGCGCGTGCGGCCTCAATGAACTCGCGATTTTTTAGGGTCAGGGTCTGGCCTCGAACAATCCGTGCCATCGTCAGCCAACCAACCGCGCCGAGTGCGATAAACAGCATAACGAACGATCGACCCGCGACAACCAGCAACAGGATGATGACGAGCGTCGCCGGAATGGCCAGCAAGATATCGACGAAGCGCATCATCACGCCATCAGTGCGGCCTCCGATATAGCCCGCGGCAATACCGTAGCAGGTCCCAACGATCAGGGCCGTCGCGGCACCGATCAGCCCGACGAGCAGTGATGTTGTCGTCGCCTGAATGACACGGCTGTATAGATCGCGCCCCAGATCGTCGACGCCGAAGAAATGTCCAGTCTCTGCGGACGGCATTCCCATGCCGCGTACGTCGCCCATGACGTTCCAGTCGATTTCCTCGTTGCTCCAAACGGCAAAGTAGGGGCCAATGATCGTGAACAACACGATCATCGCCAGAATGAACAGGCTCGCCATGGCGGCTTTGTTGCGAACAAAACGCATCCGTGCGTCCTGCCAGAGTGAACGCCCCTGAATGACCGTGTAATCGGTGATGTCTTCGGCCAGGTGGGCGGCTTTTTGTGATTTACCAAGCATTGCCAGCCCCTCAGTAACGGATTTTCGGATCGAACCAGGCATAGGCCAGGTCGGTCAGCAGGTTTACGAGTACGGTCAGGACGCCATATAGGATCGTGACACCCAACAGCACCGCGTAATCACGCGATAGCGCGGACCCCACATAGGCCTGCCCCAGCCCACCGGTCGAAAAATAGATGTCCACAAAGACCGAACCGGTCAGTACATAGACGAAAACCGGACCCAGATAAGACACGACGGGCAGCAAGGTTGGTTTCAGTGCATGGCGCCAGATCACAGTTCTTGTCGGCAGACCCTTGGCGCGAGCCGTGCGGATGAAGTTCGAGTTCAGAACTTCCAGCATCGATGACCGCGTGATCCGCGCAATGGACCCCATGTATGAGGTCGCAAGCGCGATAACGGGCATGATCAGGTACGGCCACTGGCCGCCATTCCAGCCACCGCCCGGCAGCCATCCCAGCCACAAGGTGAAGGTCAGGATCAGGATCGGACCCATGATGAAGTTCGGCAGCGCCTGCGCTGCGATACCCAAGCCAACAGCGAAATAGTCGATCCAGCTGTTGTGCTTGATCGCCGCGGCAATCCCCAGCGCGACTCCGACGGTTGTTGCCACCAGGAAGGACAGCGAACCGTAGGTCAGCGAGATCGGGAAACCCTGCGCGATGATGTCATTCACATCCCGGTCCTTGAACTTAAAGGACGGGCCGAAATCAAAATGCACGACGATGTTGTACAGATAGTCCCACAGCTGTTTCCACAGCGGTTGGTCCAACCCGTACCGCGCCTCGATATTGGCCAGAACCGCGGGCGGCAGTGGCCGCTCCGAGGTGAAAGGCCCACCTGGCGCGAAGTGCATCAGAAAGAAACTTGCAACGATCAGCAAAAGGATCGTTGGGACGGCGATCAGCAATCGCCGGACGATATAGGCAAGCATTTCATGCCCCCATTATTGGCTTTGCCCCGGAAAGAACTCCGGGGCAAAGCTTGGTCTAAGGAAGATTATTCGGCGGTTTTGTAGAGGTTCTTGGAATACCAGTTCTGCTCTACGTTTTTGACCGGCCAGTTACCGACATCGCTGTCCATCATGTAAACGCCAGCATAGTGATAGATCGGGATAACGGGCGTCTCTTGCGCGATGATACGCTCGACCTCGGTGTACAGAGGTGCCGCATCGTCAGAGGTTTTGGCTTCGGACAGCAATTCATCAACGCGGGCGTTGTTGTACTTGCCGTCGTTATAGCCGGAATCCGACTGTAGCAGATCGAGGAAGGTAGAGGCTTCGTTATAGTCGCCACACCATGCGCCGCGTGCCATATCGAAGTTCTGGTTGCCACGCTCTTCCAGGAAGATTTTCCATTCCATGTTGGCCAGCTCGGCATTTACGCCCAGCTTTTGCTTCCACATCTGGCTCAGGGCTACGGCAACTTTTTTGTGCGCTTCCGAGGTGTTGTAAACCATCTCAAAGCTCAGTGGGTTGTCGGGACCATAACCAGCTGCGGCTAGCAGTTCCTTGGCCAGTTCGTCGCGCTCGGCCTGCGACATGGACGCCATTTCTACGTCTGGAACGTCAAAGCCAGCGGTTGCTGCCGGGGCAAAGGTATAAGCTTGCGGTTGCCCACCTGCCATGATGTTCTCGGTGATGATCTTACGATCAACTGCCAGGGACAGCGCCTGACGGACGTTCGGGTCCTTGAAGGCTTCGGGGCCACCATCGGACAGGTTGAACGTGTAATAATAGTTACACAGGCGCGGGAAGCTGATTGCTTCTTCCGGATGCTCTTTTTGCAAGCGTGGGAACTGACCTGCCGGAACTTCTGTGCGGTCCAGCTCACCTGCCAGGTAACGGGTCAGCGCGACGTTTTCGTCGTTGATGACCAGTGCCACGACTTTTTCGATGATCGTGTTGTCGTTATCCCAGTAGTTTTCGTTCCGCTCACGAACCGAACGTTCCTGCGGCAGATGCTCGGTCAGGACGTATGCACCGTTCGATACGATGTTTTCAGGCTTGGTCCAGGCGTCGCCAAACTCTTCAATGACTTTCTGCGGGGCAGGGAAAGTGGTCGAATGCGTGGTCATTTGCGGGAAGTACGGCAGTGGTGCGCTGAGCGTCACTTCAAGCGTGTGGTCGTCGATGGCTTTAACGCCCAAGTCGTCAACCGACTTGTCACCTGCGATGATTTCAGATGCGTTCTCGATCGACATCAGTTCCATGAACCATGCATAGGGCGAGGACAGGGCGGGATCGACGGCACGTTTCCAGGCGAAAACAAAATCGCTGGCGGTTACCGGATCACCATTCGACCACTTCGCATTGTCGCGCAGGGTAAAGGTGTAAACGTCTTTAGAGTCGTTGGTCGTGTAACCGGTGGCAACACCGGGGACCAGATTGCCGTCTTCGTCCTGGTTCATCAGGCCTTCGAACAGGTCACGCACGATCTCGGCGCCGGATACATCTTCAACAACCTGAGGGTCGACTGAACTGTGCTCGTCCAGAATACGATAGGTAAAGGTCTGGTCATCCGCCAACGCTTCGCCGGTTTCTGGATGGGTTCCGGCGGCAAAGGCAGCGCCGGTAATCATGGTCGAGGTCAACAGCCCCGCAAGAGATGTACGAATATACTTGTTCATGTTTTTCAACTCCCGTTTTTTATTCGGCAACCCACGCGCATCCCTTCAGGATGGCTGAAGGCCACCATGTTTGTCCGACCCAGAAAGAGACCGGGACTGGTTCGAATTTTGCTTTTTCAGATCGCAATGAACACCGCGTCGCAGTCTTTCGGTTTGCAGTCGGGAACGTGTTTGCAAAAGTCGCCTTTCACTGACGTCGAACGTGGCATTATTTCAAAAAAGGTTAAAGCCTTTGCCTGAAAATTGGGCAACCAGAGGTGGATTGTGAATGGAAACGGGGGTGCAGTGGAAATTTTATGTTGAAACTCGAAGGCTTCGTGACATTTTCGTGAAAGGCGACGTTTTTCGTTTGGCTGTTGCCGTCGGGTCAAACAGCTGAAGGGTCTCAGGAACAGGGCGAATCGCTACTGTTTCAGGCTGGCCTTCATTCCCGCATCAGGAAAGCAGGTAGGAGCCTGGCCGATCGATTCTTGCCAGCGTCCGATCGAGCGACGGGTTTTGAAACCCGGTAGGCCATCTGCTCCGCCCACGTCGTGTCCTTGTTGTTCCAGTGTGCGTTGCATGGCAGCGATATCGGATCGGTACATGGCGTCGATCTTGCCCCAGCGACCAGAAAAATCGCCAACGCCATATTGAATGCGGTCTCCGACGTGTCCAACGAACAAGGCATACAGATCGCTTTTGTTGTATTCCTTGAGGACATAGAAGTTCGGCGTGACGACAAAGGCAGGGCCGTTCCGCCCTGCGGGCATCATCAAATACCCATCTCCGGCCAGTTCATGTTTTGGAAACGGCTTGCCTGACACGCGCGCAATTCCCATTGCGGCCCAGTCCCTAATGGGTCTGCCCTGGTCAGGACCTTCCAGCGCGCAGGATATGGTGTCAGGAACAACGACTTCGAACCCCCAATCGCGCCCGGCCCTCCAGCTATGCTGCGCCAGATAATTCCCGATAGAAGCAATAGTGTCTTCGGCAGAGGTCCAAATGTCAGCTTTCCCGTCCGCGTTCCCGTCGGCCGCATAGGTCAGGAAATTGGAGGGCATGAATTGCGGTTGACCCAAAGCGCCCGCCCAACTGCTTTTCATTGTGCCCGGTGGTGCATCGCCCGCCTCGGCGATTTGCAGTGCCGCGATCAGCTCTTTGGTAAAATAGTCAGCGCGGGTACTCATGAACCCTTTGGTGCCCAACACCTGGAACGTGTTGTGCCGAATGGGAACTTGCCCATAGCCGCTCTCACGACCCCATATGGCCAGAATGATGCGGGCGGGCACGCCTGTTTCGGCCTCGACGCGCGACAAGGTTGCGGCGTGTCGCCGGGCCATCTGCCGCCCGACTGATGTCGCTCCCTGTACGGAACCCGCCTTGAAGTAACGACCCGGAGAGCCAAATTCAGCCTGTTTTTGCCGTTTCGGGGTTTTGATCGGTTGCCCCGGCGGCACGAGATCCGGCAATTTCCAGTTCAGCGTCACACCGTCAAAGGCCTGCTGCATCGTGCGCCTGGAAACACCCTTGGCTCTGGCCTTTGGCCAGATGGTTTCTTGCAGCCAAGCCTGGAATTGTTTTTCAACCGCAGCACGATCTTGTGCGGTTGCGCTTGTGGACAGGCACCAAAGACCCAGGACGAACATAATCCATCGCATCGCTTAAGGTCTGGCTTGGTCAAAGCCGCAAGTCAACAGCGGTTTTCCCGTGGTTTTGTCTGCACCTATTCCCACAGTTGATCAGGGTCGGTGGCAGAGCACCGACCTATTTGGGAAAAAGCCTTGAGAAATTTCATTTGTCTGCTGATAGTTGGCGCGAGAGATTGCTTTAGGAGGACAATCAGGCGTGGCCCTATTCCGAATGTCACCAAAGGCGATGCAAGTTGTGATTGTCGCTGCGGCTCTCTCTGCTACGGCGCAAGCTGCCGGTGCAAGTGACAGTTTCATGGACCCACAAGGTCCGATTGCCGCTGTCCAAAAAGTGCACCTTTTCCGGGCAACTGTCCTGATCCTATTGGCAGTTATTCCGGTTCTTGTTCTGGTGCCGCTGATTGCTTTTCGGTATCGCCGCCGAAAAGAAGGCGGAGCCACATACCGGCCCAAGTGGGATTTCTCCGGTCCGTTGGAGTTCGTTATGTGGGGCGTGCCGGTCCTGATTGTCGCGCTGCTGTCTTTCTATCTGTGGAAGGCGACCCACCGATTGGACCCATATTCGGATCGCTTTGGCGAAATGCCTGCGCTGAACGTTCAGGTCGTCGGATTGGATTGGAAATGGCTGTTCATCTACCCTGACCTAGGCATCGCCAGCGTCGGAGAGCTTGGCATTCCCGTCAAACAGCAGGTCGCAATGACACTGACGACCGACACTGTGATGCAGTCCTTCATGATCCCTGCTTTGGCTGGCCAGATTTATGCAATGCCCGGTATGACGACAGAACTGCATGTCGTGTCGGATGTGGCTGCAACAATGCAGGGCGAGAACACCCAATATAACGGGCGCGGGTTCACCAAACAGAAGTTCCAAACCGTCGCCATGTCCGCTGAGGAATTCAACGAATGGGCCGACAAGGTCCGCAGCAACGGCATTGCGCTGAATGACGAGACCTATCGCATTTTAGCCATGCGGACGGACCGGGACGAGGTGCAGGCCGCGTTGGGAACCGCGCAAATGCCAGATAACGCGTTGTATTTCACGCTGGAGGACAGCAACCTGTTTCATTCAATTGTGCATCGGTATCACGGCAACAATGCTCTGACCGCCGACCAGCAGCCAGGGACGGTAGAATTCGGACGGGAGGCGCAGCAATGACCACCAATGGTTCTGGCTTCTTCGGCCGCCTGGATTGGGACGCGTTTCCGATCACAGGGCTTATTCAGAATCCCAACACAAATGAGATTGTCGCCAACACGGCCGCTGCGATAGTGATCGTCGGTGTCATCGTCGTCGTCGGATCATTAACGTGGTTTCGTCTTTGGGGACCATTGTGGCGCGATTGGCTGACCAGTTCGGATCACAAGAAGATCGGCATCATGTACATCGTCTTTGCAATCGTCATGCTGGCGCGCGGTGTGTTGGAAGGCGTGGTAATGCGTGCGCAGCAGGCGGCAGGGCCGGGCGACGGGTTTCTAGAGGCCGAGCATTTTGCCGAGCTCTTCAGTACTCACGGGACCATCATGATCTTCTTCGTCGCCGTACCATTTGTGTTCGGTCTTGCGAATTTCCTGATACCGCTGATGATCGGCGCTCGCGATGTGGCTTTCCCCGTGATGAACCAAATCAGCCTTGGGCTGACCGTCTCAGCCGGGATGATGCTGATGGTCTCGCTTGTGGTGGGCGAGTTTTCGACTGGCGGCTGGACAGCATACCCGCCGTACACTGGTGCGGCGTTCAATCCCGGTGTTGGCCCTGACTACTGGATCTGGGCGATCGTCGTCTCTGGTGTCGGAACCACACTTACGGGCATCAATTTTGCAGTCACGATCTATAAGCTGCGCGCGCCGGGCATGAAATTCATGCGGCTGCCGATGTATTGCTGGACAATCATCTGCAGCTCAATCCTGATCGTCTTTGCCATGCCGCCTCTGGGCGTTGCCGCACTGATGCTTGCAGCAGACCGGTATCTGGACTTTCATTTTTTCACCAACGACCTTGGTGGCAACATGATGAACTATGCCAATATGTTTTGGCTGTTTGGTCATCCCGAAGTCTATTTGCTGGTTCTGCCGGCCTACGGTATCTACTCAGAGGTCTTCGCAACATTCTCGGCCAAGCGCTTGTATGGCTACAACTCACTGGTTATCGCCACCATGTCGATTGCGGTGTTGT
The DNA here is from genome assembly GCF_059611165.1 of Ruegeria sp. CDSB013. Taxonomy (NCBI): domain Bacteria; kingdom Pseudomonadati; phylum Pseudomonadota; class Alphaproteobacteria; order Rhodobacterales; family Roseobacteraceae; genus Ruegeria; species Ruegeria sp. CDSB013. The sequence goes on along the minus strand of NZ_JBXWPA010000004.1, from coordinate 350,561 downwards.
CATTCACCGTCTGGCTACACCACTTCTTCACTATGGGTCAAAGCGCGCTGATCAATGCCGTGTTTGGCATCGCCACAATGCTAATCGCGATCCCGACCGGCGTGAAAGTCTATGACTGGATGGCAACGCTGTTCCGGGGGCGCATCCGGTTTTCCGTTCCCATGCTCTATGGCCTGTCTTTCCTGATGCTGTTCGTTATAGGTGGGCTATCCGGCGTGATCCTCGCCAACCCGACGGTGGACTATCAGGTTCACAACACACTGTTCCTGGTCGCCCACTTCCATAACGTCCTGTTGCCAGGCGTGCTGTTCGGACTGCTTGCCGGATACAACTATTGGTTCCCCAAAGCATTCGGGTTCCGCCTGAACGAGTTCTGGGGCCGTATCTCGGTTGCGTTGTGGACCGTCGGGTTCATGCTTACATTCCTGCCGCTGTATTTCGTCGGCCTGATGGGAATGCCACGCAGGTCATTCAGTTGGGAGGACCCGAGTTTCCACCCGTACATGATCGTCGCCGTCGTCGGCGCGCTGATCATATTGGCGGCTTTGCTGTCGGTGGTCGTGCAACTGTGGGTCAGTATCCGTGATCGGGAAAACGCACGCGTTCCGGTCGGTGATCCGTGGGATGCGCACACGTTGGAATGGGCGATCCCGGCCCCGCCTCCCTCCTACAATTTTGCCATCATCCCCCATGTGACCGATCGAGACGATTTTGCCGCCGCGAAAGAGCGCGGCAACGCGTATCCGTCGCCTGAGGCCTATGAGGATATCTCGGTTCCGTTGAACACTGGCATTGGGTTCAGTCTCTGCGTGCTCAGCGGGGTTTGGATGTTTGCGCTGGTCTGGTGGATTTGGTGGCTGGCGGCGCTGATGACAATCTTGATGCTTGCATCCTTTATCGCATGGACGTTTAAGGCCGAAACAGAGCGGGTCATCCCGGCAGACGACGTGCGTAAGCAGCACGAAGCCTGGTTGGATCTGGTTCACAATTCTACGCCGGTTGACCGTGATCACGAAACAGCCCCGGAAAATCGCGGATTGGCCCGCTCTGATCTGGAGGCCGTGACATGAAACGCGCGCCCACCCACAGCTATCCCGGCCTGAACCTTGGACGGCGGCACGCAAGTGCCGACAAGGCAAGCGAAGTCGTCACCTTTGGGTTCTGGGTCTTTCTGATGAGCGATCTGGTCTATTTCGGGCTGATGTTCGCGATCTACATCACGATGATCGACGCACAGGCAGGCGGACTCGGGCCGCACGAACTGTTCGACCTTAAAAGCATCTTTGCGCAGACGCTGATCCTTTTGACCAGCAGCCTTACCGTGGGTCTGGCGATGCTTGCGCTCAAATACAATCTTCCGCGGTGGCGGATCATATTCTGGTTCTTCGTGACTCTGGTTCTTGGTCTCAGTTTTCTGGTTCTGGAGATCCGCGATTTCATGGCGATGGCGGAAAAGGGCGGTATCCCTCAGCGTAGCGGTTTTCTGTCCGCGTTTTATGGCTTGGTACCCCTTCACGGCCTGCACGTTACAGCAGGGTGCATTTGGCTGATCGTGCTGGGCATTCAGCTAAGGGTCTTTGGCCTGACTGATCTCCTGATGTCACGCGTGGTGCGGCTGGCGTTGTTCTGGCACTTTCTGGACCTCATCTGGATCGGCATCATCACGATCGTTTATTTCGGAGGGCTGACTTATGGATAAACGTAGCGAAATGCATCGCCGCGAGCGCCGCCGTTATGTGATCGGCTATGGTGGGTCGCTTTTGTTGACCTTTGCAGTTTTCGGAATCGCTTATCGTTACGGCATTGAGACAAAGGGCGTTTACCTTGCAATCAGTCTGCTTGGGTTGGCTCAGCTGATCGTACAGCTGGTTTATTTCCTGCACATCGACCGACGTCGCAGCAGCCGCGAAGATCTGGACCTTATCCTGTTTTCCACGATGGTGCTGCTGATCATCATTCTTGGAACTGTTTGGATCATGGGTAATCTGGCGGTTCGGATGCACACGTTTCCAATGTGACGTTCGGCCAAGCCAAATGAAGGGGGCTGGTTCATGAAATCTCTTAAGGTCGTTGGCGCGGTGGTCATCTTGGGCGCAATTGCCGTCGGGCTGCTGTAGTACTGGCGCCATCAGGAACGATACCCTTCGACCGATGACGCCTATGTGGGGGCGAACATCATATACGTGGCACCACAAGTCACCGGTCAGGTTGCCGAAGTGCTTGTGATTGAGAACCAGCCGGTCAAAACCGGGGACTTGCTGTTCACAATCGACGATACGCAATTCAAAGCTTCGGTCGATCAGGCCAAGGCCAACCTCGACAGCGCGGTGCAGCAGGCGCAGTCTTACGGTACGCAGATCGCGGCTGCACAAGCAGTGGTCGACAGCACGCAGTCGGCCTACAATACGGCTCAGAGCAATCTGGAACGTGCTAAGGCGCTGTTTTCAGATGGTGATCTGGCGCAGGCGTCACTGGATCAGACCAGTTCGGAATTTGCGCGCGCCGCGGCGCAACTTACCACAAGCCAATCCGCCCTGTTGGCCTTACAAAGTGGTTTGGCGGCCAAACAGGACGATATACTGTCATCGCAAGCCCAAGTGGAAATTGCTCAGGCCAATCAAAATTGGACCAAGATCTTTGCATCGGCAGATGGGTGGATCGCCAACCTGACTCTCAGGCCCGGATCGTCGGTTTCAGCTAACGCGCCGCAGTTTTCGATCGTCGAGTCGTCTGATTGGTGGGTAGATGCCAATTTCAAAGAGACATCACTGCCGCGCATTCGTCCGGGTCAGCAGGTCACGGTAAAGATCGACATGATGCCGGGCGTCACCCTGACGGGCAAAGTTGCGTCAATCGGACGGGGGTCGGGGGATACGTTTTCGCTTCTGCCGTCCGAAAATGCCAGCGGCAATTGGGTCAAGGTGACGAGGCGCTTTCCGGTGCGGGTTGAACTTGATCCGACGGATGCCCCATTGCGAGTGGGTGGCAGTAGCAAGGTGACCGTGGATACCACACCGCAGGCCCAAAAATGACATCCCCGGCAGCAGGCCACATCAATCCGGTGATTGTGGTTGCTGTTGTCCTCAGCGCTATTCTTGAGGTGCTCGACAGTACAATCGTCAATGTCGCGCTGCCCCATATTCAGGCGGCGTTCGGCGCAACAACCGATCAGGCCACGTGGATACTGACCAGTTATATTGTGTCGGCCGTTGTGGTCATGCCACTGACGGGCTTTGTCGCCCGCCGTGTCGGCCGTCGACGTCTGATCCTGACCGCTGTGACCGGGTTCGCGACGATGTCGGTCATGTGTGGCCTGTCCTGGAGCCTTGAGACCATTGTTGCCTTTCGCCTGGCGCAAGGCATGTTCGGGGCGTTTCTGATCCCGTTGTCCCAATCCATTCTATTCGACGCCTATCCCCGTGAAAAACGTGGGCAGGCGATGGCGGTCTTCGGTTTGGGAGTCGTCGTGGCCCCGGTGTTGGGTCCCACGGTAGGAGCAATCCTGACCGAATACTTCTCGTGGCGAATGGTGTTCTTCGTGAACCTGCCGGTAGCCGCGATGGCGTTGCTTTTGTTGGCCGGAGAGTTGCCAGACGATGAAACAGAAGAAGTTAGCATCGATTGGACCGGTCTTGCCCTTCTGGCCATCGGAATTGGCTGCCTTCAGTTTTTTCTGGATCAGGGAGAAACCAAGGACTGGCTGTCATCGCGTGTCATTCAGGTTGCAGTAATCGCGTCGATTTTGGGTGCGCTTGGTTTCATCATTCATGTTTTGACCACCGAGAAGCCGGTAGTCGATTTGCGGTTTTTTGCGGATCGCAATTTTGCGCTGTGCAATCTGGTAATCGCCGGATTTGCGATTTCCCTTTTTGGGGGTATCGCGATCCTGCCGACTTTCGTTCAGAATCTGCTGGATTATCCGGTCATCACATCCGGACATCTGTTTATACCGCGAGGCGTCGCGGCGGGGCTGTCGATGGTTCTGACCGGCGCAGTTCTGGTCACGCGATTTGACCCGCGCGTTCTGGCTGGTTTGGGCATGTTTCTGACGGCCGTCAGCAATTTCATGATGGGCAGGCTCAACATGGATGCAGGTTTTTGGGAACTGGCATGGCCAGGAGCAGTAAGTGGTCTGGGGATGGGGCTGGTGTTTGTGCCAATGTCGATTTTGGCTTTCGAGAGCATCTCGAAGACCCGTCAGGACGAAGCATCCGGCCTGTTCAATGTGACCCGCCAGCTTGGGTCATCGGTTGGTATTTCTCTGGTGGGCACTTGGGTCGTTCGTGGGCTTCAGACAAACACAGCTATTCTCAGCCAAAATGTGACGCCCTATAACCCGGCCGCGCAAGCTTATCTTGCGCCACTGAACCTGACGCCAGACAGTGCGCAGGGGGCGGCCATTCTGGGGCAGGAGATCGCGCAGCAGGCTGAACTGATTTCATATCTAACCGTCTTCAACAATCTGGGGCTTTTGGCTTTGGCGACCATTCCGCTGCTGTTCTTTTGCAAAGCACCTAAACCTGGAATGCAGACGTCGGTGCCTGCACATTAACGCATTACGAACAAGCCAAATGCCAATGCCGCCCAGCAAAGACCCAGGCTGAGCATTATATTGCCCGCCGCCAGCGCGATGGTCCGTTCGCGTCTGAGTTCCAGCGACTGATAGGCAAAACTGGAAAAAGTCGTGAAGCCGCCACAAAAGCCAAAGACCAGGCGTCTTTGTTCTTCGCCCATCTCTATTGATCCGCCGAGATAGCCGATCCACAAACCCAGCAGCAGGCTACCCAGAACGTTTACAATCAGGGTCGAAAACGGCAGGTCATGAACAATCCGCAGTGCGATCCAGTGGCGCAAAACAGCCCCTAAACCGCCGCCCAATCCGAACATCGCGTGCAGGAACAATTCGTTCATTCAGTCGCCCTCGGCGGATGAAAGCGCCGTCCGATAGCCTCACCCAGAATGGCGGCTGCCAGTCCCGCCGCGATTTCCAACGCGGCGGCCGAAGCCGCAACCCAGATGTTGGACAACGCCAACCGCTCCAATTCCGCAACAAACGAGGAAAAGGTCGACAGGCCACCACAAAAGCCGACAGCTCCAAGATGCAGCACATGGGCATGGACGCGGTTTCGAACCGAATACAGCCACCCCAGTATGAAGCAGGCCACTATATTGATGCCAAAGGTCTGCGTCAGAAATCCGGCATGCGGTATGCTCACCGAGAACAACTCGCGCAGCAGCGACCCAACTGCGCCACCAAAGAACACGGCTCCGAACATCAATGCCGTGGTCCGAACATGCGTTCGTTTCTGTGTCACAGCCTGCCGTCCTGCCCCAATCCCGTTTCTTCGGGCATAATGGCTGACGTTGCCCGGATCAACCGTGACCAATGTCCGCGCCTTATTTCACATCTTCGCCCGATTACGTGAAGGCGGGCACAATCGCTTGCAATCTAACAGCGATTTGGCCCACGTTTGGCAAACACCTCGGCTGCTACCGCAGACCGGAAAGCACGCGATCCTGGGAGAGCACGAATGATTGTACGCAGACTCTATTACTTCATTGCATATGTGTGTCTGCCGCTGACTCTGTTGTGGGGTTTTTTCTGGCCGCCCGCCCATTGGTTGCTGGTAGTGCTTATTCCATATGCCGTAATCGGCCTTTACGACATGCTGACGACCAAGCACAACGTTCTGAACAATTATCCGGTCCTGGGGCATTTCCGGTACATGCTGGAGTTCGTCAGCCCGGAAATCCGGCAGTATTTTGTTGAAACCAACGAAAGCGGCCGCCCTTTTAACAGAATCGTACGATCACTTGTCTACTCGCGTGCCAAAGGACAGGTGGATACGCAGGCATTTGGTACACAATACGACGTCCTGTCAGTCGGATATCATCGTGCCAACCACTCGCTTGCGCCCAAGCATGTGGATGAAAGCGAAGAACGGATCATGCTGGGTGGGCCGCAATGCACGCAGCCATACAGCGCGTCGCGGCTGAACGTCTCCGCCATGAGCTTTGGGGCACTCAGCGCCAATGCGATCCGGGCTTTGAATGGCGGCGCCAAGGACGGAGGATTTGCGCACAACACCGGGGAAGGCGGCCTGTCCCCGCACCATCTGGCCGAGGGTGGCGACATCATTTGGCAGATCGGAACAGGCTATTTTGGTTGCCGCACGCCCGAGGGTGGTTTTGACAAGGACCTGTTTGCCGAAAAGGCCAAAAAGGACGTTGTCAAAGCGATTGAAATCAAGCTGTCGCAGGGGGCCAAACCCTCGCATGGCGGGGTGCTGCCTGCCGCAAAAGTGGATCAGGAAATTGCCGAAATTCGCGGCGTGCCCGAACATCAGGACGTGATATCCCCGCCCACCCACTCTGCCTTCGAAGGCCCGACCGGTCTGATCCATTTTGTGCAGCATCTGCGGGAAATGTCTGGCGGCAAACCAATCGGGTTCAAGCTGTGTATTGGCAGACCGTCCGAATTCATGGCGATTTGCAAGGCGATGCTGGAAACAGGAATCCTGCCGGATTTCATCACAATTGACGGTGCCGAAGGCGGTACCGGTGCCGCCCCGGTCGAATTCACCAACCGTTTGGGCATGCCGTTGAACGAGGCGCTGATTTTCGTAAACAACTGCCTGCGTGGCGTCGGTTTGCGCGACGAAATCCGGATCATCTGTTCGGGTAAGGTGGCCACCGGCTACGACATGGTCGAGAAATTCGCGCTGGGGGCCGACATGTGCAACGCGGCACGCGCGATGATGTTTGCCGTGGGGTGTATTCAGGCGTTGCATTGCAACACCAACCGCTGCCCGTCCGGCGTTGCCACTCAGGACCCGATACGGGGCAGGGCGGTCAATGTTCCCCAAAAACGCCAGCGCGTACACCGCTTTCACGATGCGACCTTGGAAAGCTTCCGCGAACTTTTGGGCGCTATGGGCAAAGACAAGGTGTCCGAGCTTCACCCGGTGGATATCCGCCGCCGCACGGCAGACGAGCGGGAACGGTCTTATGCCGAACTATATACCCTTATCGACGAAGGCGTTTTGTTGACAGACGCAATACCGTCCGACTTCGCGGCCGATTGGAAACTCGCGTCGGCGGACCGCTTTTAATTTTTTTTGGCTATTTCGCCAAGGATTGACGTTTTCGATCCGTCATACTCAGTGTGATGCGTATGAAAACATCGGATGAGGACTTGGCCAGGGCCGCCGCGGACGGGGACGCTGATGCGTTTGCGACCCTGTTGCAGCGCCATTACGATCGGGTCTTTCGTCTGGCTTTTCGTCTGACCGGACGGGCTGATCAGGCTGAGGATCTCACACAGGATATCTGTGCGGCGCTGCCCACCAAAATCGCGGGCTTCCGGGCGCAGGCCAAGTTCACGACCTGGCTCTATCGCGTCGTCGTCAACGCGGCCGAGGACGCTCGGCGTCGCCAGGCAAGTCACAGCCGCGCCGTCGCAGGGTGGGGTGATGTGGAGCAATTGCGACGGGCAGAGGCGACCGAAACGGCCCAAGCAATGGATTGGTTGCAGCGCGCCATGCGGTCTCTGCCACTCGATTTGCAAGACACACTGGCCCTGACATTAGAGGATGAAATGACTCACGCCGAAGCTGCTGCAGTTCTGGGCGTGTCCGAAGGCACCGTGTCCTGGCGCATGTCCGACATTCGCAAACGTCTGCGCGCCCTGCGACAAGAGGAATTGGCACAATGACCGATGATCTTGATGACTTCAAAGCCTTGATGGATGTCGCGACGCCGGCACCAGATGCCGAACGGCGGGCGAAAAACTTGAAATTGGCTCAGAAAAAATTTGCACACAGCCAAGGATCGCATGCTGCGGTGCGTCCGACTGTTAAGCGAGGCCCAATGGCCCGCATGACAGAAGGAGCGAAATCCATGTTGAATGCCTTGTCCCATCGCGGCGCCCTGACCGCCACAACCGCAATTGCCGCTGTTGCGCTGATCATGTTCGTGCCGCAGTCCCGCGACATCGTTGTGCAGCCCCTATCGCGCAGTGAAAGCCCTGCGCCCGCACCCGAAGCAGATTCTGCCGCATTGGAAGATCTCGTCGTTGAGGCCCCGGTCGTAGTTGAAGAGTATGCCGCGCCCGTGCGATCCAAAGCGGCCGCCCCTCAGCAAGGCGTTTCGGGCTTGGTTGCTAAAAACACTGCGCGACTTGGCGTCACTTCGGGCGATGCCACTCATATGATGGTTGAAACAGAGGTGGGAATTCTGCCCCTCCCGGATACCGAGGTGTTTTCAAACGCTGAAGCCAATCCTCTGAAAGTCACCAGTGAAGAGCCTGTTTCCACCTTTTCAATTGACGTTGATACGGCCTCATATTCGATCGTCCGGTCCTCTCTTATGCGCGGTCAGCTTCCACCCAAGGACGCCGTCCGTGTCGAAGAGATGGTAAATTATTTTCCTTACTCGTACCCCGCACCAGAAGGGGACGCGCCGTTCCGGCCGACGATCACAGTAACACCGACGCCTTGGAATGAGGGTACACAGCTTGTGCACGTCGGTATCCAAGGGGCATTGCCGCAGATTGAGGACCGACCACCGCTTAATCTGGTCTTTCTGATCGATACCTCGGGATCGATGCATGATGCCAACAAACTACCTCTGTTAAAACAATCGTTCCGTTTGATGCTGTCAGAGTTGCGAGATGAGGACGAGGTCTCGATCGTGACCTATGCCGGAAGCGCGGGGCAGGTTCTGGAACCCACCGCGGCCGTGGAACGTGACAAAATCCTCGGCGCGCTCGACCAGTTGGAGGCAGGCGGTTCGACCGCAGGTCAGGCCGGGTTGCAACAGGCATATCAGGTAGCCGAAAGCATGAGCGCCGACGACGAGGTCACGCGCGTCATCCTGGCAACGGATGGCGACTTTAATGTTGGCTTGTCTGATCCTGATGCGCTGAAAGACTTCATAGCAAATAAACGTGACAGCGGTACGTTTCTGAGTGTTTTGGGTTTTGGCCGGGGAAATCTGGACGATGCCACGATGCAGGCACTTGCGCAGAACGGAAACGGACAGGCCGCGTATATCGACACGCTGAGCGAGGCGCAAAAAGTCCTGGTGGACCAGTTGACCGGCGCATTGTTCCCAATCGCAAACGACGTAAAAATTCAGGTCGAATTCAACCCGTCACAAATCGCTGAGTATCGCCTGATAGGATACGAGACGCGCGCGTTGCGTCGGGAAGATTTCACCAATGACAAAGTGGACGCCGGCGATATCGGCGCAGGCCACTCGGTTACGGCGATTTTCGAGGTCACGCCTGTTGGTTCAGACGCGATCCTGAACGATCCGTTGCGTTATAATGCCCAAGCGGTACGTGACGGTTCGGATGAGATCGGGTTTTTCAAACTGCGTTATAAAACGCCGGGGTCCGATCAGAGCCAGTTGATCGAACAGCCCATTGCGGCGGCGCAGGACGAGGTTTCAGACGATGTCCGCTTTTCCTATGCCATCGCCGGGTTCGGGCAGTTATTGCGCGGTGCAGAATATCTGGGGAACTGGTCCTACGACGATGCGATCGGATTGGCAAACGCAGCCCGCGGTGAAGATCCCTTTGGGTACAGGGCCGAAGCCGCCACGCTCATGCGGCTTGCGCAAACGTTGTCAAGGTAACAGCGGGCAATGGGGCGCTGCGTTGGGCAGCGCCCGTGTCCCGTCAATACGATCTTTGGTTGTTGGCCGCATGTGTATTGATCCGGCGCACGCTCCACTCTACGGCGTCGCGCATGGTCCTGCCCAAAGCATCGTCAAAGGCTTTCACAAGGTCAGGCGTCGCATCGCTAGCAGAGGCAACAACTTCGCGAAATGAACTGGACGCGATGATCTTGTCTTCGAATTCATCAATGATCTTAATGTTCATGCGCACTTCGACGCGAATGGTTTTTGTCCCCTCAACATCGCTGACGACGAACCCCTGAAATTCGCGCAGGTCCGGAACGATGACATAATCGGCGCGCAGGCCTACGGTTGAGCGACCAACAGCGGCCACCTTGCCGCTGTTTTCATAGCTTTCGACCAGTAACGCCTGCACGATAAGCGGTGCACGGTCGACCCATCTGGCACGCGGTAGGTATTGCACCTGCAATGGGGTCGGCTGAATAGCGATCTGATCGGTATTGACCGCCGCCGTTGCAGTTGGTTCCTGTACAACGATTTGTTTCTGCACACGCGGCAAAGAAGACGAAAAGGTGCTTTTCGGCGTCAAAAGATACAGGTCGTTTGGCTTGGATGCCTGCCTCAGCGTGCCCAACCCGGTGCACGCGCCCAGCGACCCCAACGCCAGAACCAAAAGAAACAGCCTGATCATTGGCGAAACTCCGAAGCTTGGGTTCCCAGTAAGAAGCGTGCCGGGTCACGTTCGACCTTGTCCACCAGCCGATCCAGGCTGATTACCAATCGTTGCGACTCTTCTACGAAACGTGTGAATTGCGGCAGGCCGACGCGGAGGAAGTCGGACAATTGCCGTCGGTTGTCCTGAACGATGCCGTCGATGGTGCCCAGCAACTCGGACGCCGATCGCGATGCATTAAGGATATCGGCCGAAATTTCGTCCAACTTGCTTGTGACATTTGACACTGTTGAGGCGACTTGATTGGCCGCATTGCGGATATCGTCCATGACTGCGCCGACGTCTTTGTTGATGACCTCATTGGCCGAGTCAAAAGCGCGTTCCGCAGAAGCCAATGTGGTGTTTGCTGTATCCATCGCTGCCGTGATCGACCCCAGTGTTTTGTTTGCATTCACAAAGGTCTCGGTCGCGGTCGCCAAAGCAACGCTGCCTTCGTCGGACAGGCCGGTCAGGCGTTCTGCCAATTTCGAGGCGCGATCGATGAAGGGTTTCACGTCCTCCTGTATCATACGATCGGCGGAATCAATTGTGGTCTTGGCGCTGTTCAGTGTTTCTGTCGCGGACTCGGATGCAGTTTTTACGCTTTTGAGTGTGTCTGTCCCTGTCGTCAGGGTGGTTTCGGCTGTGTCGGCCAATTTATCAAGCCGCGTTGTAAAGTTGCCCAGTTGCTTGGCTGCGCCGCCGAGGTCGGTGGACAAGCTTTCGAAATCTGTCAGCGTTTTGTCCAGTCTACCGGATGCAGAAGCCAGATTGTCCAAAATTTCGCTGACGGATTGGCGGTTCTTGTCGTCAACGACCGAGTTCAGACTCTCAAGCAGGGTAACCGCCTCATCCAGAACTTTCGGGGCACCTTCGAACAAGGATTGAATCGCGCTGCGCTTGCTTTTGATTACGCTGTTTTCCGGCAAGGGCTTTTCGCCGCTTTTGCCGCCCGTCAGCTCAACATAACTGACGCCAGTAACACCCAGAGATTGTAGCTGCGCGATGGTATCTTCGGTGACAGGTATGTCGGCATCTACTTCAAGCTTAACGCGCACCTTTGACGGATCGTCCTCGTCCAGGTTCAACGAAATCACCTGACCCACGGGCAAGCCGTTGAAGCTTACGCCACCTGCGGAGGAGAGGCCCGATACGTTTTCGAACAGAACGTCGTAATATGCGTATTGGCGCGACACCTCGAATTTCGCGAGCCATAGGAAAAACCCGAAGGCACCAAGGATGCCCGCGATTGTGAACGCGCCGATCAGGATATAGTTTGCCCGGGTTTCCATAGCCTTTACCTATCCTGACCCTTCTCTTGCGCCGCGCGGGCCCGGGGGCCGGTGAAATACTCTTGAACCCAAGGATGGTCGACTTTGGTCATTTCTTCAATCGGACCTTCAACCAGAACCCGTTTTTCTGCGAGCACTGCGACCCTATCGCAAATGGCATAAAGACTATCGAGGTCATGCGTGACCATAAAGACCGTCAAGCCTAATGCATGCTGCAATTCGCCGATCAACTCGTCATACGCAGCCGCGCCGATTGGGTCGAGGCCCGCGGTTGGCTCGTCCAGAAACACAATTTCCGGGTCCAACGCCAAGGCGCGGGCAAGGGCGGCGCGTTTGCGCATTCCGCCGGACAATTCGGAAGGCAATTTCCCGCAACTCAGTTGCGGCAAACCGACAAGGCTGATCTTCAGGTTACCAAGCGCGCACATCAGGTTTTCGCTCAGCCCTGTATGTTCGCGCAGTGGCGCCATCACGTTCTGCAAGACCGTCAGCGAGGAAAACAATGCCCCATCCTGAAAGGCAACGCCCCAGCGACGCTCAATCCGGCGGCGTTCCTGCTCTGGGCCATTCAATACGTCGACACCCAGCACCTCGATGCTGCCCGCCGCGGGTCTGTTCAAGCCCACAATCGTGCGCAGCAGAACCGATTTGCCAGTTCCCGATCCGCCGACGATCCCCAGAACTTCACCACGCCACACATCCAGATTCAGATTCTGATGTACAACTTGAGGCCCAAACTGGTTTGTAAGATTGCGAACGCGGATAACCGCTTCGCGTTGAGCGTCGGATTTAGAAGTTTGTTCCAGCGTCGTACCGTCCAACTCAGACCTCCATCACCGAAAAGAAGATCGAGAACAAAGCATCCAAAGCGATCACCAGAAAGATGGATTGCACAACCGAAGCCGTGGTTCGTTGCCCGACGGATTGGGCAGACCCCTTGACCTGCATGGCCTGCCAACAAGCAATTACGCCGATGACCAAAGCAAAGAAGGGGGCCTTGATCATGCCAATGGCGAATTGCCAAATACCGGTGTTCTCTTTCAGGCGTGTGACGAACATGCCCGGGCTAACACCCAGGTCAATCCAACTCATCAATCCGCCGCCGATAAGGGCGGCAAGGTCGGCGATGAAACCAAGGATCGGCAGCATGATCAACAGGGCAACAACACGCGGGATCACCAACACCTCGATTGGGTCCAAACCCAACGTGCGCATTGCGTCGATCTCTTCCTGAACCTTCATCGAGCCAATCGAGGCGGTAAAAGCCGATCCTGAACGCCCCGCAACGATTATCGCTGTCAGCAAAATGCCGAGCTCACGCAAAACTGAGATCGAAATCAATTCGACCACGAAAATCTCGGCGCCGAACTGCTTTAGCTGGGTTGCGCCCTGAAAGGCCAGTACGACGCCGATCAGGAACCCCATAAGGGCAACGATCGGGATGGCCTTGAGTCCGGTCTCTTCCATTTGCGAGACCAAGGCCGCTTTGCGCAGACGGCGCGGCATTAGAATTGTACGGACAAGGCGATGCAGCGTCAGACCCAGGAAGCCCAGCAGGGATAGCATGTCTTTTCCGGCCTGGGCGGTGCGTTCCCCGACACTTGCGACCCAGTCGGTAAAACTGCGTTTTTCAGTTGCCACACCGGGGTCGTCGGGAATGTTTTCCGCCACGGTGTCTAAAAGAGCGGAATGGGCGGGCTTTAACCCTTCATAATGTACGGTCGCGCCACTTGCCTTTGCGCGCCGTGCAACATCGGCAATCAGCCATGCGCCACCGGTATCCAGTGCTCCGACCTTCGAAAGATCGACTGTTAGTTCGTCTCTGTCAGCGCTAAACTCTTCAAACGCCTTTTCGACCGTGTCCAGGGATTGAGTCACCAAATCACCCGAAACCCGCAGGTAAACGCCGTTGGCGTCACGGTCCGACTGTATCACTGGCTGCGTCATGAGCGTATGTGATGGCAAAGGACATTGACCTGCAACGGATTTTTGCGAACTGTGTTGTATTTATTGGCGCTCAATAGCGTCTAAGTGACATCTCCAGACACGAAGGTCGTGGTTGTGGTTGGTTTTGCGCTCAACTGGGCCGATCGGCGCAAGATCATTTCAAATAAATCTGTTGCTTCTGTTGCATGGGCGCGCCGGGCGAAAATCCGATGGGTCGTGACTCAGGTGTTGCGGGGTTCTGCGAACCAAGACAGAGTTCGCTCTGGCGCCACTGACGTGGAATCAGGGAGAGCGAAATGCGGCACGCTAAGAATGTTTTGTTCATCATCATAGATCAGTTGCGCGCCGACTGTTTGAACGGCGCTTTAGCGGCCCATGTCGATCTGCCAAACCTGCGTGCATTCATGGACGAGGCGGTGACGTTTGACCGGCATTTTTCGGTGACCAACCCCTGTGGTCCATCGCGTGTGTCAATCCTGACCGGGCAATATGCGATGAACCACCGATCGGTTCGCAATGGAACCCCGTTGCGGCATGACACCCCGAACATCGCGACCGAAATGCGCAAAGCCGGCTATCTGCCCATGCTGTTTGGATACACGGATACATCCGCCGATCCTAGGGTACATGACCACAACGATCCGATCCTGAAATCCTATGAACACCCAATGGCTGGGTTTCACGAGGTCCTCGAAATGCGGTTGGAGGAATCCTATCCTTGGCGCGGACATCTGATGCAAAAGGGCTATGCGTTCGAGGATTACTGGGATGTTCACAAGCCGGTCGCACCGGATGGGGGTGAACCCCGGTTGAATGACCCGGCGATGTACCGGGCTGAAGACAGCGATACAGCCTTTCTGACGGACGTGTTCTTGAACAGCATGGCGCCTTATGTTGGCCAAGACTGGTTTGCCCATCTGACCTATATTCGACCACACCCGCCATTGGTCGCCCCGGCACGCTACAACGATATGTATGACCCAGCGACCCTGCCTCGGCCCGCAGGGTTCTCTGATCCGATGGATGAACGGGCGATGCATCCGTTTATTGGCCCGACAATTGACAATACGTCCGCCGGTGACTTTGTTTTGGGCTTTGAAGAGGTTGAGTCGACGCTTGAAAACATCCAAACGCTGCGCGCCGTTTATCTGGGCCTTGCGACTGAGGTTGACCATCACATCGGGCGTGTAGTCCAATTCTTGAAGGATAGTGGCCAATATGACAACACGATGGTTGTCATTACTGCGGACCACGGAGAGATGCTGGGCGACCGACACAGCTGGGGCAAGATGGCTGTCTTTGACGCCGCCTACAAAACACCGTTGATGATCAGGATGCCGGACAATCAACCGCATGCCGGGTCGGTGATCTCGGTACCGACGGAATCCATCGACATAACGCCGACTATTTTGGATTGGATCGGCCAGCCGATCCCAAATTCCATGGACGGTCGATCGTTGCTGCCGCTGATGCAAGGGCAAATCCCTGACGATTGGCGCAGCTATTCCTTCAGCGAGTTGGATTTTGCCGAACCAGAGCAACCTACGATCTGGCAGCAGGTTTTGGGTACGGGTAATAGCGATTCATGTCTGGGCATCCTGAGGGATGAGCGTTTCACTCTGGTCGAGTTCGCCGCAGACCTTCCGCCCATGCTGTTTGATCACCAGGATGGTGGAGAATTGCGGAACAAGGCGAATGATCCCGAATATTTGTCGGTCTTGATGCGCCTATCCAGAAAAATGTTGCGCCATCGGATGCAAAATATGGATCATACACTGTCTCTGGATTCCATTACGGCGGATGGTCCCAAGACCAAATCCAGGTATTGATCGCAAAATATGTGCGACCCGTTTTTCCAACCTGTCGCGCTCTTGCCCTCTACACCTGTAACAGATCCAGTGTTACGCATGTGTCGCGGGGAGGATGGATTTGGAAATAACCGAGCAACAGATAAAGTCCATGACGACGGCTGGTCTGAATCTGATCGGCCAGGCCCTGTCAATTTATGACAGCCAGCTTCGGCTGGTGGTCAGCAATCGACCGTTTCAGACGATGTTTGATCTGCCGGACCATCTCGTACAGCCCGGCGCTTTGTTCAGTGACACGATCCGCCACCTCGCATCCAGTGGCGAATACGGCGATGTCGATGATGTCGAAGCGGCTGTCGATCTGCGCGTCAATCAGGCGCTGACATTCGAACCTCATTACATCGAACGCGTTCGGGCCAATGGTCAGGTTATTTCGGTTGAAGGTGCCCCCTTGCCCAAAGGCGGATGGGTGGCGGTCTATACAGACATCACCAATACGAAACAGGCTGAGGCGCTGTTGCGCGCCCGTTCCGAGGAGCTTTCTGGTCAGTTGTTCGACCGGGCTGAAGAGCTGTCAGCAGCGAACAGAAAACTGGCGGCCACAAACTCGGCTTTGGAAGAAGCCAAACGCCAATTGACCGAGATCGAAGCGCGCACCCGTATGACGACCGAGATGATGCCGGCCCATATTGCACATCTGGACGCCAAAGGCTGCTACGATTACTCCAACCGGCGGCTAAACTCGGTCATGCCAGGTCGCCCGTCCGAGATTTTGGGTATGCATATTTCTAAGGCTTTGGGCTCTGCCGCTTTTACACGGGTCCAGGCGCATCTGCAAAAGGCCTATGCCGGGGAAACCTCTGTTTTCGAATTTACCGAAGATCAGGATTCCAGGCGCATTCGCGTATCCTTCACACCTGATGGCGAAGGTGGTGTTTACATCATGTCCGTCGACATCACTGAGGAAACGCAAGCGCGCGTCGCGCTGCAACAAACCCGTCGCCGCGCGATGGCCGCACAAATGACCAGCGGGTTGGCGCATGATTTCTCGAACCTTTTGACCATTATTCTGGGCATGCAGTCCAGGCTGGAAAAGATGGATTTGCCGGAAGATGCTCGTGAGCTGATTGACGCTACCAAGCAGACAGCGCGCAGGGGTGGGCAACTGTTGAATCGCATCGCCGATATGACGGGTAACCGGACACCTCAACCCAAAGCGACGGACATGCGCGGATTGCTTGAGGATTTGCGCATTCTGGCCTCTCCATCCCTGCCGCGCGGGGTCGGCTTGTCGGTGGTTAATACGTTGCCGGACAAAGCTCTGATGCTGGATCCCGGGATGGTTCAGGACGCCTTGCTGAACCTGGTTTTGAACGCGCGGGATGCTTGTGGAGAATCCGGCCAGATCACAATCAGCGCCCATACCATTGGTGAGATATGGACCGAAATCGCAGTGTCAGACACTGGCCCCGGGTTTTCGAAAGATGCATTGGAAAAGGCGTTGAACCCGTTTTTCACAACCAAAGGCGACAAAGGGTCGGGTCTTGGTCTGCCGATGGTCTACGACACCGTCAAGCTGGCCGGCGGCGACCTGAGTTTGCGCAATACTCCGTCAGGTGCATCGGTCATTTTGCGACTGCCGTACCGAGCAGCCCTGCCAGTACAGGAAGGGTTGGTTCTGTTGGTCGAAGACAGCAACGATCTGCGCAGTCAATTCCGCGATATGTTGGTCGACATCGGGTTTGCAGTGATTGAGGCGACGTCTTGTGACGAAGCCATCGCCCTGGCAAAAGATGTCAAAGACATTGCTTTGGTGCTGTCCGATATTCGCCTTGAAGGGCAGGAGACGGGTTTGGATCTTTTGGCAAAACTGGAGCCCGCCTTGCCCCGTATCCTTATGACATCCTTGCCTTATTCCGATCCGTTGTATCGCGAGGCGCTGAAACGTGCGCCGGTGCTGCGGAAACCCTTTACCCGGGCCCAACTGTCCGCCCTGATCCGTGACGAGGCTGCCTGATGACCCAACCGCTGGTGACCATCGTCGATGATGAGCCCGAGATCCGGCGCATTCTGACCGACGCGCTTGAAGAAGCAGGCTTTCGCACCCAGAGTTTTGCGCGCGCGCGGGAATTCGAAGCGTCGCTCAAACGGGTTACGCCGGACGTATGTCTGGTTGATTTGTCCCTGCCGGATACGGATGGGTTGGCACTGGTCCATCGGCTGGCATTGGAGCAGGGGGCTTCGGTCATCATCATTTCTGGTCGTGCGCAGGTACAGGATCGCGTCACCGGTCTGGAACTGGGGGCGGATGACTATATTACCAAGCCGTTCGACCCGGCCGAAGTTGTGGCACGCATTCGGGCGCGGTTGCGATCCCCCAAGGCGCAGACCGCACAATCTGACGTGGCACGTTTCAACGGCTGGACGGCCTACTTTGATCGCTACATCCTAGAAGACGGATCCGGTGCCGAAACTCCGTTCAGCCATGCAGAGGGCGAAGTTCTGAAGCTGTTTCTGGAAAGTCCCAAGCGATTGATCAGCCGCACTCAGATGCAAGATGCTCTGGGTGGTGCTGCCGGCGACAGTTTTGATCGTGCGATGGATGTCAGAATTTCCAGGTTGCGGACCAAACTGGGCGAAGACCCCAAAAACCCTCGCCTGATCAAAACTATCTATGGTGCCGGATATATTTTTTTGGGCGATGTTGAATGGTAAGCACTGGTCAAAACGACGACTTGCCGCACAAAAAGACAGGGCGCTGTTCCGGTCGTGTCGCGGTTTTTTGACTGAGGTAGAGGTAAACGCATGCCTTGGTGCTTGTTGATGTTAATCAATCGCGAGCAGGTTTCTGAGTGATTTCCTTGAAAGGCTGCCACTTACCCACGGGATTGGATGAAACCTATCTGCGAGTTCGCGGTAGGTGGGTGCAAATTTATTGAGGCGTCAACATAGCATGAAAAAGTCAGTTCACACCCGGACTCCCTCTGTTTCTGCGGCTTGCTCAATTGGCAAGGAGCAGCGCCACTTGAGCGGTTCAAATTGAAAGTTAGTGCACGGTTGGCCTTGACCTCTCCCGGTTTCCGGTCAGGTATTCATGCGGCCTTTCGGGTTTCGGTTAGTTGGCCACGATTACGTTCAGCGTCAAGTTTCCGAGCGAAGAATATGACCTGTTTTCATAATAGTCGTGCCTCCAATTGTTGATCTGGGTTTGCGCGCCATCCATCGGCAATAGCCATGTCGCGTCCTCGTCTGACTAGGCGGGCAAAACGCCTGCCTATTCCTCACGTCCCGCTACGATCAATCCCCTGGACCGCAGAAGTTCGGTCAATGGTCCGTCTTCCAGACCAACATCCAGAATCTCGTAGTTTTCCAGTGCCGTAGCATCGGCATTACCCATCCGGCCGAGAGTCAGGTCCGGAGTGTGGGTTTCAAGCTGTATATCACCTTAGGCCAGCGCAACGCTCCAGCCAGATCGATCACGCGCCAAAGCCGGTAATTGCGTTCGGAGGGATTCATAACAACTTCATTATTCAAGACATCGCAAGGGCGCGCTGGTTACGCGTAGTATCATCTCTTCTACTTCACGCAGGCTCGAATTGAAGCAAAAAAGAGAGCCACACCGTGTGAGTGTTGTCCAAACGAGGCAATCGATAGCGCAAGTAGCAGACTAACGAAAAATTCATCGAAGTCATCAATGCACAATTGCCAACATGTGCAACTAAACGACGGTCAGCGTGACGGCACCGACCGAGTTGCCCTGCTGATTTCTTAGAGTGAATCTCCGTCGTGAATTGTGTCAGAAAGGGGTTTTTGCGTGCAAAACACTTCCGATAAATTTTTAGTAATGATTTGAGACTCAATGTTGCATTTTGGCAATGAGCGCGGAGTAACTCCAACAGAGCGAATTTAATTCGAATTATCGCCTTAATCTTGTGTTTATTTTATTCCGATATGTGATGGGGAAATTCGAATTGTAGGTTGCCGTTCTGCGCGAACGCGGTTTGCCCCCATGTGTTGTGACTAAGTCGTATGTGGGGTGCAAGGGTGTCCAAGAAGTCAAGTTTGCTGCTGGCTGTTTCTTTTTATACTTTAATTTCAACACCTTTATTCGCAGCGCCCACGGCAGACTTGAAAGTAGGCGACACGGTGGCCAACCCGGTGACAGGTATGGATACCACTGTCAGCGCACTGATTGTCGACCCGGCCTCGACGCCCACAGCCGGAACAACAGCATTTGTAGAGACAGCAGATGGATACGTTTTCCTAGTCAAAGATGCCGGGGACACAATCTACAATTCCGACAATCCTCCGCTAGCATTCGAAATTGTATCCATTTCAGGAACAACGGCTCAAATTAGCAATTCCGGAGCATCCGGTACGGCCGGTTTGTCCACTCAATTGACGCTGTCGCAGTACAATAGCAATTTCAACAGCTCTGGGACTCCAGGTGCGGTGACACCACCTGAAGATGTGTCGGGACCGAACGGCGTGAACCAAGTTGTCTATGGTCAGGATGGGAGCAATGGCCGTGACGGCGCGTTGGTTGTACCGCCTAGCTCAGGCGGCAATGGCGCAACTGGTCCGACGCAAACAAAGACCCTTAGCAGTGATGTCAACGCCACCAGCAACATAGGGTGGCAGGTCGGCAGCGTCGGCGGCGATGGTGGCAATGGTGGTGACTCCTACCTGAGCTTCTGGGACGGACGCGATGGCGGCGATGGCGGCAAGGGCGGCACCGTCAACGCAACACAGTCCAGCAGCAGCACAATCCAAACCTCGGGCAGTGGCAATTACGGCATTTTCGCATTCAGTCGAAGTGGCGAGGCTGGGAATGGCGGCAGCGGGTTCGCCGCCCCCGGCGGTGGTACTGGCGGGCATTCAGCGGATGGCGGCAATGTGACCGTCACGCAGAGAGGTGAGATTTCGACGTCCGGAGATTCCGCCGATGGTATCTATGCCCTGAGCGTTTCGAACAATGGTGGCAACGGCGGCGCGCAGTGGGGCCTGGTAGGATCTTCAGGTGACGGCGGCTATGGCGGAAGCGGCGGAGCTGTGACAGTCAATACCACATCAACCGGCAGCATTCTGACAACCGGCGACTATGCGAACGGGATTTATGCACAGTCGATTGGGGGTTCGGGTGGGTCCGCAGGGACCAGCGGCAACCTATTGGTGTCCTTGATCGGCGGTGCCGACAACGGCGGTAACGGCGGGACGGTCACGGTTTCCCATGCTGGCGCCATTGAGACACAGGGAGACTTTTCGCGCGGGATTGTGGCGCAGTCCATTGGCGGCGGCGGTGGGTCTGGCGGAACAGGTGGTGGCCTGGTTTCGCTGTCTCTGGGCGGGGTCGGATCGAATGGTGGCAGCGGCAGCGCCGTTAGCGTGACGGTTCAGGGCAGCGGCAGCATTCTGACCTCAGGCAAAGGTGCCGATGGGGTCATGGCGCAATCTATTGGCGGCAGTGGTGGCACGGGTGCGAACTCATACGGGTTGGTCGCAATCGGTGGCACCGGGTCAAGAGGAGGCACAGGAGCTGCAGTAAGCGTCAGTAACTACGGACAAATCCAGACCGGGGGCGACGGCGCGCGCGGAATCATCGCTCAGTCGATTGGCGGCGGTGGCGGCGACGGTGGCTCGTCCGCAGGAATGGTATCCGTTGGCGGAAACGGCAGCGGCGGTGGCGCTGGATCAACTGTGACCATCGTCAATGACGGGATCATTACCACGACCGGAGATGATGCGATGGGCATTCTGGCCCAGTCCATCGGCGGCGGTGGCGGCAATGGCGGTTCTTCTGGAGCGGTCGGCGCATTTGTGGGCGTCGCCATCGGCGGCGATGGCGGGTCCGGAGGCAAAGGCGGCGACGTGAACGTCACATTGTCGAACACCGACAGCAGCCAGCCTTCTGCAATTCAAACCTCGGGCGCTCGCTCCACTGGTGTGTTCGCACAATCCGTCGGCGGCGGTGGCGGTAATGGCGGCGGCGCTGTTTCAGTAGCGGTCGGTGCCTTTGGCGCTGCTTCGGTCTCGGTCGGCGGCTCCGCCGGCAGTGGTGGCGACGGCGGCGATGTGTCAATCAGCGGCAGCGGGTCTGCATCTGTGCAAACCGGCGGCGACGATGCAATTGGCGTCATGCTGCAATCCGTTGGCGGCGGAGGCGGCAATGGTGGATTTGCGGTGTCTGTTGCGGTGTCTGGCGGTCCGGTTTCGGGCTCTTTGGCGGTTGGCGTCGGCGGCGATGGTAGCACGGGTGGCAAAGGCGGCACGGTCACGGTCGGCCAGTTTGACGGCAGTGGCTCTCCGACGGCTGCGGGGTTTGAAGGCACCGTTGTCACAACCGGGAACCGCTCGACCGGTATGCTTTTTCAATCCGTTGGCGGCGGTGGTGGTAATGGCGGATTGGCTGTGGCAGCAACCGGTGGTGCCTCGGCGCTGTTTTCCGGCAATGTCTCGGTTGGTATCGGCGGTGAGGCTGGCAGTGGCGGCGACGGCGGCGATGTGCAGGTCTATACCAAGGCTGACATCACAACGACGGGAACCAGTTCGAGTGCTTTGATCGCACAGTCCGTTGGCGGCGGCGGCGGCAATGGCGGTGGCAGCATTGCAGCCGGTGTCAGCGCAAGCGGCGTGGCGGCAATTGGGATCAACGTGGGTGTTGGCGGAGATGGCGGCGGTGCCGGGATCGGCGGCGACGTCACCCTGATTGCAGGCGGGACAAACATCGAAACCAGCGGAGCGTTTTCCAGCGGTGTTGTCGCACAGTCCGTGGGTGGCGGCGGCGGCAATGGCGGCTACAGCGTCGGCGCGAGCGCCGATATTGGCGGGGCGGCTGCTGGGTCTGTCAGTGTGGGCCTTGGCGGCAAAGCCGGCGGTGGCGGTGACGGCGGCGCAGTGACCGCACAGGTTGACGCAAACGTCACAACGCGGGGCGATGACTCTGGTGCTGTTGTAGTTCAGTCCATCGGCGGCGGTGGCGGCAATGGCGGCTTCAGTGTCGCCGCGGGTCTGGCCGCAGGCGGAGCCGGTGCAGGAACCGTTGGTGTCGGGCTTGGCGGCGAAGGCGGCAGCGGCGGTATCGGCGGCAGCGTGACCGGTGTTCTTGTCAATGGTGATGTCCGCACCGAGGGACTGCGCTCGACCGGTGTTGTGATCCAGTCCATCGGCGGTGGCGGTGGTAACGGCGGTTTCAACGTGACGGCCGGTGTGGCCGCTGGTGGCGCAGGCGCTGGTTCGATTGGTGTCGGACTTGGCGGCGGCGGTGCAACAGGCGGCAATGGCGGCATTGTTGAAGGACAGGTCGTGGGCAACGTGACCACGCTTTCCGACAATTCCAGCGGTGTCGTATTCCAATCTATCGGCGGCGGTGGCGGCAATGGCGGTTTCAACGTAACCGCCGGGGTAGCCGGTGCAGGCGCTGGTGGCGGCGCGGTTACGGTTGGCTTGGGCGGCGACGCGTCCGGCGGTGGGATCGGTCGATCAGTGACTGGTCGGGTTACCGGAACTGTCAGCACGACTGGTGCGGATTCAACAGCGGTTCTGGCGCAATCCGTCGGCGGCGGCGGCGGTAATGGAGGCTTTAATGTCAGCGCCTCACTCGCGGGCGCGGGTGTGGGCAGCGGTGCCGTTTCAGTTGGGCTGGGCGGCAGCGGCGGCACAGGTGCAACTGGTGGCACGGTAAATCTGACAACCACGGATGCAATCGTAACGGCTGGGGACAGGTCGTCTGGCGTAGTCGCTCAGTCCATTGGCGGCGGCGGCGGCAATGGCGGCTTCAACGTCTCGGGCACAGGCGCAGGCGCCGGTGTCGGGTCCGGTGCAGTTAGCGTGGGGCTTGGCGGCGACGGAGCTGGAGGCGGCGATGGCGGCGCGGTCACTCTGACCTCCGGCGGGACAATCCTGACTCAGGGCGACTCGGCGACGGCGTTTCTGGCCCAATCCATCGGTGGCGGCGGCGGCAATGGCGGGTTCAACGTCAGTGCTTCGGTCCAGGGATCTGGCGTTGGCGGGGGCGGAGTTTCGGTTGGCCTTGGCGGCGATGGTGCTGGCGGGGGAGATGGCAACACCGTCATCGCAACTTCGAACAATTCGGTCGAAACCCGTGGTGATCAGTCCTCGGGCGTAGTGGCGCAATCCATCGGCGGCGGCGGCGGCAATGGCGGGTTCAATGTTTCTCCGGTTCTGTCAGGTGCAGGAACTGGTAGCGGAGCCGTCAGCGTCGGGCTCGGCGGGTCAGGCGACACTGGCGGCAATGGCGGCAACGTGACACTGACGTCGAACGGTACCATTCTGACTGACGGCTTTGCCTCTGGCGGTTTTGTGGCGCAGTCCCTTGGCGGTGGCGGCGGTAACGGCGGCTTTAACGTCTCGCCAACCCTGTCAGGTGCAGGCGTCGGAGCGGGTTCAGTTTCGGTTGGGCTAGGAGGTTCAGGCGGCGGCGGCGGCGACGGCAGCCTGGTAACCGCGAGCACAACGGCTAACGTAGTGACCAAGGGAGATGCTTCGGTTGGTATTCTGGCACAGTCCGTTGGTGGCGGCGGCGGCAATGGTGGCTTTAACATTTCACCTGCCTTGGCAGGTGCGGGCACCGGGGCAGGCGCGATCAGTGTCGGACTGGGCGGGTCTGGCGGTAGCGGCGGCACCGGCGGTGTCGTTGGTCTGACCGTTGCGAACAGTGTGCAAACGGAAGGCGCACAATCCGGCGCGGTTGTTGCCCAATCCATCGGCGGCGGCGGCGGTAACGGCGGCTTCAATGTCTCGGCTTCAGTTGGCGGCGCGGGCACAGGTTCTGGCGCAGCAGCCGTTGGGCTTGGTGGTCGGGGAACCGGCGGCGGCGATGCCTCAGCGGTAACCGCAAACGTGACCGGGAACCTTGTGACGTTGGGCGAAGCCTCGACCGGTTTGCTGGCGCAGTCCGTCGGCGGCGGAGGTGGTAATGGCGGAATGAACATCTCAGTCGCGGTTGCCGCGGCAGGTACGGGATCGGGCGGCGCATCCGTTGGTCTGGGCGGCGCATCTGGAACGGGCGGCGACGGAGGAACGGCTGAGGCCTCTTTGAACGGCAACGTTTCGACGCAAGGGGACGAGTCCGGCGGTTTCATAGTTCAAAGCCTTGGCGGCGGCGGCGGCAACGGCGGCATGAACGTCTCTGCCACAGTCACGGTTGCGGGAACCGGCAGCGGTGGTGCGTCTGTCGGGCTTGGCGGCAGCGGGGGTAATGGCGGTGATGCCAGTACGGCCGACGGAACGGTTGTGGGTGATGTCACAACGGCCGGCGACAATTCGGGCGGTGTTTTGGTCCAGTCCGCCGCGGGCGGCGGTGGTAACGGAGGGCTGAATGTCTCTGCGGCCGTGAATATTTCGGGCACCGGCGGCGGTGCTATTGGCGTTGGCATCGGTGGATCCGGCGGTGACGGCGGTAATGCAAGTGCGGCCACTGGTTCGGTTACCGGCGACGTTACCACCAGCGGTGAAAACGCAACCGGCGTTCTGGTTCAGTCTGTTGGCGGAGGCGGTGGCAATGGCGGCGTCAACATCTCGGGTGCGCTCAGCATTGCGCGCACGGGGTCCGGTGCTGCAGGAATCGGAGTGGGCGGCTTTGGCGGTAGCGGCGGTACCAGTGGGGCCGTCGACAATACGTTCTCGGGCAATGTCAGCACTTCGGGCACACGCTCGGCTGGTATTATTGCCCAAAGCCTCGGCGGCGGCGGCGGCAACGGTGCCACGAATATTTCCGGCGCGATTTCGGTGGCCAGCAACTATTCAGGTGGTCTCGGGATTGGTGTTGGTGGCTTTGGAGGTGACGGTGGTAATGCAAACAATGTCACGCAACAAGTCACCGGCAGTGTTGTAACAACAGGAGACGACTCGGTCGGGATTCTGACACAAAGCCTTGGTGGCGGCGGCGGCAATGGTGGCACCAACATTTCGGCCGCGTTGTCCCTGTCTCGGTCGGCCAATGCAGCCGTGGGTATCGGCGTAGGCGGCTTTGGTGGCGGCGGCGCAAATGCTGGTGCCCTGGTTCAGTCGACTGTTACGGGCGGTGTTGGCACCGTCGGCGATCGCAGTACAGGTATTCTGACACAGAGCGTCGGTGGCGGTGGCGGCAATGGCGGCACGAATATCTCGGCCTCGTTGGGCATTAGTCAGGAAAATGGCGGCTCGGTCAGTCTGGGCGTGGGTGGCTTCGGGGGCGGGGCCGGTAACGCGGGTGACGTGATCAGCACCCTGCGGTCCAGCACAGATAGCAGCGGCACAACCTCGGTGGTCACAATAGGGGCGGACAGCATCGGTGTCATGGCGCAATCCGTTGGCGGCGGCGGCGGCAATGGCGGCCTGAACGTCTCGGGTGCCGTCAACCTGACAGGTAAATCCGGTGCGGCGGTTGCTTTGGGGCTTGGTGGCTTTGGCGGCGGCGGCGGTGATGCCGGGGCAGTAACTCTGGATGTGGAGAGCGATGTTGTCACGGCGGGTGACGGGTCGCATGGTGTGTTCGCCCAGAGCCTCGGTGGTGGCGGCGGCACAGGAGGCGTGAATATCTCGGGCTCTCTGGCGCTGACAAAGCCCTCGGGGTCGGACACAATCTTTTCGGTCGCGGCTGGTGTTGGCGGCTTTGGCGGATCGGGTGGCGATGCCAGCAATGTTGATCTGGACTACACCGGCAATGTTCAGGCCGTTCCGATGGTCAGGCAACCCGACGGCACATTTGCCGTCGACCAAAGCAAAGGCGCCAGCGGTATTATCGCGCAATCGCTGGGCGGTGGCGGTGGCAATGGCGGCACCAATGTCTCCGGCGGTATCGCGATCAGCGGCAAGCCAGGTGCGGGCCAAACGGACAGCAGTAAGTCCTATGCGGTGGTCGTGGGCGTCGGTGGGTTCGGCGGCGGCGGCGGTGATGCCGGGAATGTCGATGTGAATATCGGCGCAGGCAGCACGATCAGGGCGCACGGAACCGGCCAATCCGGTCTGTTGGCCCAATCCCTTGGCGGCGGTGGCGGCAATGGCGGCCTGAATGTGTCGGGTGGTATCGTATCCGACAGCTCGTTGATTGTTGGTGTTGGGGGTTTCGCCGGTGACGGCGGCAAGGCAGGAGACGTCACGCTCACGTCGCAGGCTGACATCACAGTCACAACCAACCCGGACGATATCTCTATTCCCGATACGACAACATTTGAAGACAAGCTGCGCGATTTCCTCGGCGACACGATTGTCGACGACACCGAAGAGCTGGCCTCGTCCTTCGGGCTCGAACGTTTGTTCATCGATATGGGTGTCTTCAACGAAGAAAAACCGGATACGGATGGCTCAGCTGGTTTGATGGCACAGTCCATTGGCGGCGGGGGTGGTAACGGCGGTCTGAACGTTTCGGGCGGTATTGCGCTGAGCAAAGATGGCAAGATCCCTTCGGTTACCTTTGGCGTCGGCGGCTTTGGCGGCGACGGCAATGTTTCGGGTGATGTGACCGTGGGTCATACCGGCACCGTTTCGGTGGCAGGTAACTGGAAGCACGGTGTTTTGGCGCAGTCCATCGCCGGCGGTGGTGGTAACGGCGCGTTGAACGTGACCGGGCAGCTGAACTATGGCGACTCTAACAACTCCGACGGTAAAACCGATCTGAGCATTGTGGGCGGTCTGGGTGGCCACGGTGGTACCGGCGCTGATGCTGGTGGTGTTTCAGTTACGCAATCTGGAAATATTTCGACAAATGGCTATCACGCGCGCGGTATCTTTGCCCAAAGCATAGGCGGCGGCGGCGGCACCGGTGGGATTAATGCGACCTTCGTCGGCACGAAAGACAGCTCGCCAATTGCTATGGGTATCGGCGGCTTTGGCGGTGGCGGCGGCGATGCAGGCGATGTCACGGTTGCGCGTGGATCCGCGGCTGCGGCTGCGGGTACCATCACGACTGACGGTGCCGGTTCGCACGGGATCGAAGCCTCAAGCATTGGCGGCGGCGGCGGTGATGCCGGTATCAACGCGGTTGTGGGCATCAGTAAAACCACCGGAAGCAAGAGCAATGGCGGAACCGGCGATTCAACTGACCGGAAAACGCCCACCAACACGGGCGTCGATGACTCGGTAATTGCCAACTACAACGCCGTTCTCGATGAGTTGGAGGGCAAGGTGAACCCTGCCGACTCCTCCGGCAATAAAACCGGCGTGTCGGCTGTTATCGCCATAGGCGGTGATGCTGGAACGGCCGGGGACGGCGGCACCGTGGATATCGATCACTATGGTGACATCGTTACGCTGCAGGACGGCAGCCACGGGGTCTTTGGTCAATCCATTGGTGGAGGCGGCGGCAACGCGGCTTTGAACCTTGGTATGACGTACGAACTGGCCTCAGACGCGACCAACAAGGGCTTTGGCTTAGCAATCGGTGGCGGTACGGGTGAGGGTGGTATCGGCGGTTCGGTTGATGTTCGCAATACCGGGGACATCACGACCAGCGGCGCAGACTCTCATGGTCTGTTCGCTCAATCTGTTGGAGGCGGCGGCGGCAATGCGGGCTACAACTCTGCCTCGACATCCGTAGATGGCGGCAACGTGAACATTCAAATCGGTCGGACCGGTGGCACCGGAGGAAGCGGCGGCGATGTCTATGCAAGCTCGAATGGCATCGTTCGCACCGCCGGTAACCGCTCATATGGCTTCTTCGCTCAGTCCATCGGCAACGGCGGCGGCAATTCGTCCTCGACATCAGTCAGCATAGGTACGCCCAAGACCGGCGACAGCAAGGGCAACAAAGCCAGCTTGTCAGTCGGGCTTGAAGGAGGCACTGGTGGCGAAGCGGGCGATGTGACGGCGGTTGCCGCAGGAACAGTCGTCACAGAGGGGACGGATGCTCACGCCGTGTTTGCCCAGTCCGTCGGTGGTGGCGGTGGCAATGGTGGCAAGGCCAGCAATTCAGCCGGTAAGGGTACGTCTGTTGCGCTTTCCATTGGCGGCACGGGCGGCACAGGTGGCGTAGGCGGCAAAGTCGACGTGTCCAACACTGCACGAATTGCGACCTTCGGCGATCGTTCAGTTGGTTTGATGGCGCAATCCATCGGTGGTGCGGGTGGCACCGGCGGCATGGTTCAGGCGGGTCAATCGAACCTCGACACCATCAAAGCCGTGGTCAATCCGTCGACGGTCGGCACGACTATTTCGGTTAACATCGGTGGCACAGGCGGCGACGGCATGACTTCGGATACCGTGACTGTCGTCAGCGATGGGATCATCACGACCGAGGGCACGATGGCTCATGGCATCTTCGCTCAGTCCGTTGGCGGCGGTGGCGGTATGGGTGGTCTGGTTGAAAATCGGATCATCAGCCTGCGCAAGGACATCGGGAACACAGCGACTCTGTCCATTGGTGGAAATGGCGGAACCGGGGCAATGTCTGCAGCGGTTTCCATCACAAATCGGGACCTAATCCAGACGACGGGTGACAAGTCCATTGGTATCTACGCGCAGTCCGTCGGCGGCGGGGGTGGCGATGCGCAACAGGTGCGCAACATCATTCTGGGCCGGTCCTCGGACGGGGCAACGACAAATGCAATTCTGATTGGTGGCACGGGTGGCACTGGCGGGTCTGGCAGCACGGTAACTGTCGTCAATGAAGCTGATGCCACTATCCGCACCACCGGTAAGGAGAGCCATGGCATCCTTGCGCAGTCCATCGGTGGCGGCGGCGGCAATGGTGGCTCTACGATCTCGGTCGACGGGCGCTATGGCGGGGCAGAGGCCAGCACGCGGCGAGCACTACAATTCGGTCTTGGCGGATCGGGTGGTACTGGGGGCACGGGCGGCAACGTCTTGGTGACCAATGCAGGGACGATCGTGACAACTGGTGAAGGTGCGCATGGTATTTTCGCCCAATCCATCGGTGGTGGTGGTGGCAATGGTGGCAGTTCGATCACTGGGACGCTGCGACTGAAGACGGGCGACAGCAGTTCTCCGACCGCGCAGTTGAATATTGGCGGTTCAGGTGGCAGCGGCAACATCGCCGGCAACGTGGTCGTAACAAACAGCGGTGACATCCGGGTTGATGGTGCGGGTGCATACGGCATCATGGCGCAATCCGTTGGCGGCGGTGGCGGCAATGGCGGGCTGGCTGTTGCGATGGATGTAAATGACCTCAAAAACACCATGACAGGCAAGTCCTACTCGAAGATCGCCATTGGCGGTTCGGGCGGGGATGGCGCAGATGGTGGAGACGTCACGGTCAACCATACAGGCGCGATTGTCGTGAATGCAGAAAACGGGTTTGGCATCTTTGCGCAATCTGTTGGTGGCGGCGGCGGAAACGCCGGATATTCAGTGTCATCCCCGCTGGTCTCTGCGTTGGATTACACGGTGTCGCAACTGCTTGGTGCGCGCGAGGGTGCCACTGGGTCGGTTGGAACCGTTACCGTCAATTCGACCGGGGACATTCTTGTGAATGGGACAAGTAGCGAGGCTATTTTCGCTCAGTCCGTAAATGGCGGTGGTGGTAATTCCGAAACATCAGTCGATTTCACCACCGAAACTGCCAGTGCTGGAGGAACCGGCACTTCCTATATCAGCGACATCTCTTTGGGTGGCGATGAAGTTTCAGACATGGCTGGCAGTCAGGTTGCGCAATCACATACCGGCAATATCGCGACGACAAGCGATCGCTCGACCGGCTTGATGCTGCAGAGCGTTGGCGGTGGTGGTGGTATATCAGCGAACAACGTCAATGTTCAGGACGGTGACGGTATCGACATCACCGCACGTCTGGGTGCGATTAACACGGATGACGCCAGTGGCGGCGACGTGACCGGCAGCCGGACCGGAGATGTGGGCACAGACGGCGCATTTTCCTCGGCGGGTGCAGCGCAGTCTATCGGAGGCGGCGGTGGTAAGCTTGTGCTGAACAGCGCTGGCACCGCGAATACAAACAAAGCTGCTTCGGTGATCCTGGGTTCCGACCCAAGTTTCCGCAATGACGGCGGTGATATCGACCTCTCTCTGGACGGAGACATTACCACTACGGGTGATCGGTCATTTGGTCAGAGTGTTCAAAGCATTGGTGCGGGTGGCGGTGAGGTCGTTGTTGCTGGACTAGGACGTTTGGATGTAACTTTGGGTGCACAAGACGATTCAACCGGTGACGGCGGAACTGTTGGTCTTACCAATATCGGGGGCATCACCACCAGCGGCTCTGGGTCGCATGGTTTCGTAATCCAAAGCATAGGCGGCGGCGGCGGTCTGGTCTCTACAGATTTGGATGCAAGCCAAATCACAGTGAATCTCTCGCCTGCTAATGGTGGTGACGGTGGCGACATTACGTTCACCCAAAACGGTAATATCGTCACCACCGGTGAAAACGCGATTGGTGTTGTGGCGCAGTCACTGGGCGGTGGTGGTGGCATGGTGGATTCGGCTTTCCGTGGATCTGCGGGTGGTGCTGGGGCCGGTGGCACCATCGACATGGCGCTGAATGGCAATATCCTGTCCGTGGGCGAAGGCGGCATCGGCGTTCTGGCCCAATCCGAAGGGCGTGACGGAGCGGGTGCAATCACGCTTGGCTTCGATGGCGTCGTCATGGGCGGGACCGGGCAAGCAGACGCAATTGCATCAATCGTTGTGGACGGCGGCGCGAACAACGCGCTGACTTTGTCCAAGGACACAGTGCTTCTCGCCGGGAATAACCAGTTGGTGAACGGCGGAAACGGCAATGAACAGATTTCGTTGGCGGGTAAGGCACTGGGCAATCTGGACCTTGGCGCGGGTACCAACGGTCTGACCGTCGAGGAACAGGGCGCCTTTTATGCGCTGGACACGATCAATCTGGGCGCTTCTGGGTTGATGCAAGTGAATGGCGACTTTGTTTTGGGGGCGAACTGGGGTCTGAATACGGACATGACGCCGACTGTTAAGTCGGGTGACTTTGTCTTTACCGGTAACGTCAGCCAGACCACGAACCTGACGGGAAGCCTAGCCTTTGGTGCGACGGCATCCTCGACCTTCGACGTATATTACCTCACCACGGGTGCATCGGGTGGCAATAGCGATCTGGTTAATGTCAGCGGCAATGCCACTATAGGCGGCACACTGACACCACAGCTCAATACGCTTCAACGGGCGTTACCTCTAGTCATCGTCAACCCGAGTGGGACAGCTGCGGATGCGGGTACGACGATTCAGGACACAGTAGTGTTGGATTACTCGATTGGCTTGAACGGCTCGACATCGGACGGCAGTTCGATTGATCTGGTGATAACTCCGGACTATTCGACCGCGAACATGAACGCGAACGAGGCGGCCGTTGGTGACTACATCAACCAGGTGCTGAACGGGCAGGGTTCTGCTGCGCAAGGTGAGTTGTTCGCCCTGATCGGGAACATGACCTCCGAAGCTGACGTCATCGCGGCAATCGGTGCATTCACTGTGGCTGACTACGCAGCGGATGCAGTTGATGCCTACTACGGTACACGGGTATTCGCAGACGCACTGCACAATTGCGAGCGGTTTACCGATTACCAAGCCGGAGACGATCCACGCAATTGTGTCTGGTTCTCCGGAGGAAGGTCTTTCTACGACCGCGAGCAGACTGGTATCTACGATGAGTTGGACATCAACAATACCAACCTGTCTGCCGGTGTCCGTTTGCCGGTTGGGGATGAGCTCTATGCCGGTTTCGCGTTGGGTCACGACCAAATAAGCCTTCGGAACGGATCGCAGTACAATGCGACCGGTGACCGGTTCAATCTGGGTGCTTCGCTGACCAAATACACCGGCCCGTGGGAGTTCGCGGCCATGCTGTCAGCCGGTTGGTCAGACTATGACTCCGACCGGTCCGGTGGGATCAGTGGTGTGCTGCCCAACGGAAACGTGGTTAACACCGTTGGCGTCAGTTCGATCAAGCACAAGATGAACCAGCAGAACCTGCGGTTGAGTTTTGCCTATGATCACAGATTTGCCGGTGGCAGTTCCTATCTGCGACCCGAGATCGCTGTTGACGCCACCCGTCTGGCGACAGAAAGCAACGGTGATGCAACTCTTTCGGGGATTGTCCTGCAGGATGATAGCGAGATGATCTACTCCCTGACCCCATCGCTTGAGATCGGGACGGAACAGATTCTCAGCGCCTCTCAAAAGCTACGCGTAAGCTTCCGTGCCGGCGCCATCATCTCGTCGAACGACACGGTATCAGTAAGCGCCGGTTTTGCAGGCGCAAGCGCAGCTGATGGTGGGTTTACGAATACCAGCTTTATCGGAGACGCCCATGGGCTGGTTTCGGCGCGATTGGGGCTGTATGCGTTGGATGACAGCAGCTTTATCAATCTGAGCCTGGACCATATGTTCGGGGACTCAACCAAGGCTCTCCAGGTTGGTCTGGGCCTTGGGCTACAATTTTGAGCAATGAGGGACGGCAGTATGAAAATTTGGCTTGGTGCGCTAGGAATCTCACTGGGTTTGACACATCCTCTTGCCGCGCAAGAGAACGGCACACTCCCGTGGTCGGTAAATTGTGGAAATCCGGGCAACGGAACCGAGCTGGTCTGTGAAATGACCCAGAGTATTGTTTTGACCGAAAACAATCAGAGGCTTACCTCCGTTGCGTTCGTGAAGCCTGCGGGAAAAGATGAGACCGAAGCCGTGCTGACCTTGCCGTTTGGTCTTCTGTTTTCCGAAGGGGTGATCGCAATGGTCGATGACGTCGAAGTCGCCCGTCTGGAGTTTCTGACCTGCGAGGCTCAAGGCTGCTTTGCTCGTTCCGCTGTCTCAACAGAGTGGATGTCTGCGATGCGGGCGGGTAAGCAATTTACGATCGAAAGTAAAAACACAGCAAGAGATCCAATCTCCTTTGGTTTCGATCTGACGGGATTCAGCAAGGTATCAGATATTCTGCCATAACGACTGTTTTTTGCATACAGGCATCTGTCTGGTGCTGGTCATCGAAATCGGACCCTTGATCGTGCCGGGCATGGAACATTGATCGAACGAAGACCGCCATAATCGTACCGGGAGCAGCCATACCCCACAAACGCCATTCCAAATCATAATCAAGGGCAAAGAGATCTGGAAGGAAAAGTTCCTGAATCAAACTTGAACGGACAGACACTGCCGGAAAAACAGCCAACGGTCAGATCACATCGGAACCACTACAATTGAAGTTGCCAACATAGTTCTAAAACGCCAGTTACCCTAGCAATTCAACAACCGGATTTCGGGTGTTTGCCGAGATTGCGGGATAGGTGCACCCTCCAAGAAGCCGACTTTGTTCACTCAAAAACTCGCGGCACAATCGCTGATCCTGCGTTTCACACAGCGCTTGATTATTCACGCAGGGCGCGATCTTTGATCTTGATTACGGGTTGCAAAAAGTAGTCTAGAACCGTTTTCTTGCCAGATAAGATATCCACTTCCGCAATCATCCCCGGGATGATCTCGACGGCTACGCCGCTTGCGTCCAAAATAGCGTGACGTGTCTGGATTTCGATGACAAAGACCTCTTCATCATTGCGTTCGGGCCTTGTCACCGTGTTGGCGCCTATGCGGGTGATCTCACCGTCCAGCGCGCCGTAACGCGCAAAATCATAGGCCGTAATTTTCACCTTAACGGGCTGGCCTGCGTGTAGAAACGCGATATCTTCGGGGCGAACATAGGCCTCGACCAGAAGCCTGTCGTCCAATGGAACAATCTCGATCAGTTCTTCACCGCTGCGTGCCAAACTGCCAATCGTTGTCCGGTGAACGCGATTTATGATTCCACGCACGGGTGATCTGATCTGTGCGCGATCCGCGCGGTCTTGCAAGGCCGGTAAGGACGGCCGAAGTGCCGCGAGTTCGGCTGTCGAGACCGCAAGGTCGGTGAGCGCTGCGCTCCGGAACCTGCTATGTGCGGCTTGAATACGATCGTCGATTTCTTCCAGTCCGGTTTTCAACCTGTTGGTCACTGCAACTGCACGGACCTTGCGACCCTCCCATTCAGCGGAACTGCGGCGCAGCGACAAAAGCGTTGTCGCAGGCTCCATCCGTTTTTTCACCAACGGGGTCATGATGGCGTGTTCTTCGGCCAGAATCCCAAGCGTCTCTTCGGCTGTCACCTGGTCTACCAGCCCTTCCTCATACTCGCGCTGGCGCTGCTCACGCTGTCGCTCCAGGATGGCGATTTCAGCGGCCAGTTCCGCCTGACGGCCCTGATACAAAGCAGTTTCGGTTCTGACCACTTCTGGCGCGCCTTCAATCAGCTTTCCTGAGAAGGTAAGCTGGGTGCCGTCAATCTCTGCCTGCAATCGTTGGGCCCGAGCCATTAATCCATATGCGCGCTGTTGTTCCTGGCTCAACTGACTGTCGATCTGCGTTGTGTCGAACTCCATTAACAGCGTTCCCTTGTCGACAACCAGCCCTTCCGCGACGTGCAAGTATTGTAATACTCCGGGTTCTGTTGCCTCAATCAACTGCACGTCCGCCGACGGCACAATCCGGCCATCCACGCGGGTCACGTCGTCGAGTTCCGTCATGTAGGCCCAAAGCCCGGCGGAGACGAGGCAGGCAAGGATAACAAGCAACAGGAGAGATCCCCCCAACGGAGATTTCCCCCGCATTTCTCTTGCCATCATGGCAAGGTCAGGATGCCGCGACATTCAGATGCCTCCCTGTTGCGCGCGCGCGCTGGGTCAGCATGCTTTTTGGACCGTCTGCGCCGACCCGGCCGCGTTCGACCACAATGACCCTGTCGACCAGATCAAGCAGGCTGGTCCGATGTGTGACGATAACCATTGTGGTGTCTTTGGTTTCTTGTTTCAGACGCTTGATAACCTCGGCTTCGGTCTTCACATCCATTGCACTGGTCGGTTCATCCAACAACAACACTGGTGGGCGTCCAATCAGCGCGCGGGCCAGCGCGATGGCTTGACGCTGGCCGCCCGATATTCCTTCGCCACGTTCTGCCAGTTGTTGGTCATAGCCGTTGGGGCAATGCGCGATAAAATCTTCAACCCCGGCCACGTGGCCCGCTCTGATCAAATCTTGATCCATGGGCCGGATCGCACCGCTGGCAATGTTTTCGCGAATTGAGCCGGAAAAAAGCCAAACGTCCTGCAAAACCGAACCGACATTGCGACGTAAGTCGCCGGGGTCAATCTGACGGATATCGACCCCATCCAGCATTACCGAACCGGTCCTCGGCTCGAATAAACCGAGCATCAAACGCGCGATGGTGCTTTTCCCGGATCCGATCGCGCCCAGAATGGCAACTTTTTCACCCGGTTCTATGTCGAATGAGACACCTGAAAGGGCATCATCGGCTTGTTCAGGATAGGCAAAATGCACATCTTTGAAAGAAATGCGGCCTTTTGCATGTGGTCGACTGATCCAGTTGCGTCCTTCGGGCCGCTCATTTTCCGCCCGCATCAAAGCGTTTAGATTGCGATACGCGCTGCGCGCCTGGTTCACACGTGTGAGTGTCTGGGCAAGCTGCCCCAGTGGCGCCAGCGCGCGTCCAGTCAGCATTACAGACGCAATTAACGCACCCATACTTGCCTGCCCTTCAGTGATCAGGAACACGCCGAAGAAAACAATCAGGACCTGCGCCGCCTGTTGCGTGAATCCTGTCAGGTTCAATGCGAATTGGGTAACTGTCCGGCTGCGGATTCCATGGGAGGACTGCCGCTCGATAGCATCTTCCCATCGCGCCCGCATTTGTTTTGCCGCTGCGGTTGTTTTGATGGTTTCAAGACCGGAAACGGTCTCGACCAGTACGGATTGTTTTGACTGACCGTCCGCAAAACTTTTTTCGGCCAAGCGCGATAACATTGGTTGCACTGCCAGGCCCGCAATCAAAACAATCGGAACGGCAAGGGCAGGTATCAGCGCCAGAGGTCCACCAACGAGGTGAATGACCAGTATAAAGAGGGCGATGAAGGGCAGGTCCACGAGGGCGACCAGAGTTGCCGATGTAAAAAACTCGCGCAGAGTTTCAAATTCGCGGATCGTGCTGGCCATAGCACCGGTCGATCCGGTCCGCGATTTCATTTTGATATTCAAAACCTGGTCAAAAACGCGCCGCCCCATAAACATGTCGGCCTTTTGCCCGGCCCGATCAATAAAGCCAGCGCGCAAGAGTTTGAGGGCGAAATCGAAAGAAAGGGCAAGACCAACCCCTGCGGTCAGTGCGATAAGGGATTCCGTCGCCTCATTCGGAAGAACCCTGTCATAGACGACCATGATGAAAACGGATGTGGAAAGACCCAAAAAATTCGCTACCGCGGCGGCAAGCACCACTTGCGCATAGGACCAGCGGTTTGCCAACATGGCCGACCAAAACCAATGCCCGGATGCGGTCCTGTTTCGACCTGGTGTTTCCTCATTGTGGCTGCGCCGAAACAAAAGTGTGTAGCTGGTGTAGCTTTTCCCTAAAACTGTTTCTTCAACCTCTCCGATGCCTTCCCCCATCTCAGGGTCGAAAATCAGAAAACGGCCGCTCTTGGTACGCCCGTGAAATACAACTGCTTTATTGTCGTCCAACAGAAAAATTGCTGGGACCAGTGTGTCATCGAAATCCGCAAGTTTTCGCGACCCAAATCCCGCCTGCAACCCGGCATGGCGGGCAACCTCAATTGCATCTCGCTGGCTCAAATGACCTGTTGTGCCGGATTGCGCAGCGTGAAGTGCCCCAACCGTGATTGAGCGACCAAGATGCGAGGCGACGTGCAGCAGGCAAATTTCCAACGGAGAAAGATCTTGTTTAGGTGCCAAAGGGTTCAACGCGGCCATGAATCTTCACCTGTGTTTGCAATCGAAATGCCGAGGTAATCCAGAATGTCCCCAGTCAGGCTGAGGGCAGCGTAGTTTGTGAGGAAGAAGCTTTGCTCCGCCAAAATCAGCCTTTGCTGCGCGTTCACATAGTCTCGCTGTGCATCCAGTATCTCGACCAAGCTGCGTCGGCCGATGGTGAATTGGGCCCGTGCAGCTTCCACGCTTTCGGCGTTGGCATGGGCAGCTAAACGAGCCGCTTGCAGGCGAACCGCGCCTGCGTCCTGATCTGACCGGATGAACTCTAACTCGCGGCGGATTTCTCGAATTAACGTCTCACGGGCGAATTCGGCCTCTTTCACCTGAGCTTGGGCAGCAGCTATGGCGGCCTTACGTTGACCGGTGCTGTCCAGTTCATAGTTTACGGACAGGTCGACACCGAAATTAGCATCATTGCTGTCATCGCGATCTGCAAAAGCCGCGATTTCTACACCTGGCTGTCGCCGCGCAATGGCTGCAGTTTGCTCTGCCTTTGCAGCGATCAAAGCGGCATTCGCACGTCGTACTTGTGGGCTGTCCAAAACGATTTGCGAATCCGTTCTGGCCAATTTGGGCGCAGCGACCGGAGCGGTAAGTGCCCCCGGTGGGCGTCCGAAGACTTCCTGGTACTGTGCCTCCGCCCTGTCTGTCCGAGCCTCTGCATCGGCAAGCTGCGTTCGCGCGTCTGCCATGCGCGAGCGTGCGGTCAAAACGTCTGCATTTGAGCCCACGCCCTGCGTGCTGCGTTCGGTGATCTGGCGCACGATCTCGGCGTGCACCTCAACATTCTGGGCTGAGATTTCCAGGATCTTTCGTCGATCAAGGACCACAACATACGCTTCGATTGCGGCAAGGGCCAGCGCCGCAGCGGTTTGCAGTTGACCGCCCCGGCTTTCGAGGACGCGAGCCTGAGCCGCAGCCAGTTCGCCCGACGCAGCGCCTCCGTCATAGACGAGTTGCGAAACGCGCAGATACGGGGTGAAGTCTGCAATATCGGAATTCACACGCTGTGATCGCGCATTGATTCCCATTGATACGCGAGGAAGGAAAGCACCCTTGGCCGCATTTTCGTCAGCGTCTGCGATTTCCAGTCGTGTCGCGCTTTGTGCGAGGTTTGGGTTGGTTTCGACGGCCGCCCGCACCCGTTGACCAAACTCGCTTTGCGTCAGACGTGGAAGGGGGGGCTGCGCACCAGCCCCGACAGAACCTGCTGACAGAGAAACCTCTACGCCCGTAAGGTCGGGTGGAGGCGCGCAAGCCGCCATCAAAGGAATACACAGACAGGCAAGATACTTTAGGCCAGAGTTGCAGGAGATCAGAGGCATTTTCACACCTCACCAGCCATAAAAAGTTCGTCATTTTGAGCGTGTGCCATGGCGGTAAGGAAACGCGAAATGTCTGAATTTTCGGTATATTGGTTTTGAAGTTTTGGCTTCGCCAGCTGCTCTTGCGCCTGCGACAGCCAAGAAATGTGTGAAAGTGATACTTGATGGGCGTGCAGTAATTGAATTGCACCGACATCGAACAATGCAAGTTTCTCTGTCTGCGAAAGAGCCTTCAAGCGTCGGACATCCAGGACCAGATACCCTGCCGGCAGCGCGACGTCATCGTAGCTTGCCATTTGTTCAAAAAGACCCATCCCTTGAATGACGTTACACACGGACCGAATGTCCTTGGCCGAGGCCTCTCGTGCTTGAAAAAATCTGAGGACGTTTGAAAGCTCAACGGTCAACTCACCAGCATCGGTAAAGAACGGTTCGTCCTTCGGAGCATCGGTGACCAGACCAGAAGATTCATCGATCAGAAGTTGCGGATCACAACCCGTTTTACTCGGCAAACCCGCTTGAAATGGCGGGCACCGCAACGCGGACGGAATGTAGGCGGCCAACCATCGCCCTTCGTCGGACACAAAAGGGGTTGGCGCGTCCGGATTCAATGACATTAGTGCTACAGGTTCAATTTCCCCCCTGATTTCGCGAAACATTACCGGATACGTGGCCGCGACGAGCAGAATTTCTTTCTCGACAATCGAGCAAGCCTGCTGGGTTTCCGCAAAGTGGTAAGATGAAAAACGCTTCCAGTATTTGTCACCGTGCCGCTCATATGTGACTGGAAACAGGCCGTTCTCTGCCATGTTTGATCCTTTGGTGTATGGAGTGGCTGCCGGTTGAAAAGCCGGCAGTCCGTGTTTTGATCAAGCCGTTGCTCCGGTCGGGTCGGCGATCAGGATATTGTCCGCGCTCAATCCGCTCAGATCGTCTAACCCCGAAAATTGCGCCATGGTTTCAACGGTGGCTGCAGTCGGGGAGGAATAGTCGACCCTGACCAGAACGCTATCGTCTCCATCTGTCGCGAGTACGTACATCTCGTCACCCGCCTGAAGTCCCGTCAAACTTTCGACGGCAGTTTCAATTGTATTGGTCGACAGGTCTGCCAGAACTGTGGTTAAGCCGATGACGCCCGTGTTGGCACCAACCGCGCCGCCTACATTTAATGTCTCAATGCCCGTGCCATCGCCGCGCAAGGTAGAGTGATCGAGGCCATTGAACATCAACGCATCTGCCACATCCTCTGCCGCTCCGAGTGAAAAGCCGGTGATCGTGTCTACCCCGTTTGCCGCAGGGGCGGCTTCGAACACAACGACGTCGCGACCCGCGTCCGAGACATTGATGGCGTCGTCGCCGTCCTGACCACGAACAAAGCTGTCCACATCGCTGGCGACCAGGGTGTCATTTCCATCAGTGCCGATTATGACGGTCGTCGGACCCCCATCCGGGGTGGTAAGCGACAGTTCAACCGGTTTGCTGGGATCCTGAACGGTCATGGTGAATGTCACCAGGGGTTGGTTCAGATCCGTAAAGCTGGTCGCGACACCTGCAAAGTTGATCACGGAGCCCCCAACTGGGTTGGACAGATACAGACCGAAAGCCCCGTTCCCAACATCGGATCCTGCGTCGAAGGTCACAACTGACGGATCAAATCCCAACTCGATCGTCATCGCTAGCCCGCTGGAAACGTCGCGGTCAGCGTCTGCGAAGATTTGGTACGTGATAGTTGAACCGCTCCGACCCGCTTCTGCAATGACATATGCGCCCGGTACATGCGCCGTCGTCTCACCGGTTACCGGTAAAGGATCAGGGCCGCCGGAAACCGTGGCCTGCGCCTGAAAGTTCAGGTCATCACCTGCTGAAATACCTGTGAAATCCGACGCCGGAACTGCAAGCGACCAGGTTCCATCAGCTGCGATAGTAGCGGTGCCGACAGAGTTACTATTGAGTGTTACGTTCACCGCTTGGCCAGCGGCGAGGCCAACGGATGTTCCAGATACAACAACGCCAGAACTCTGTGCGTCGCCGAGTGAGATTGAGTTGTTCGCCCCTATAGAATTCAGGTCTAACAGCGGCCGGAAATCCGTAGCGAGTGTTGTGGTCGCTGGACTGGCGCTATTGCCGGCCTGATCACTGACCGTTGCAGAAATGGGGAAATTTGTACTGTCCGCCAATCCGGAAAGATCCGCCGCAGGTACAGTGACCGACCAAGTGCCACCAGTGGCGACACCGGTATATGATTGGCCATCCAGCATGACGGTGACTATTTGTCCTTCTTCCGCCGATGTCGCCCCGGAAATGGACAGATCGTTGCCCTTTTCGGAGACGTCCAAAACAGATCCTACAGCCAATGGGTTGATCGTCACAGTTGGTGCTGTGAAGTCTGTTCCAAACCCATCACTCGCGCTGGCGCTGTTCCCAGCCGTGTCTGAAACCGTCGCATTCACACTGTAAATTTCGTCGTCTTGCAGGGCATTTAAGCCGGCCGCCGGCGAAACCAACGTCCAGGTGCCGCCACTGACCGTAGTGGTATTGCTCAGGTCTACAGTGCCATCCGCTCTGACGACTTCCACGGTGA
Source organism: Ruegeria sp. CDSB013 (assembly GCF_059611165.1). Lineage (NCBI taxonomy): Bacteria > Pseudomonadati > Pseudomonadota > Alphaproteobacteria > Rhodobacterales > Roseobacteraceae > Ruegeria > Ruegeria sp. CDSB013. The sequence goes on along the minus strand of NZ_JBXWPA010000004.1, from coordinate 309,504 downwards.
TGGTGGTGCCGTCCGGGGCATCCGACGTGCCTGAGACCGTCAGATCCGTGCCGCGTTCCGCCAAGTTCATGACCGGGCCGTCGGACAAATTGGTGATGGTGATGGAATGAGGTGAGAAATCAGTGTCAAAATTGCCGCTTGCCTGCAGTGCTGGGTTTCCGGCGGCATCTGTCACGTCTGCAGTCACCGGGATTGTTGCGGCATCGGACAGTGCCGTCAAAACTGCTGCGGATACAGTCGCGCTCCAGACGCCACCAGAGACGGTACCAGTATAATCTTGGCCGTTTAACGATACGGTTACGGTCTGTCCGTCCTCTGCATCAGTTGACCCGGTGATTGTCAGGTCCGTATCACGCTCAGCGGCATTCAGGACGGCACCATCAGAGTATCCGTCGATGGTAAGGGTCGGGGCGGTGACATCCTTGGACACGGGTGCATTCGCCTGGTTGGCTGCGAGCCCGTCCGTATTGGATACATCTGCGGTGATGGTGAATGTGCCCCCATCTGCCAATGCTCTAAGGTCGGTCGCTGGGATGGTCACCGACCAGCTGTTGCCGGATACTGCACCGGTGTAACTCTGGCCGTCCAGCACGACTGTTACTTGCTGGCCGTCTTCTACGTTCCCGGTAATTCCCGAAACCGTTAAATCCGAACCGACTTCAGCCGCGTTCACAGCGGATCCAACTGATAGCGGCGATATGGAAATTGCAGGGCCAGTCAGATCTACCGGAACGGAGGTCATTGCCGGAACCGAAGTGTTTCCTGCTTCATCGCTGACGACGACCCTTATTGACACAGGAGTACCTGAGGGCAGATTTGCGAGATCAGCGGATGGAATAGTGACGCTCCAACTACCGTCAGAGGCGGTTGTCGAATAGGTTTGCCCGCCGAATTCGACCATAACTGTCCGGCCATCAGCTGCTGTTGTCGATCCGCTCAGCTCCATATCGTTCTGAACGTCGACCAATTCGATTTTGTCGACGGGGAGAGGATCCAAGGTAACGGTCGGCGCCGTAAAGTCTGTCTCAATGCTGTCACCGATCTGTGCTGCCGGGTTCCCCGCCATATCTGAAACATCTGCGGTCAACACGATGGTTTCGCCATCCGGCAACGCGGCAAGATCGCTGGCAGGAACAGTGACGGCCCATTGACCGTCGGTCACAGTGCTAGAGTATGTTCCGCCGTTCAGAGTTACCGTCACGGTCTGACCGTTTTCCGCGTTTGTCGTCCCGGAAACGGTCAGATCCGTTGCGCTTTCCGCCGCATTTATGACCGCACCGTCCGACAATCCGGAAATTGTCAGAGTAGGGGGTACTGTATCGATGTTGTAAGATACGGTCTCTACCGAAAGTTCTCGCCCGCCGCTGTCCAAGTGACGAACCGTGACGTTCTGAACACCTTGTGGCAGACTGGCCGCTTCGACGGCTGTCAGCGAAATGCTCCAACTTCCATCGGGATTGCGTGGCACGGACTTGACCAAAGACCCGATCGTAAGTTCCACTGTTTCGGTTCCATCCGGGACCCTGATATTCGCCTCCGTGCTGCTGAGCGCAGTGGATTGTGCCTGCGCGAGGTTCAAAACCTGAGGCGGTGCAGGCGGCGCGGGTTGAAAATCACCATCGTCTCCACCACCGCCGCCGCCGGCCCCCGCAGCGGCGGCCCCCGCGAGGCCCAATCCGCCCAATGCAGCCCCGACGCCACTGATGCCGCCGCCCGCCGCAGCGGCACCACCTGCTTCGGCAGCCAGACTGAATTGCGCAATTTCACTCACGGCATTTTCGGCGATCATGATCGCGCCGCTGTCCAGAACCTGAACGTTTTCCGCAGCGACAATCATTGTACTGCCATCTATCATCTTCAGCAGAACATCCCCGTTTTTTAGGAGCTTCACTGACTGAACGCCGGGAATCGTTTCTGCAAACTGATAGGCATAAAGCTCTTCTATCGTTGCCTGCGCCAAGGCGGGTAGCGCCATGAGAGTCGAGCCAAGCCCCCCAGCGATACCGCGTCCAATCCAGCGTCGCATCTTGCCATCAATCCACCGGCGAATGTGGTCCTTGCGACCATTGTCTGATCCGGCGTCTGCAGTTTTGGCTTTGGGATCATGTTCTTTGGTCATCTTACCCTCACATGTGATGTCTGTGTCCGCCTGGATGGGCCAGGTTTTGTTCATCAGTCTTTCGCGTTTGTGACTCATGCGGTCGGACCAGGAAAAATTGTGTTAAACTGAAACCGAACTCCTCGTTTTCACCACAATTCCGCTTTGGTATCGGGCCGGGCATCGGATCATCCTGCAGTCATTGCCAATTTTGGCGTGGGGTGATGTAGTATGATGCTTCAGTTCGAAAGCGTGGTTGCAACAGGAAGCGCAGCGCTCGATTCAGGTATCCGTGATACGGCTTTAAAAACGTTTAACGGGACCACGTATCTGTACAGTTTGACCGGCCCCGGCGGCGGTGTTGCTGTTTGGAAGCTTGTCGATGGCGCGGTTCCGCAACTGGTCGATACCGAGTATTTCAGCGGTTCGATCACGTTTCAGGTGGGCCGCACGGGGACTCCGGTTTCGTTTGGTGGCAGTGATCAGCTCGTATTGGATATCGACACGGCAAATGGGCTGGTGGGGTATGATTTGAACCCGGATGGGACCGTTGGATCCTTGCGGGAAACCGGGATATTGACCGGCGGCGGTGACATTTCGGCCTTGGTGAAACTGTCGACCGGGTCCGGCGATCTGCTGATGATGGCGCATGAAGATACCGGGCGGATTGTCACTTATACCGTGAATGGGGACGGCACATTGACGTCCTCGGGCGTAATCGTGGCACGATCTGATTCGATGCAGTCATTGAACATTGGTGCAGACAACTTTGTTATTGCGACCGACGGGGCCAGCAACACTGTCTCGACTTACAGGGTTGACGGGGGAACCGCAGCCATAGCAGTGGTAGACAACAGCGAGGCCCTGACGACTTTGGGAATCGCGACGCCCACAGCGGTTGAAGTGATACAGGCATATGGCAAGTCCTGGGTGGTGGTCGCGGGGGCTGAAAGTAACTCTCTCAGTGTCATGGAATTAGCCGCCGATGGCCGTCTAATTCCAACCGACCATGCCCTGGATTCGCTGCACACACGGTTCGAGTCGGTTCAGGACCTTTCTGTGGTCGAGATCAACGGGCATGTGTTCGTCGTCGCGGGTGGTGGCGATGATGGAATAACCTTGTTCGCCATGACGCCCGGTGGACAACTGGTGCATTTGGACAGTTTTGCCGATACGCTTCAAAGCGGTTTGCAGAATGTGGAGTCGTTCAGCGTCGCGCAGGTCGGTGATGAGCTACAGATTCTGGTCGCTTCGCAACAGGATGCGGGGCTGACCCAACTAACGGTGGATGTCGCAGAACTGGGTGTCGTGCGTAGTGGCTTGGGAACAGTTAACGGTACAGCTGGTAACGATATGCTCAGCGGCAATATTCTTCCAACGACCCTTATTGCTGGGGCAGGGGATGACATATTGATTGCCGGTTCGGCCGAGACCACGATGACCGGTGGATCCGGTGCAGACATCTTTGTCATGCAATACGGAGCGGAAACCACCACTATCACGGACTTTCAGGCTGGTATCGACCGGTTGGACATGTTCGATTATCCGCTGCTCAGAACGCCTGGACAGTTGACTTTTACCGTGACGGCGCAAGGCGCCCGGATTGAATACTTCAATGAGACAATATACGTGAATTCAGCCTCAGGTGGTCCGCTAACCAGCGCTCAGGTGTTTGGCGCGGGTTTTGGCGGCCCCGATCACATTCCCGTCGATTTCGGCGATTTCGGGGGGCTCGATCCGGGCAGTTCCGATGGGGTTTTAGGGGATGTCTCAATCAATTCAGAAACCGCCAACCCCAGCCTCAGTGACGCTGAAATCAGCTTCACCCCAAATGGCGGAGCCACAATCAGTGCTCGTGCAGACAGCAATGGACGGTTCGATTTGAATTTACCGTCCGGCACTTTTGAGGGCGAGTTTGACGTCATCAAGACCTATTCCACTGCGAGCAAGGACATCAACGCATTGGACGCGCTGCAAGTTTTGCGAATTTCGGTCGGACTGGACCTGACATGGGGACCGGCCTCGCCGGAGAATTTGATCGCGGCAGATTTCAACCGGGATGGTTCGGTGAATGCGCTCGATGCTTTGTCGATTCTGCAAGTAGCAGTCGGACAGCCGACTGCCGTTCGCCCGGAATGGGTTTTCATCGACAGTGACGCGGACCTTTCAGGGATCACGCGCACCGACGTTTCTTATGATACCGGGGCCAATGTGGTGGCTGTGGATGGCGTGATTGCCACCGACATGACCTCGATCCTGCTGGGCAACCTCGAAGCGCCTTAGTGCGACCGGGCGGTCACTCTCGGAACGCCCGATTGAAGTAATCTGCCAGTGGTTTGACCAAATAAGACATTGGCGTACGTTCGTCCGTCTTGATCAACGTTTCCACTGGCATACCGGGCAGCAGTTCCTGCCCTTTCAGACGATCAACTTGCCCGTCTTGTGGAACGACTTCGGCGCGATAGAACGTCTGGCCGGTGTTTTCGTCGGTAAACGTATCAGCCGAGACATTCATAACCTGTCCGTCAATTTCAGGCGTTTCACGCTGATTGAACGCGGGAAACCGCAACAAAACGGGCTGACCAACATGCAACTGGTCCACGTGAATTGCATCGACGCGCGCGGCGACGACCAGGGGCGTATCCTGCGGTACCAGATACATCATAGGTTCCGCGGGTTGGATCACGGACTGCAGCGCAAAGACCTGACTGCCGTACACCGTTCCCGAAACTGGGGCGCGGATATCCAGTCGCGAAAGGCGGGTGTCCAGCGACAGACGGCGCTCGGCCAATTCGGCAATCTGAGACTGAATATCACGCAGGGTCGTTATGGCTTCTTCTCGCCGTGTTGCTTCAAGCTCAAGTATCGAGATTTCGGTCGCTGATATCTGGCCTCCTAGGCGCGCGGCGGCAGCTTCCAACCGACCGATATCCCCTGTGAGGCTGGCCTCTTCACGCTGTAGGGCCGAAACACGGCTGGCCTGGGTAAGGCCGCGCTGAAGCAAGCTTTGCTGATCGTCCAGTTCGGTTTGGATCAATTCAACCTGACGCCGCAGCGAGACAAGCTGCGCTTCGGTACCGTCGATTTCACTTTCGATTTGAACGGTCTGTTTGCCCAGTTGCTCAGTTTGCTGGTCCAATGTATTCAATCGCGCCTCGAACAGGCGTTGCTGACCGGCGATCAGATCAGGGTCGATGTTTTCCTGTTGCTGAATCTCAGCCAACCGGGTGGCCAAAGCTTCGGCATTTGCGCCATCGCGCTCGACTTCCAAACGGGCCCGGCGGGCCAACAGTTCGAACAGCTGGGCTTCGACAATGGTCTTCTCGGACGACAGAAACGTATCATCCAACCGCAATAATAATTCGCCGCTGGTGACGGCATCGCCATCGCGCACATAGATCTCACCAACAACGCCGCCGTCGGGGTGTTCAATCACCTGACGGTTGCTTTCGACCTCGATAATGCCCTGAGAGATAATGGCTCCGGCCAAACGCGTGTTGACTGCCCAAACACCCAAACCGCCAACAAGGATACCAAGGGCCGTAAATCCGACCAGGGCAGGGATGGTTATGCGCCATACGGGGCGCTGATTATTTGTTTTGTCCTGCATCAGTTGCCAGCCTTGCTGAGGTTGCGCTTGATCGATCCGGCGTTTTGAACGACTGCACCCAAAACCTCATCCCTTGGGCCGGATCTGACAACCTGTCCCCGTTCGACCACCGCAAGATCATCACATTCCGAGATCGCTTGGGGACGGTGAGTCATAATGATCGTAGACTTTCCTGCGGCCTTAAGATCGCGGACAGCGGCGTTCAGCGCCTCGGTTCCATCGGCATCCAACGCCGAGTTCGGTTCGTCCAGAATCAACAAAACGGGGTCTCCGTACAACGCGCGCGAGAGCGCGATCCGCTGCTTCTGACCGCCTGACAGCTGACTGTCATTGCCTTCCAGAATGGTATCGTAGCCTTTTTCCAGCGTCAGAATCAGCTCATGCGCATTGGCTTTTTTGGCGGCCGCTACAACGGCTTCCGGGTTTGGGTCTTCCGACATACGCGCGATGTTTTCGGCGACAGTTCCGTTGAACAACGTAACTTCTTGCGGAAGGTATCCGATATGTTGGCCCAGATCAGTTGGATCGTACTGATCCAGCGTTGCGCCTCCCAGACGGATCTCGCCTGCTGCAGGACGCCAAATACCCAGAAGCGCCTTGGCCAAAGTGGACTTTCCTGACCCGCTTTTTCCGATTACACCAAGTGCCCGCCCGGGCTCGAGGTTCAATGAGACGTTGCGGAGGGTTGGAGTATTCGCTCCAGGCGGGATGACCGTCAGACCCTTGGCCTTCAACCGGGCTTGGGGCACAGGCAGCTTGGTGCGCTGTTTTTCGGGCGGCGTGGCATCCAGAAACTGGCTCAACGAGTTCCACGCGGTTCGGGCGCGTTCAACGACAGCCCATTGCCCAACAACCTGCTCGACGGGTGCCAAAGCACGACCCAGCAGGATCGAACCTGCGATCATCGCGCCGGGGGTCAATTCATTGCGCAGAACAAGCAAAGCCCCAAGCGCCAGCATTGCAGATTGCAAAAACAGCCGCAGCGATTTCGTCACTGACGTAAAGCTGCCGGTCCAGTCACTGGCGGCGATTGTTTGTTGCAAGGCGTCTGTTCGTTGACGCTGCCATCTACGCGTGATGTCCTCTTGCATGCCTTGCGAGTGTACTACCTCGGCTGCCTGTCGGGCATGTTCGGAAAAGATGTTGGCTTTTGCCGACGCTGATTGAGCCAAGGCGACCTTGCGACGAGTCAGTATTTGGTTCAGCAACGCGATCACAACTAAAAGCGAGCCACCACCAACGGCCAGCCAGCCCAGAAGAGGATGGAACAGAAAAATTGCCGCGATAAAGATAGGCGTCCAAGGGATGTCCATGACGGCCAGCAGAACTGGAGAAGAACACAGGTTTTGGATGGACTCCAGATCCCGCAACGCTGTTGCGGGTGCAGCCCGCGCGCGCGGGTGTAGAGATCGGCGCAGGGTCGCATCAAAGACGCGTTCGTCCAACTGCGATTGAAAGCGTGCGCCGAAACGCGCCACGATTCGCCCCCGCGCGAAATCGAGCATGGCCATAAGGCCGTACAAAAGTGCCACCAGCAGAAACAGCGCAGCCAAAGTCTCGACCGCTCGGGACCCAAGAACGCGATCATAGACCTGCAACATGAACAAAGGTCCGGTCAACATCAACAAGTTGACGAAGATGCTGAACAAAAACGCAAGCGCCAGGAATGTGATCCCCTGGTTGCGCGCAGATTGCATTTCACGTCTTGGCTGTGCTGCCATGTGGTTCTTAATATTCACGAACGAAGCTTCTCGTTTTTGTTGCGCAGGTTTCGAATGGGCTAGTATTTGCGCGCATCCTAGACTGATGTCCCAATAGTGGAAATACATCTCGTTGCAGATTGTCCATATACCGCCGACCAAGATCGCAATCGGTGTTTTGGCAATGGCTTATCGACATCTGACTTGCGCGTTGACTGAAGTGATACTCTCTTTATCTCTACGTAGTGCAATTGAGGCGAAGACCAGGTGGCAAACATCTCAGACCTTACTGCCCGTGTGATTTTTGCGGTCTCGTCCGGCCTGATCTGGCCGCTACAATAGTGTTTGCCGATCTGTTTCGCGCGACCAACAAAATTGGATGGCAAGCCCTAGTTTTCAAGAGGCTTCTTGGCCGAGAGAGGCGGCAATTGTGTCGCAAGCAATGGTGCAGGGAAAAGAAGGGTTGTCTTCGGTGACGTTGATGTGGCCGACATCGTGGTGGTATTAACAAGCTGGACATGAGGGCATTCATGCCGGCGCGGTCCGGACTTCTGAATGCGCGGCGGGCGACCGGTCACTAGGAACATATTGATGGCTTTCAGGAGTTTTACTCGGTTATTGAAGTGGTCGAAAACCTGTTGGTGATTGATGAAAACCGGGTTTCATGTTGTGGCGGCAGCGCCTCGGCGAATATTTGGGTACATCGGTTCCCGCCAAGCTCAGGGCGGCCAATCCGGCAAGGGAAACTAATCTGGAAGATCCGATACCATCGCCCGAGATTTGCATGAGGGCTGGTATATCGCATAGCCGGTTGAACTGGGCGTTCGAAACATACATCAAAAAAACGCCCACGTTGTATTGCTGGGATATCCGTTTGGATCGGGCACGCAGTTTGTCGGATTGTCTGCACTATGAGCGGGCCAACGGGTCGATGCCGATATTGATGCCGTGGCTGAAACGATCCGAAATCGCGATAGGCGGCGAGCTGGGCGAACAGGTCGGATTCTTCTACCCGCCGACGGTCGCAGTGAATGCCAACAACAATGCGGAGAATGCGTATAATGAGGTGTTCGGACCTCTTGTCACCCCGTCGCACATTGGCGAGGCGAAAAACGCTCGTCGGATCGCCAACGCCAGGCGCTATGATCTGGCTTCAACAGTTTTGACCAAGGTTGTTTCGATGGCGATGAAAATGACGTCTCAACTGCGCTGCGGAAAGACCTAGTTTACGAAGCATGAGATGCCCGCGACGGAAAGGTAATGGGCCGCATTGAAAGGCAAAGGCGCGGCTTGCAACATATCGGTCCCTGTTTTGGATACCCACACGTCAGCGCGTCTTGTGTTGGGTGCACGCTGATGCGGTTGGTAAGAAAACGAGCGCTGGTTACCGGGGGTCGGCAAGGGATCGGGCGCAGGTCAGAATCCGAAGGGTTGTGGGACAACATCATCTGGATTCCGCTGGATGCGTCAGTTGCCAGGCCAGCCTTGGGTTTGACGCTGGGATAGATGCAACAGGGCTGAAGAAACCCCGCCGCTTTGTTTTGGGGTGCCCGTTCGAACCCCCGCACCTGATGCCGCTGGTCGGGGTTCTGGGGAATGACAAAACCGCCTACGAGGTCATTGAGGCAGCTCAATCGTTCTATGAAAACCTAGCCACGACAACAAAGAAGTGTCTGGACACGTGGTCAATCGCTTGCATGCTGCAATCCTGGGCGAAGCAATCAATTTGGGGACAACGGGTCACGACGTGAACCGGCAACTGGTGGACAACGTCAAAGCTGCGGCATGCGGAAATACTCCGGCCGAGGTGTCGGAACAACGCGACGCTTTTTTCGTAACTCTGCAAAAGCCCGTTGCAGGTTTGGGTTGAGAACCGCCAGCTATGTAACCGTTTGCTACGACCAAATCGGATCTGGTCAACTGCTTTCGCCCATAACTTTGATGGCCCCCAGCAACCGCGCGATTTCCTGTTCCGTGTTGTAGTGACAAAAAGAAATGCGGATACAATCCGACAGGCCCAGCGGTGTAAGAACGTTGCCGGAATAGTGGTCAGCCTTTCGAGTATGGGTGCGAATGCCCTGTTGATTCAGTGTCTCGACCACGTCCTCGGATGCATGACCCTCGACCACGATTGACACCAGCCCTTCGCGTGCCGGGTTATCGGCGCCTGCCAGAATGGTCACGTGATCCATATCACTCAGCCCTGGCAGATTGCCGGTGCCGTTGATAGCAGTATCGGTCAAGTGGGTTTCATAGGCGTGAATGGCTCGGCCCGCAGCCTCGATCCGTTTGCGCGGCTCGGTCTCATCCGAAACTTCGCCACCGAGCCAGTCAAAATACGCTACTACGTCTGATACGGTTGCATACGATCCCGTATCGCGGGTCCCGAACTCCCACCCAGTTGCGGGTGCATCGATCAACATGTCATGTGGCAAAGCGCTGAGTTTGTCGGAGATCCAGGCGATGCCGTATCCGTGGCGGGAAAACACTTTGTAAGGTGAAATCGCGTAGCCATCGACATTGTAGGCGTCCAGGTCCAGTTGCCCGTGGGCCGCATGCTGAATGCCGTCGACGATTATCAAACAATCCGGTGCCACAGCACGGATCGCCGCGGAAATCGCGGCTACGTCCATGCCCATGCCTGTCACGGGCGACGCATGCAGGATCGTTGCCACTGCGACATCTGGCGTTATCAGCGCAGTATAATCCTCGGCCGTAACCAATCCGGTGTCGTTGTCGTGGGGCACATTAACGTACTCCAGCGCGGCGATTTCAGCCCAGCGACGTGCTGCGCTTCGGGTGGCCGGGTGCTCGATTGATGAACCGATCACTTTTGCACCTTTGGGGGCGACCAGACACGCGGTGCGGATCATGCGAAACAGCAGCTCGGTTCCGCTTTCACCTGCGAAGAACTGCCCAGAAGATGCGTTCATGAACACGGCCAAGTCGTCTTTGGCCTTGTTGATGACGCCTTGGGTTCCCTGACCTGCAGGATTTATGCGCCCCGGATTGTCCGGGATTGCTGCATAAAAAGCCGAGGTTTCAGCGACGGATTTCAATGTCAGTGCTCCGCCCGCATTCTCAAAAAAGATGCGTTCGCCTTGAAAGGGACAGGTGCCGACATGGGCGAACCGGCCGCGTATGGCCTCGATGAGGGCAGGGTTGTCTTGGATCATAGGTTTGTCCTGTGCTTAGTCAGAAAGCGGTTCACGATCGTGCGGCAGAGCTAGGCCACCGCGATAAGGTTTTGTCCGGAAAATCGTTGACGTTTTCATCATAGATTCGGCGAACTGAATTGATCAGGCCGCATGCAGCCATCCTGTCAAGCGACAACGCGACACGATCAGGGAATATTGCAGCTGTTTTACGCTATCGCGTCTGCTTGCTATCCAGTTTGCCTCGGAAAACCAGATCTTAGGAGGATTGGGGTGCGGAGGCATCTAATTTCCTGTAGATATTCACGGACACTTGGGACACTTCCTGTAAACTCCCTGAATTGGGGTGGAGGAAGTTTTGATGACGTATTTACGATGCTGCTGTCTGCGCTTGCTGCTCCAAACTAGCTAGGCACAATCTGGATGCGCTGTAGGACTGCATTACCAGTGACATCAATGACGCAGGCCACCTTACGCTATTGAAGTGAGCGGGAAAAACAAAGTGTCTGATGTGGTAGCTCTATTACAATTTTAGATGCAGTCAGTTTTTGAAGAAGCCACACCCAATCAGGCCATTGGCGTTAGCTTCAAGATTACCTGAAGGGTGCGCTGTCTTCTGCGCAGCTGCTATTTTTGCACTAACTCAGATTCTAGTGCAGTCCTCTTACTGGCCCGTGTTCTCGGCGGCTGATCGGGCTTCCTGCCGTTGGGCTTGTAACCCATCTTCTCGGAATTTGTCCTCACTTTAGGTTTTGGGGAGCTTGTTCTTGCGTATCCTTGATATGCGCCAGCACAGCCCCGAACCGCTTGCTCTCAGTGACTGCGGCGTGGGTGACGCGTTGGTCCATTTCGAAGATCCGATAGGGCAGGGCCCGGCCTTCCCAGCGCACTTCAAACCGGCTAGCCTCAGCTCTTTGACGAGTCGATCCTGGAGCGTGCGGTTGGCGCGTTAAACCCGGCCTTTGGCCTGAGAGTTGTTCGCGCACAGGGTCTCGATATTCAGCGCCTTTAGCGCACGGCCGAACTGGGTCATGCCAGCGCCGCCCTTGGCATCTTTGCTGGCCACACGGAACACCGTGTGTTTGTCGCTATAAAACGCCACCGGACGGCCATGTTTATGCAAATAGCTTTCAAGCATATCGATATAGCTGAAGGTGCTTTCTGACTTCACAAAGCAAAGTTCCATCAAGGTGCTGGTCGCGTCATCCATGAAGACGAGAAGGGTGCAGGGGTCGCCACGATCCTCGAACTAATGTTGATCGGAGCCGTCGATCTGGGTCAACTCACCACGGCATTCCCGCTGCAGGCGCGGCTGATGGAATGTTCGGTGCTGCTTGCGAGATAGCCAGCTTCAATCTTCCACCATCCAATTGCGCAATGTCTCATGTGAAGCCGTGATGCTCAGCTAACTTCTCTGCGGCCAATGTCGGCCCGAATTCGGACTAACTCTCTTTGACCAACATCAAGGCATAATTGCACTTCGTTTGTGAATCCACCCCGGCTACAACTTCAACTCATGCAATGGACGATATGGTAGGATGAGGCGAAGCGCGCGGTAATGTCAGCGAACTTCATTGCCATACGCATCACCGGCGACACCACACCGCGCACACTGATGAACAGACGCACCTCCGGCGAAACGAACCAGCCATCTTTGTCCAAGAAGTCGGCAATAAACTCGCCTCATGCCATGTATCCTGTTCCTGATTCAATTTGTTAGAAGATCATAAATCTCTGCAGAAACCCGAGCACGCTGACCGCTGTTTTTGGGGTTTCGTGGGGCGGCACATCACACTAAATACCCCCTCTAAAATCCGGTCGGGAAAACCAGTACGTGCTAAAATAGACATGCCGCCCACAATCTCAAAATGACATCAGGAGATTATTGAGTCCATTTTTTTCTTGGAAACTCACCGTTGACTCCAATGAAACAAGGCTTTTAAAGGACGTCCGGCATTCCCCAGGCTACAGATCAAAACTGACTGAACACCCTTGATAATTCCTTCTCCGACCGGCTTTGGCGGTCTCTGATAAACGAGTTGCCAAGTACCGACACCTACTGCCACAATCTTAACTCACCGAGGCTAAATTCCTAAAAACCGCAAATGCGGCCCCGTCCTTTCGCGAGTATGAGGCATTTGAAACTGGTGCAGCTCGCTGCAGCCATCCTCGAAATTGAACGGTGACGATCAGAGAACTTGACCAACATTGAGGTCACACCGTGCTAGAATCCCTGCATCAGCATATCGACCGCGACAGTGATCTGATCGAACTCGTCACTCAAGTCGCATACTTGGGACTTGAGGATTCCAACCGGTACTGCGGCCATGAATTGTGTGACCATAACGACTGACCCACCATCAATGTCAAAAACCGGATTGAGACGTGCCGCTGGCTTTGGTGCGTTTGACTTCGGTAGCAGCGGCACAACAACACGCGTATTCAGATCGCTTAGGAGGTCGGTCTGGACATCCAGAAGGTAGCCATCGCCGGATGGATTAGGGTAGACGTCGTGTTTTGGCATCAGAACTGCCTGTAACGTTCCAGCGGAAGACCATGCCGCTCAACATATGAATTAGAACTTCTGAGTGCTGCAGCATTTTCGGCTTTCCAACGCTCAGACTTTGCTGCGATGACTGCGGCGCGCACGCCCTCCTCGGCCGCGCGGGACAGATTTACCTTCAGCGCTTTGGCCTCTGACAGCAACGCGCTATCGAGCGACAGATTCGTGGGCTTTCGCGTTTGAGCGTTCATTGTATTGCTCTCCCTATGCACGCACTGTATCGCTATGAAATATGCGCGTCAAATATGCGCATGCTTGTAATGCATGTTTCGCAGAATTGAACCGACTGACAAGTTCCATCAGCGATGCCATTAACCAGCTAACACAATGAAACGGTAGTATTGCAACATGCAGCGGCGAGAAACGACCCAATAGGCCGCTCACAACGAGGCTCTTCAATTCCCGACACGCGGACTTTGCCGACATTCGCCGCGCCTGCAAGCCATTGGGCAATACAAGGGAAAAAGTGCCACTAAATGACCTCAGTTTGGGTCGCGACGTTGGTCGAAGTGTCCTGGCCTTTGGTTGACTTAGGTCCGCATCATCACATCAAATGCCTTGCATCTCTGGGCTGGTCGGCCTTGTCAGGCGGTCGGCTGCCGGTATTCCTGTTGTTTTGTCAGCATCACCCAGATTATCCAGGCGCTCCGGATGCTTCCTGCCCATCAGCGCCCGTGACGTCATGCCGGTGATCAGGAGTTTTCGGATGTATCGGTCGCCTTTCTTAGTGATCTTGCCTAACTTTTCCTTTCCGCCGCTGGATTTGTTGAGCGGGGTCAGCCCCAGCCAGGCTGCAAGGTCGCGGCCGGTCCTGAATTGCTTAGCACTTCCGATGATCGCCACGATGGTGGAGGCGATAATAGGGCCGACGCCCGGCATGCGCATCAGGCGCCGGGCATCGGCATCAGCGGCGTCGGTCTTGCCGCGCTTTACATAGGGTTTTACATAGGCTGCTGGCATCAGGCGGACGTCATGGCCCAGCCTGCTGAGTTCACGGCCCCAATAGTGGACGGAGCCGCAGGCTTCCATGCCGACAACACAGCGCGGAAGTGTCTCGAAAAACGCAAGCAGCTTCGGGCGCCTGATCTGCTTGTTAAATATCTTGCGGCCAGCGGCCGAAATTCCATGAACCTGGAACACGTCCTTGGCCAGATCCAGTCCAACTGTTTTAACTGTCTTTGGGTGGCTCCTTTTCTAGCAGTCGGTAGCAACTGCAGTATGGCGCATCGCGACGCCGGTGGAGCAGGAGCCACCCACTCCACCCGCTAAAAACCTCGGCAATCTGTATTTGCGCGATGTTCCCAGAAAGGTGTTGTTATGATCTTTTCCAAAGTTGAATATGACCTCCCAACCAAAGGTGTCATTTTTGGAACGCAGACTCGCCGCCATACTCGCCGCTGACGTTGTTGCATACTCTTCGATGATGATCGAAGACGAAGATGCCACTTTGATGCACCTCAAGACCCATCGCGAATGTGTTTTTGATCCCAAAGTCAGCCAATACAAAGGCCGGGTGATCAAGTTGATTGGGGATGGCACATTGGTTGAGTTTCCCTCAGTCGTGGATGCTGTTAGGTGTGCCATCGAGATCCAGAAAGAACTGACGGTTCAAAACTCAGCGATAAAACTGCGCATCGGAGTGCATCTGGGCGACGTGATTGTTGATGAGGGCGATGTCTATGGGCACGGTGTCAATCTGGCGTCGCGCCTGGAAGCCGCAGCAAAAGTGGGCGGTGTTTGCATCTCTTCTATAGTTTATGAAAGCCTGGGAAACCTGATTGAAGAGACCTTTGAAGATGGCGGTGCCCAGCATCTCAAAAACATAACAAAGCCTGTCCAAATATACCATTTGGCACATGAAGGTTCTGAGAAATACGAGTCAAATCAAACTGGACGGGATAAGCCCTCAGTCGCGGTTTTGCCGTTTTCAAACGTAAGCGGCAATGCTGAGCAGCAGTTTTTCAGCGACGGCATTTCCGAAGACATCATTACCGGACTTTCCCGCTTTCGGACCTTGTTTGTGGTCGCGCGCAATTCGTCGTTTCGGTTTCGGGACTCAGATCTGGAGATTGGTGAAATCGCGGCAAAGTTGGGGGTACAATACCTTGTCGAAGGCAGTGTTCGAAAAGTCGGAAACAGAGTGCGTATTTCGGCTCAGCTGATCGCGGCTGACTCCGGCAAACATATCTGGGCCGAGCGTTATGACCGCGAACTGGAAGACATCTTTGCGGTTCAGGATGAGGTGACCCAAAGCGTCGTCGCGGTTCTTCCAGGTCGGGTTCAAAGCGACGTGGCCAACAATGTCTTGAACAAGCCTACAGACAAGATGAAGGCATACGAACTCTTGCTGCGAGGGAAAGCACTCCGAGACGGGTTGAACGCCGCCGACAACGCCACGGCCAAGGGATATTTTGAAAAAGCGTTGGCCATCGATCCCAATTATGCGCGAATCTATATGTATCTGGCCGATACCTATGTCGTTGACCTTTGGCTCGGTCTTGCAGACGCGGATGCGCCCTCCCAGGCATTGGAAATCGCGCGTCAGGGGGCGGCTTTGGACAACAAGGACGTCTATATTCAAGACCAACTTGGATATGCGTACCTATGCGCGGGCCTCTGGGATCAGGCCGATACGCAGTTTCAAAAAACACTGTCATTGATTGAAAATGAAGCGGAATCGATGGCCTGGTGCGGATATGGTTTTCTGTTGTTGGGGCAGCATGAAAAGGCCCATGAAATAGTTGTCGAGGCCATGCGACTTGACCCCCTGCACCCGCCTTCTCTCGATTGGATTATCGGACAGGTTTATTTCTTTTTGGGTCGATATGATGACGCTGTCAGCAAGCTGATTGGCGAAGCACGGCTAAACTCTTTGGCCGCTGCGTTTTTAGTGGCAGCCTACGCGCACTCGGGCCGACAAAAAGAGGCGGAGTCCTCGTTGCAAGCCTTTGTTCGACACCGCCATCAGGAGTTTTCAAGCCGCGGGATGGCAGTTCCGGAAAACACGTTGATTGCTCTGGCCGGTGGCTTTCAACCGATGTGGCGCAATTTGTCGGATTGGGAACACATTGCCTCTGGTCTGCGCCAAGCTGGTTTGGCAGGGTAGGCGACGCCCATTTTTCTATGTCTTCGGTGATTGGCCGTTGCCAATTTCCGCTCCGGGCTGCGACCTGCCGCGGATTGTACAAGATGTTGAGGGTAGTGACGGGTTTTTCGAGGGAACAAACCTCTGACTGGAGTAGGCGTTCAACAAAACAGGACCCGACTGGTGCCCGTGAACCAGTACTTTTGATTTCGCGGCTCCTTTCCAATTGAGAGCCTCTCAAGATTTGGTCCCTTTTTCAGGGGATACCTCGGCCTCATCCAGATCCAACACCGCGGGGTCGATCATGCGCTTGTCAGCGCTCATCTTGACAGAGTTTCGCATGGCCTTGCTTCGCCGCAGCAAGCGTCGGAAACTTGCCTCGTCGAGCATAAGCAGCGTCGACGGTGCCAATGCCCGCACGTTTACGCGACGCGGCCGTTTCAATAACATGGCCAATTGCCCGAACATTTCACCACGACCCAGCCGCGAGGTGTGCCGGCCGAGTTCCACTTCGACCGCCCCGGAAGCAATGAAGAATACACTCTGGGCGAATTCGTCTTTGGAAATGATGGTATCACCCGCGTTGGCATATCGGGTCCGCAGCGCCCGGCTGAGTTTCCTAAGCGAAGACTTGTCGAGATCGGAAAATAGCGGGAACTGCCGGACCAGATCCCGTCCTTTAAGAGTGATGTCCAATTTCGGACGTCCTTCAGATAACGTACGTCGTGTCGCCACTTCCTGCATCAACACAGAATAAAGTTCTTCGCCCACAAGGCCGTCTTCGCGCATGACCGCATATTCACGTTCTTCAAGGCGCAACGCGGTTCGCTGGATGAATCGTCGCTCTAACTTTTCGGCATAACCGGGAAATTGCAGTCGCAGGCCTTCAAGCGCCGTCTTAACCGCCTCGGATCGACGCGCCAACACTTCATCCAGCAATTCCGCAACCCGGCGGCCATGGATCCGGCGGATTCGGCCGCGGACGAACCCATCTAGGTCCTGCAAGATCAGACGTTGCATGAGCAATCTTTCGAACCTGTCCGTTGTGATACGCGTGAGTGGGAACGAAATTCGAAGCCGATTGTGCAGAAACACGGCGATCCGAAAAGATCTGCCGTAAACGACCGACCGATTTGATGCGCGCTGATAGCCGATCCGCCCGCCAGTCCGTGCGCCTTCAATGAGCCGATCGGCGTCGGACAGAATCTTCTCACTTAGAACCGATGACATGGTGCGTTCCCGCATCCGGGCCAGAACAGAGTCCCGCTCTGCACCGGCCAGCGCGATTAGGCCAAGTGTGACCCGGTCACGATCAAGGATCTGCGCGCTGTCCTCGGCGGCCTTTACCGCCTCGTCCAGGCGTTCGCTAAACTGCTTGGCTTCGTTTCTGACGATATCGTGGGTCAGGTTATAGTTTTCTGCGGTGCGGGACACGTCCTCGCGAACCGATTGCAAGGCGACCGCGACCACCTGACGCGACAGGGCAGTATCAAGCGGAGAAAGCCTGTCGAGCCCCAATTTTGTGATCACCATGCGCAAAGTTGTACCCTGAACAATCAGTGTAAACAGCGTAAAGCCAGTGGCCAGAATGCCGACCAGGCGCTTCGTCTCAAGCGGGATATGTGTGCTTTCGGTGACGGCCAGCGCCAGAGCCAGCGTCACGGCACCACGCAGCCCACCCCACAGTATTGCGGTGCGATAGGGGCGTTCAACAGCGGGCGATAGTCCAATTGCTGTCAGCAATGGTAACAACCCGAACAGAATTGCCGCCCGCGCGAACATGGCGGCCAAAACCACCACAACCAGCAAGCCAAAATCAGACGGCCGCACCTCTTCCAGCAATCGCGGTATCAGCAATGCGGCAAGAATAAAAATCAGCGCGCCGGCCCAGTGTGCCAGAAGGTCCCAAACCTCTTGCAGATTTGTCCAGGCGACCGGTGACAAACGACCAGGGCCTGTGAGGTTGAGCGTAAGCCCCGCAGCCACCACCGCAATGACACCCGAAGCCCCAACGCTTTGTTCTGCAACGATATAGGCAAGGTATGGCAGCGCGATGGAAATGGAAATCTGCGCCATTTCCCAGCGGTCGACAAAAGCCATCGTCCAAACCGCCATGCGCGCCATGAGCCAACCAGTGAGTGCTCCGCCTGCGATCAACAGCGGAAACTGCCCCACGGCTTCACTTAGCAATGGATTGGGTCTTCCGAGCATGACAAAGCTCATGAATAACCCGAACAGAGCCACAGCAGCAGCATCGTTAAGAAGGCTTTCGCCCTCGATTATTCGTGACAGCCTGCGCGGTGCCGAAATCGACCGGAATATACTGACAACTGCCGAGGGATCCGTTGTTGACACAATGGCGCCGATCAACAGGCAGGCGGCCAGCGGCAGCGCACTTGCCCAACTCAGCGCATAGCCAATTGAGAGGGTCGCGACAATCACTGCCACAACGGCCATCATCAGGATGGGCATCCAGTCATCCAGCATCCTGCGCAGGTTCATGCCGAGTGTCGCCTGAAAGAGCAGCGTGGGCAGGAAAACATAGAGGAAGACGTCTGACCGGATCGGCAGATCTATGATCGCCTGCGCCCCCGGGTTCAATGCATCCGTCAGGTCTGTGTCGAGAAAGAACGTCGCGCCAAGCCCGATCACTATCCCCAGGACGGCGAGGATAACGCTGTAAGGCAGGCGCATTCGCGCGGCCAGCGGTTCCGCCACGCCGATGACAACAAAAAGAGAAGTGATGATGGTCGTAACGACGACGATATCCATAGTTTCGTATTACCTGAGAACTCGAGTAAGTGGAATCCACTCTTAAAGCCGGATCAAACACGTGGAATCAATATGCGCACCTTCGCTCGTCCAGTCTGGGCCGCCTACGAATGCAACCTATTGGCACTAGTCTCAATGGCTTCGGCAATAGCCAAGGTACCCGCGAGTTGGACGCCGAGGTACCGGACCTTACCGTCCATCTTGGCGGGGCCTAGCAAGAGCTGGACCGATCTAAGTTTGCCGGTTTTCTTGTAGATTTGGGTGACTTTTGTGCGCCTCATTGAATGGATTCCGTATGTGCTTGCTTCAACGCCGATCGATGAGACCCAGTCTCAAACAATCCGCGCATTTTGACGCGTTGAGATGTGGATTCTGCCAGGCCAAAGATATTCCGAACGGATCATGAGTTCATCTTTCATCCATTTCTGAACAGAGGCACAGGTGCCCTCGGATATCTCGAAGCGCACAGGTCTCTGTGTCTTGCTTTGCAGTAGGGAAGCGCGTTCCTTGATCTGCCCCGATGACATGACATCGACCCCCTTCATCTTCTCCAGATCACAGCTGCGAAGTTTGCTGTCGATGGCCATGTTGCAGAGTGCAAGATCGCGATGGTTGTAAGCAAGCTCAAGGCGAACAGGGATGCTTTGGTTTCAGTGGGCGCTTTTGACCCACGATACGTCCTTTGTTCCAGACTGGGCGAAGTGCGCGAATGGCAGGTAAGTTTGGTGTTTCCATGACTGATCCTCCGATCCGCCATGCCCACCCACAACGACAACCCGACATTGACGCGATCCAATAACACAGGATGCTGCGCAATCGACGAGCGGTGGTTTTGGCGCCGCCCGCGTATTCTTTGGGCCGTGACAACTGAGCGACTACGGTTGCTCCGGTTTGACTAAAACGCCCTCAGCCAATTGCGTACTTCCGCCACGATTCGGTGTATCAGCGCAATCTGCGCCGCGGACCCACCGAAACCATCATTCTTCTCCTGCCATCCAATGTAACATTTGTCGGAATTGTCCTTTACTCGAGCAGCTTGAAATCTGATCTTCAGCATTCTTTGGTGGACAGGAGGTTAACGTGACAACAGCTTGCAAAGACCTCTGGCACCGATAGCTTGGCTGTTGTCTGCATGGATTGCGGATCAAGCTGCAAGCCGCCACCGCGCCCCACATCGGAATGGATCACATAGCCTTCATCCCGAAGCGCGCTGATATCGCGCAGCACGGTGCGGCGGGACGCGCCCACCTCATCAGCAAGGGCGTCAATAGTGGATGTACCGGTTCGGCGGAGGGTCCGCACAATCGCTTCATGTCTGAGTCGAACATTCATTCTGACAGGATAACACAAATGGTGACAAGTTTTGTCACCGTTTTGATCTACACCTGGTCCAGCAACGCAACAAAAAGGAGAATGCGACATGGAGCGGACAGCCGTGAACCCCTGGGAGTGGTCGCTCAAGCTGGGCTACAATCAGGCCGAGGTGACCAAGGGCATGACACATCAGGTCATTTGCGCCGGGCAGACAGCTGTTGACGAGAACGGCGCGCCCCAGCACCCTAACGATATGCGCGCGCAGATCGCCTTGGCCCTGGACAATCTGGAAGCCGTAATCAAAGGCGCCGGCATGGATCTGAGCAATGTCATCAAGTTGGGCGTCTTTGCTACTGATGTGGATGAGGCATTGAAGAATTTCGATCTGCTGGGGACGCGCTTTGGCCCGCATCGGGTCGCCCCGCCCATGACTTTGCTGGGTGTCACACGCCTCGCTATCCCCGGATTGCTGTTTGAGATTGAAGCAACCGCAGCGGCATAGGTGAGATCAGGCGCTCCTTGTTGTCATCTCTCAAGCGGCCGCCTTGTCAGCAGACTGTTAGTCGACCACCTCCAGATTTTGCGCTTACGGAGAAAGTCTGGTTTGACGGGCGCTCTATGGCATTTGCGCTGCTCGCTGATCCGTTGCCGGCATTGCGCAGAAAGCGGGCTTCGCAATTTCACCGTGGATTGCACAGCCTGCCGCAATGATTGGTTCCTGAGTTTATGTGTTTTGATGACCCTGCCCCGATGGATGCGCTTATGGCGCGATTTCGTGCACTGTCGGCCAAACTTGGGACGCCTCAAGGCATGGGTCTTTGGAGGTTCGTTCGGTTTTGGCGGCGCAGTGTAGCATGCAAAGCCGATTGAAAAAAACTTGTTTCTGTGGCCGGATTGGCAACCAACCAGCCGAAAGAGAAGTGAGCGTCAATCGTGAAAAGTTTGCAACTAAGCCCTGCGAACGGGCTCCAGTTGAGAAGCTTGTTTTGAGGGTGCGAACCAATTTGCTGAGGATACGATAGACTTCACTCGCCTTCGGATGCCAATGCTCAACCGGTCATTCGGCGTTCTAAAGACAAAGGCTACGACTGCAAATAGCAGCGCGGCAACGGGTTTCGCAGGCTTTAATCAGAAAAAATTTCAACAGAACGTCGGCCGGGAAACAAATTGTGATTAGAAATTAGACAATTACGGATCATATTTGTGGTAGACTAGGATGAACTTAGCGCGCTGGGACGAAGGAGTACGAAACCTAGAGGAACTTTAAAAATGGAGATTTTCGAGCAGTTTGCAGAAGGGTATGGGCGGACAAAGCTCATCGAAATGACATTGCAGGACTATTTGCTGGAATGTCGAGAAGACCCTACGATGCGGGCTACCGCCGCCGAACGGATGGTCGCCGCGATTGGCGAGCCAGAGCTTATCGATACCAGTCAAGAGGCTCGGCTCAGTCGCATATTTCTTAACCGGACAATCAAGCGATACAAACCCTTCCAGGACATATATGGCGTCGAGGAAACCATCGAACGCATCGTTGGCTTTTTCCGCCATGCCAGCCAGGGTCTCGAGGAACGCAAGCAAATCCTCTATCTGCTGGGGCCGGTCGGCGGGGGCAAGTCAACGCTTGCCGAAATTCTCAAAAACCTGATGGAGCGGCAGCCGATCTATGTGCTGCGGGCAGGTGACGAGATCAGCCCAATCTTTGAATCGCCGCTTGGTCTTTTTGACCGCGAGCGAATGGGGGATCTGCTGGAGAACAAATACAACATTCCCAAACGGCTTTTGAACGGGTTGATTTCGCCTTGGGCCATCAAGCGTTTACAGGAATTCGACGGCGATATTTCCAAATTTTCGGTTGTCAAACTTTATCCGTCCAAACTGCGCCAGATTTGCGTGGCGAAGACTGAACCGGGTGACGAAAACAACCAGGACATTTCTTCGCTTGTTGGGAAGCTCGATATACGCAAGCTCGAAGAATTCAGCCAGAACGATCCAGACGCATATTCCTATTCCGGTGCCCTGAACCGCACCACGCAGGGGCTGATGGAATTCGTGGAGATGTTCAAGGCGCCGATCAAGGTATTGCATCCCTTGCTGACCGCCACGCAGGAGGGGTCGTATGCGGGGACAGAGAACATCGGTGCCTTCCCTTTCCAAGGTGTTATTGTTGCACATTCGAACGAAGCGGAATGGCAGCAGTTCAAAAACAATAAGAACAACGAGGCCTTCCTGGACCGGATCAGCCTGGTCAAAGTCCCCTACTGCTTACGTGCCTCGGATGAAACCAGGATTTACGAGAAGCTGCTTGAGGAAAGCAGTCTGGGCGAATCCCCCTGTGCACCGGAAACGCTGTCAATCCTGAGCCAGTTCAGTGTTCTGACACGATTGAAGGAACACGAAAACTCACCGGCTTTTTCCAAGCTCCGCGTCTATGACGGTGAAACACTGAAGGATACCGATCCCAAAGCACGATCAGTGCAAGAATATCGGGATGAGGCCGGGGTGGACGAGGGGATGACGGGCACATCCACCCGCTTCGCGTTCAAGGTGCTGTCCGAGACCTTCAATCATGACACCGAAGAAGTCGGCGCCGATCCGGTTCATCTGCTCTATGTTCTTGAACAGGCGGTGAAACGCGAACAATTCCCCGATGAGGTTGAAAGCCGATACCTGTCTTTCATGAAGGACGATCTGTCGTCGCGCTATGCGGAATTCATCGGCAATGAGATCCAAAAAGCCTACTTGGAATCCTATTCTGACTTTGGTCAGAACCTTTTCGACAGATACATCGCGTTTGCTGACGCCTGGATCGAAGATCAGGACTTCAAGGACCCGGATACAGGCCAGATCCTCAATCGTAGTGTTCTGGAACAGGAACTTGAAAAGATCGAAAAACCGGCCGGAATTTCCAACCCCAAGGACTTCCGGAACGAAGTGGTCAAATTCGTGCTGCGCGCGCGGGCCAACAATCGCGGTCGTAACCCCGACTGGCGCAAATATGAGAAGCTGAGACGCGTTATCGAAAAGCGCATGTTTGGTCAGATTCAGGATCTGCTGCCGGTCATCAGTTTTGGGGCCAAAAGGGATAAGGAAACTGAAGCCAAGCATAACGAGTTCATCGATCGCATGATCGGTCGCGGGTATACGCGCCGACAGGTCAGGCGCTTGGTTGAATGGTACATGCGGGTCAACAAGGCAGGATGAGGAGTCTATGCTCAAATGGCCCATTTCATCGACCGAAGGCTAAACCCCAAAGATAAGAATCTTGGGAACCGCAGGCGATTTCTGCGCCGGGTTCGCTCTGCCGTCAAAGAGGCGGTTGAAGAAAGTGTCCGGCGCCGGAAAATCGCGGATGTCGGCCAGCAGGAAAACATCTCGGTACCGTCAGAAGGGATCGGTGAACCGCATTTTCAGCATGACAACAAAGGCGGTTCCAAACAAAGGGTTCTGACCGGAAACAAGAAGTTTAAGGCGGGTGACCGTCTCAAGAAACCTCCGTCCGGCAAGGGCGGGCAGGGGCGACGTGAGGGGGCGCCCGAAGGGGAGGGCGAGGACGAGTTCATGTTCGTTCTGTCGCGGGACGAGTTTCTTTCCCTGTTCTTCGAGGATCTCGAACTGCCTGACATGGTCAAACGCAGTCTCAAAGAGGTCACCGTCTCGAAGCCGCATCGCATGGGCTATACTGCCGCCGGGACGCCCGCCAACCTCAGTGTTTCCCGAACGATGCGCAATGCTTTTGGCCGACGTCTTGCGATGCGACGACCGACCAACGCCGAGATTCAGGCTCTTACAGAACAGGTTGAAGAACTGGAGGCGCTGGAAAAGCCAGATGCAGCGCGAAAGGCGGAAAGGCAACTGCTGCGTGAGCAGCTCGACAAGATGCTACGGCGACGCCGGATCGTTCCCTATATTGACCCGCTTGATGTGCGTTACAAGTATTTCGAGATGCGCCCCGAACCGGCGGCAAACGCGGTGATGTTCTGCCTGATGGATGTTTCGGCCTCGATGGGGGAGCGTGAGAAGAACCTTGCCAAGCAGTTCTTCGTCCTGCTGCATCTTTTCCTTAAGCAACGCTACGATAAGATCGAACTTGTATTCATCCGCCACACCCAGGTCGCAGCGGAAGTTAATGAAGACACCTTTTTTCACTCGCGCCAAACTGGCGGTACGGTCGTGAGCAGCGCGCTCACCGAAATGAAAAAGATAATCGAAGCCCGCTATCCGCCTTCGTTATGGAATATTTATGCCGCGCAAGCATCAGATGGTGAGAATTTCAGCGGAGATTCACAACTATGCGCCGACCTGTTGACCAGCGATCTGATGAAGCGCTGCCAATACTTTGCCTATACGGAAATTGTCGACGAGACCGAAGCAGATCTGATGAACAGCGAAGAAAACGGCATGGAACTATGGCGTTCGTACCGACAAGTTGCAGAGGCTTGGCCAAACTTCGCCATGAAACGGATCGCGCGAGCGAGTGACATCTACCCGGTTCTGCACGAGCTGTTTGCGCGCAAGACGAACGGAGTTTCCAATGGTTGATCGGGCCGAAACTGGAGCGCCGCTGTTTGACGGCGCGGATTGGGATTTTGAGACCATCCAGCGCAGCTATGATGCAATCGAGCGTGTGGCGATTGATGACCTCGGACTTGACGTCTATCCGAACCAAATCGAAATCATCTCGTATCAGCAAATGCTGGATGCCTACTCGTCGACAGGGATGCCGCTCATGTATCGGCATTGGTCCTTTGGGAAGCGTTTTGTTCACGAAGAAAAGGCTTATAGCAAAGGCGCAAATGGCCTTGCCTATGAAATCGTGATCAATTCCGATCCATGTATTTCCTACTGCCTTGAAGACAACACGATGGCGCTTCAGGTCCTTGTGATTGCCCACGCGGCCTTCGGGCACAATCACTTCTTCAAGAACAATCACTTGTTTCGCCAGTGGAGCGATGCGCAAGGTATACTCGACTACCTCGACTATGCGCGCGGATTTATCGCCCAATGCGAAGAACAGCACGGGGAACGCGAGGTCGAGCATTTACTCGACGCGGCCCATGCGCTTATGCCGTCCAGCGTTTTCCGGCACAGGCGCCCAACCCACTTATCGCTCGCAGAGGAGAGAACCCGGCAGCGTGAGCGGCAAATCGAAGAAGAGCGGGCGGTCCATTACCTGTGGGACGCCTTCGATCATCCCACACAGTCTTCGAAAACCGATGAAGAAGCGGAAAAGCGCAAGCGCGAAATGGGGCTGCCGGAAGAAAACCTGCTCTATTTCGTCGAACGTCACAGCCCGGTTCTGAAGCCCTGGCAACGCGAAATTCTACGCATCGTTCGCAACATAGCACAGTATTTCTACCCGCAACGTCAGACCAAGGTTATGAATGAAGGATGCGCCTGCTTCGTCCACTATTATATTACCAACGAGTTGCACCGCGCTGGATTGCTGACGGATGGCGCGATGCTCGAAATATTGCACAGCCATACCAATGTTCTGTCCCAGCCCGACTTTGACGCCCCGAACGCGATCGGGATCAACCCTTATGCGTTGGGTTTCGCGATGATGCAGGATATCAAGCGCATCTGCACCGACCCGACCGATGAGGATCGGGAATGGTTTCCGGACATAGCGGGCAGCCGTGCGTGGCGCGAAATATTAAAGGATGCCTGGGCCCACTATCGCGACGAGAGTTTCGTTCAGCAGTTCCTCAGCCCCAATGTCATGCGCCGGTTCCGGATGTTTTCGCTAACTGATGACGAGGGGAAGCCCTTCTACACAGTCGACGCGATTCACGACGAACGCGGTTATCACCAAGTGCGCGACACCCTGGCGCGCGGCTTCGATGTTTCGGAATACGATCCCGATATTCAGATCGTTGATGTGGACTTAATGGGGGATCGCCACCTCAGACTGCATCACTCTGTGCGTGATGGTGTGCCGCTGGACAAAAAGACCAGCGAAATGACTTTGGGTTATCTGCGGCAAATTTGGGGTTTCGACGCGGCGTTCGAAAGCTAGTAGCGATTGTGTTGCAAGCTCTGAGCTTGGATGGACATGAGTGCTTTGGTTGTGCCCCTAACTTTTGGTTTTGATTGTCCCACAGTTCCCCGACACGGTCAGGGTTACTGGATGTATCTGTATCGGGCGGATGATCGCGATCGGAAAACCCTTGATTTCATGCTATCCGAACGGCGCGACGCCGCAGCGATTGGTCTGGAGCCTGGGCCTACTCAGCATCTGAATGGCTGAGGCACAGTCGTAGCGTTAAAAGGCGACGACTTGTAATTGGTAGCAAAAGGTGAGGACCGGTTATTTAGACAGATGTAGTAGAAGGGAAATTTGTTTTAGGTCTCTTCATTGACACTTTTCTCAGGTTTGCGTTCATAGCGAATGGCTGCGACTGCATCATTTTAACTTGGTGCCCAAGGTCAGCACTGGGCCGTGATACAACGTGTTCGGCTCAGCTGTTGAACCAAATCGGAGCGTCGCCTTCTGACCAAGTTGCGTATTTTCTCATCACAAGCGAAAATACTTCACTATCCAGGAATTGATCCAGCCATGCTGTTATATTCGGCCACTCCTGCACGTCAAACCACGCCCGATCTATAAACGCAAACTGGCGCACAAATGGTAGAAGCGCCAGGTCGGCTAGGCTGGGGCGATCTCCGAAAAGCCAAGCCTGCCCAACTAACCGCTCGTCGAGACTGAGCAAGTAGCTTGCCGCTTTCCTGCGTTCCTCTTTGGCATCTAAATCCGGATACCGCGTAGCGTATTTCGTGTGATCTAAAGCGGCCTTAAAGGGACCATCATTTACCCTAATCAGATCCCAACCTTCTTGAGGCATGTCCAAAAGCCGCTGTGGATCATTTTGTTGGAGCGCCCAAACCATGATTTCCAGACTTTCATCTATAACTTTGTCTGGAAGTCGAAGCGTGGGCACTGTTCCGGATTGGGATGTTTGTAAGAAGGCCTCTGGTTTGTCCCGTAGAACAATTTCGCGCAGCTCGACTGTAACTCGTGAACTCGCCAATGCGAGGCGAGCCCTTATCGCGTATGGGCAACGACGGAACGTCCATAAGATAGGGTGGTGAGCCATATGAGGATTTATCTCCAAACTACCAGCTTGGTCAAACCTCCCATTGTTTCCCAACAGGTACTCCTGCTTAACCGCAATCAAATTGTGATTTGGATGTCATGTGACACAAACTGCGGTGATCCATTGATTTTTCTCGCTTGGCAACAAGTCAACGCATCCAGCCGCTGACGGCGTCATGCCCAGGGTGTGTTGAGATCCGCGTGGCTCACATTGATCAATTGACAGGGCAGGGGGCCAACGCGCCACAGCGCGCGCACCGCGACCCTTGTCTTTGCGATAGCAGACCGCCTTGCGGTCTGCGGTGATTGTTTTTCCGGGCGTCAGGGGTCGAAAATCTCTCGCATCCGATCCTGGGGAAAGCGCGAAGTGAAAGCCGCACCGATTGTCCGACTCAAATTTCTAACTCCAATGCGGCTCAAGCAGAAATCGCGAAAATCCCGGTTCCTCCCACGCAGCCCGCGCGTTTCCCTCCCAAATATTCTTAATTTCAGCCTGACCCCTAGCCCTCAGATCAGAGACGGTTCTTTTTCATCGGCCCTACTCCTTTCCGGGAAAGGCGAACGCGGATTGCCCAGACGTGCTTAGGCTTCAAGGGGCGTTTTTGACCAGTGACGCGGCCCTTGTTCCACGCTGGTCGGCAGGCTCGAATGGCAGGTAAATTCGCAATTGTTTTGGCGTTACTCCTATCCGCCTCAACGCCAATCCAACGTTGGCGCTGGAATGTACCAATGAAAGGCGCGTCAGATGCTAAGGTCTGTAGTGAGCCCTTAGCGCTGGATTTCGCGGCGTGGTATTTGGATTAAATCACCAAAGTTGGGGAAACCTCATGACGCTGTCCAATCCTATTAAGAGATTTTATCACGATATATGGAACATCGCGGACAATGGCTGCGCCTGGGAAATCCTACACCCAAAAGTTCGATTGTCGTCGGAGCCTCGGCACTAAGCGCTCGGGGTCGGATGAATTCATTCGATACATGGAGGAAGTTCGAGCGGCTCTCTCAGATTTTAATGCAATATCATAAAAAAAATTGTCGATGCAGGAGAAAACGCAGCTGCACGAATGTCCTTCGTCGGCACGCACCAAGGCAAATTTTTCGGGGTTAACGGAACAGAGCAGCGGATCGAGTGGTCCGGGGCAGCGTTCTTTACTTTAGGGACCAAAAAAATCGGGAGCCTTTGGGCTCTGGGTGACATAGATTCAATCAAGAGACAATTGAATGCCCACCCGAAAGAAGCGTTTCTCGATCCATAGATATGACGGCAGTTTTGTTGCGCCAACTGGAAACCAAAGCGTTGGAACATCGTGCATCGAATGTTTTGTTCGATGAGCACACCGTGACGCAGGAGCGGCAGGGCCAAGGTTCGTTATGGGCCACTCGATACCCATGAAAGTGGATACTTTCCGGTCATTCGCTGCGCCAGAACTTATAGTCAGCTCCCATTTTTTATCGGCGGAGGAGCATGGTTTCTTTCAGACCGGAGCACATATGCGCAAGGCATCGAGAACTGCGGCGTGCATATTTCTGCTTGTAACAGCGTCGCCAATGCGCGCCAGATAGAATTGACCGCTACGATTGGTGTCAACGAATGGAAACGTTCCGTCAATGAGTGCCTTGTGTTCCACCTGCCCAAGGTTGCGCGAGATTGGTTTGAGTTCGTGATAGAGTTCCGCCATCGGGGAAAGTCCATGTTCAACGACCACGTAATCGACAAGACGTTCAGTGACATCCCGCGTAAACACATGCCGCAGGCTGGCGCGAACTCGGTCGCCCTTGCGCGTCAGAGAGGTAAGCTCTTGCAGACAGGTGAAGGCAACCCCGTTAGCGGCCAGATCGCGCAATGCAACGGCAGAGGTCGTTGGGCCGAGGTCATGCAGAAGGGTCCGGTCCGGGGTTACAAGATTTACGCTACAACCGGAACCAGCCAACGCGTCAGCCGTAACGGCCGCAGGGTGATCGCCGACTTCGTCAAATAACAGCACCTCACCTGAGACACGTGCCTCACCGGACAAAACTTCCCAACTGGAGATCGCCAGTTCTCCGCCGGGGATGGCTAATGTTTCAGGCCAGCCACCTGTCGCAATGATCACCAAATCGGGAGTTTCGGACAGCACGTCATTGGCTTCGGCAAAAGTGTTCAGGCGGATATTGACCCCAAGCACCGTCACTTCAGAAATCAACCAGTCAGCAACGCCCCAGACCTGCCTGCGCGTCAAACCCTTGGCGGCCAGAACCAACTGCCCGCCCAGGCGATCCGACGCCTCGAACAGCGCCACGTCGTGGCCACGCAAGGCACAAATCCGCGCGGCCTCCAGGCCTCCGGGCCCGCCACCAACGATAACCACTTTTTTAGGGGTGTCGCTGGGGGTGATGATGTGCGGCAAGGTCTGCTCACGCCCCGTCGCAGCATTGTGTCCGCACACGGCAGGTTTGCCCTGATTGACCCGGTCCACACAGTAGCCCAAGCCGACACAGGGGCGGATGCGCTCTTCTTCCCCGCGTGCGAGTTTTTCCACCAGATAGGGGTCGGCCATCTGTGCGCGGGTCATGCCCACCAGATCGACATGGCCGCCAGAGACAGCGTGGCGAGCCGTGGCAATATCAGCAATCCCTCCGGCGTGCAGAATCGGTAGATCGACGGCATCACGGATGCGTCCGGCCACTGTGATATGCGGGGCCGCTGGCAAACCCATGGGGCACACCCATTCGGCCAAGCCAAGATCATCGTAAGGTGCGCCGGCAAGGATGTTGAGCAGATCGACATGGCCGGAGCCTTCCAACATCCGGGCGGCGGCAACGCAATCTTCTGAGTTCAGCCCTCCCTCGGTTAGTTCATCACCGGTGATACGCATCGACAGGATGAACTCGGAGCCGACTTCAGCACGTACTGCGTCAAGCACCTGCAAGGTTAGTTGCATGCGGTTCTCCAACGGCCCGCCATAGTCATCGTCGCGCTTGTTGGTAAGTGGGGACAGGAATTGCCCCAGAAGGTGTGAGTGGGACAGAAGCTCAATTCCGTCGAACCCGCCTTGCTGACAGCGTCGCGCAGCAGCTGCAAAATCGCCAATAATGCGGTCGACATCCTCTTGTTCCATCACTTTGGGAAAGGCGCGGTGAGCGCGTTCGCGGATACCGGATGGAGCCAAAACCGGCAGCCAATGCCCATCATCCCATGCTGTGCGGCGCCCCATATGGGTGATCTGACACATGATCGCGGCACCATGTTCGTGAACGCCATCCGTAAGCTTACGGAACCAAGGTATTATGCTGTCATCGCCGGCATAGAGCTGGCCAAACACCGATGGGCTATCAGGGGCGATATTGGTCGACCCGCCGACCATGGTCAGGGCGACTCCGCCCTTTGCCTTTTCCTCGTGATACAACCTGTAACGGTCCCGGGGATGGCCAGCTTCGACAAAATTCGGTGCATGGGAAGTGCTTACGATACGGTTGCGCAAAGCCAGATGTTTCAATTGAAACGGATCAAGTAGGTTTGCCACATTCGTATCCCTTCGGCCAAATCTTCAGTTTGAAAACTGTCCAGGGTCGGGTCCGCTGGTCAAATTCCATGCCTGATGAGCTTCGTTCTCGAGGGAATGTTATTCGGGATACAACGTGTGAGAATTCGCAGCTTCCGACATGGTTGTATGAAAAGACGACTCCGCGACGAGACTCATATGTGGAAAACTCGTTGAGCAGAGACGGAGGCCCGACAGTTGCCGCTCGATCCATCAAGGTCGGTTAGCCGGATCGACCCAAAGGAGTTCGCGAATGAAAGAAGGTATCGAACGGAACAATTACGCCCCCAGAGTCGGACGGTGCAATCGGTCTACATCGACCTTGCCGGTGACTAGATCACGGCGCGTGCGTAACTCCAACAAGGCCACGGCCTGCGGGCCGATCAATAGGCTGGATACATTTGAGCAACTTCCGAGAACATGCCGCAAATCGTTTACGAACAGCAGGCGGTACAAATAATTGGGTCGCCCACAGTTACTGGAAATCAGTGCATCGCAAAATTTGCTGCGGCGCGACGAATGTCGGCTATGCACCAAATACGGTGACTTCGGTTGAATCAATTTTGCCGCTGCTCACAACACTTCGCGTCTCGCCCTTCGTAGGGCTCCAAAACATTCGCCTGGTCCAGTTCGAATTGATATTCGTTGTCTTCGTCAGCGCCGTCAAACGTATCCCGTTCCATGCGGAGGGGCGCGATGGAAATGCGCCGGTGGTGTTCTCTGGGCTGCGTCCGACACCAAACAGCAGGTGTTGCGGCTTCAGCAGCCTCTATCTGATATGTTGGACGGGGCAGACCCGCTTGTCCGGCACTATGGTGAAAGTTACGGTCAAGGGATGTAATGCAAATGGGAAAGCTCGGATGTCTGTTCAAACCGGTTACCTGCTAATCGCTGATATTACCGGTTATACCGGATATCTGACCCGGTCGGAGTTGGAGCACGCCAACCCAATCATCCGTTCTTTGCTTGAGGCGGTTGTAATTGAACTAAAGGACCCAATGAAATTGCGAGGTCTCGAAGGCGACGCCGTTCTTGCCTACTCGAGCGGGCCCTTCCCCTCTGGCGAGACTTTCCTCAATATATGTGAAAGCCTTTATCGGGCGTTCGCCGAACGCCGTCGGAACATCGTGCAGAACACAACTTGCCCCTGCAATGCTTGCCGCAACGTA
This sequence comes from Ruegeria sp. CDSB013, assembly GCF_059611165.1. Classification (NCBI taxonomy): domain Bacteria; kingdom Pseudomonadati; phylum Pseudomonadota; class Alphaproteobacteria; order Rhodobacterales; family Roseobacteraceae; genus Ruegeria; species Ruegeria sp. CDSB013. Next base: position 277,421 of record NZ_JBXWPA010000004.1, on the reverse strand, counting down.
GCCGATCTTGATCTGAAGATCCTCGCGCATCACGGAAAATATGAAGAACTGTCGATCGGACCGATGAAGGATATTTCCGGTGCTGACGTCATACTCGTGCATCGTATGGCGAAGACAGATGTGAAGGAGGATACTGGTGTCCTCAGCTACGCCCTGTTCTCGGAAGACGCGTTCCGGGCAATGGGCATCGAGTCTGACCTCATGCAATACAGCGCTCAGTTCGAGCACTTTGGTGACGTGCCCATGCGGGTCTATGACCTTGCAGCCGCCTGGCAAATGTACCGCGAGATTGCCGGGCCGGTCCGCGTTTCCGATGAGGATGCTGTGTTCACAACCCGGCACACACTGAAGGCACCACCGGTAGTGGCCTGGGAAATGCTGACGGACCCCCGGCTCAAGATGCGCTGGATGATGTTGAGGGACGCTTATCGGGAAGGGGACGCGTCGCGAACATCCGCCGGCGTCCGCCTGCACTGCGTGCATGAAGCGGCTCACTTTCAGATGCTGATCGTCGACTGGCATCCTTTCGAATACGTGACCGACATCCTCCACAATTCTTTCATTGAGGGCCTCACAAACCTGGAGACCTATGAGTTGGTCCCGGTAGAAGAAGGAACCGAGATCGTGTTTCGGATGGGGCAGCTGACTGGCGCCAACGGCAAACATCATCCAGCAGAGGAAGCTGCAGTAATCGATCTATTTGAGAATTTTTACCCGGTGGCTTTCAGTATTCTGGACGAAATGGCGTTGGAGTTCCAACAAGAGAAACAATAGTAATAAGAATGATGCTTGGGCGACTATTAATCGAAACCACCATTGTGAGGCAGCCGGTCGCTGTGAAAATCCCTCGCTCAGGGTTTTCAACCGCCCAGCGATCAGGAACGTGTTGCTGTCATAATTTTCGAAAGTTGGCTACAGAATAGGCGAGGTTTTATCATTGCCAATGTTAGGCAAAGCGGTCGCTGACGCAATGCTGTTTAACGGTGGCATCTTTGCGCTCTTGGGACCTCCATCCGTTTTCCAGTTTCGCTCGCGCAGCGAATGTCTCCTTTGACGGGCCACACCGCAGCGACGGTGATTAATGTCGAACGACCGCTAGGGACCGTCAAAGATGAGCCAACCCGCCGCGCCACTACTGATGCTGCGCTGCCTCTGAGGTCGGTTGTGAGTCCAAAGTATTTGAGACAGCGCGTCGTACGAACGTCTGATTACTAAGATTGGGATACAGTACCCGGTTTTTCCGCTAGGTTTCAAATTGAGGCGTGAACCCTTTTGTATGCACAACAGTCTTACTCTCGCCATCCACCAGCACACTCGGTGTTTTTTAGACCTCTTGTTTAATTCGACTATTCTGAGACCTCATGCGCCGCAAAGGCATCCGCATAGTCGGGATGCCATCGTGAAAGAGCCGGGCGATTGTTGATAATATCACCCGCGGCCCATTCAACCCGTTTGCGGTCGAGCTCTTCGGGCACATCATTGTCCGGGCAAAGTATATAGAAATCCCCGTCCGACATGCGCTTCAGCAAATAGTCAATTGCCTCTTCGCTGGTCCAAGCGGCGGCAGGTTTTTCCGGCATGAACTTCTCAATCATTCTGGTATAGGTAAATCCCGGCACAAACAGATGAGCGGTGATAGGCACTTCAGCCTGTCGCAAATCGTGTGCCAACATTTCTGTCATGACCTTTACGGCGGCTTTGCTGGTATTATAAGCAGGGTTTCCGGGCGGTGTGGTAATGCCCTGTTTTGATCCGGTGTTGATCACGACAGCCGGGCGCGCCGCTTCGATCATGCGCGGCAGAAAAGCATGCACGCCATTCATGACGCCGAAAAGATTGACCTCTAGTAGTTTGCGCCAGTTTTCCGTGTTTTCCCAACTACCGGTTGGCGCGGCGATACCGGCATTATTCATCAGGACAGCCACCTCACCCAGCGCAAAAGCCTGATCCACCAAGGTGTTCACAGCAGAGGTGTCGGTGACATCAGTCGGAACTGCCTGAACAGTTGCGGACGACCCAGCTTGATCGCGCAATTCCGCCTCGGCGCTGGCCAAGGCCTCGCCCGCCAAATCGACCAGCACAACCCCTAGACCGTCCTGAATAAATCGTTGGGCCGCGGCTTTGCCGACGCCGCTGGCCGCCCCGGTTACAACGGCAAAGCCGCCTTTTTCGATAGCTTCGCGGTACATGGATCATCCTCTTTTCCTATGAATGACTGAACGGCCCTTCAAGGCGCCATCTTTTGCTTGAGACCGCCGATGAACGTCTCGTCATTCTGTTGTTTGCGCGCATCAAGCAGTTCTTCAGCATCAGGCCCTGCGCGAAAACGCAGGCGGTTTCGGGTCTCGGTTGCCGCATCCCAAATGACCTGCGCGACAGTTTCTGGTGCTGAAGGGTTCGCGGCCAGTTTGCCGAACAGGCGCCTCATGGCTTCGCCCATTGGTGCATAGTCCGGCAGGTTCTCATCCATTGCGAAATCGAAAGAGCTGCCGCCAAAGTTAGTCCGTATCATTCCAGGTTGGACGATACGGACCCGAATGCCAAGGGGTTCCAACTCGTAGTGCAGTGCTTCAGAAAGCCCCTCTACTGCGAACTTGGTGCCATGATAGAGCGCGCCGAGTGGAAATGCGATCTGTCCGCCGATGGAGGAGATGTTGATGACTGTGCCGGACCGGTCCTGGCGGAAATGAGGCAGAACCGCTTTGGTCACTTCCATCAACCCGAGCACGTTGGTGTCGAACTGACGCCGGATGCGGTCCATTGTGAAGGCCTCTAACGCACCATATGCGCCATAGCCCGCATTGTTCAGCAAAACATCAATCTGTCCAAACCGTTCGATGCCATCTCGCACGGCCGTTGCAATTGAGTCCGCATCCGTCACATCCAGTTGGGCCAGATGCACGCTATCCAAAGCCCCAAGATCCGTGCTGCCTGCAGGGTTGCGCATCGTGGCGACGACATTCCAACCCTTCGCTTGGAAATGTCGGGCGGTTGCCGCGCCAATTCCGGATGAGGCCCCGGTGATCAGAATGGTTTTCATGTTTTTGCTCCGCAAGTTACGAAACACATAATAGTAATTGGGTACGGATGGGTCTTTAAGCATTATCCAGTTTTCTTGCACAATGCTCCAGAAGCGGAGATCTTCTGTAAAGGTTTTCCCACCTCCGTGCTATCGATAAGAGCAACCACTGGAGGCGTATATGGGATCTCAGACACTATTGGACTATGTTCTGGCTCTGCTTGACCGCGCGGGCGTCGCGCAGGGCGTACTGACACAGAACGAAAGCGAGACGGTTTTTCTCACTCACCCGTCGACCACCCTATCCGACGCCAATGTCTACCGCCCGCTGTTGTGCGCGGTCCTACAAGGCGCCAAAGAGGTAGGAACCAGTAACAGAACACTCACTGTTCGGGCCGGGCAGTCGCTGATCGTCAGTAACGCGCTGCCGGTTGTCTCAAGGATCACAGAGGCCACACCCGAACGTCCCTACGTCGCGCTCGTGTTCCCCCTCGATCTGGAACTCTTGCGCGTCCTGGCCTCGTCAGGGTCGCGGTCGTCCACCCATCAAGTGTCGGATCCATTTTCGATCTGCCTCGCTGAAACCGATCACGAAATGAAAAGCGCCCTATTGCGATATATTCGCCAGTGCGAAACCGAAGAGACACGTCACATGCTCGCTCCGATCACGGTGCGGGAAATCCATGCCCGCCTGCTGATTGGGCGACATGGTGGCACGCTCCGAAAACTGGCGTGGCACGAAAACACGGCAAGCCGGATTTTCGCAGCTACACACGAAATCCGGTCAGATTTAGCTAAATCCCTAGTCGTTGGAGAACTTGCAGGGCGCGTGGGTATGAGCACTTCGGCATTCTTCGAACAATTCAAGGCTGTTACGGGAACCTCGCCGCTGCAATACCAGAAAGACCTGCGTTTGCTCCAAGCCCGGAATGAGCTTCAAACCACCGGCTCAAAAGTCTCAGAGATTGCCTACGGGGTTGGATATGAAAGCTCGGCTCAATTCTCAAGAGAGTATGTCCGCAAATTTGGACGTTCCCCAAGACAGGACCGCGTTCCCGAATCTGTCCAATAAGGCTGCAGGTATAAAACCAAACGTCGCAGCCCCGTCACGAACCAAGGCTTTCGACCCGATCAATTTTTGAAAGCGGCCATTGGCGCAATCGAGGAATTGGTACATTGTCCGCAAAGTGTGAATCGCCCGGCCAAAGGTACTCTGACTCGACCATGAGTTCGTCTTCCATCCATTTCTCAATAGAGGCGCAGGTGCCCTTGGATATTTCGAAGCGCACAGGTTTCTGCGTCTTGCTTTGAAGTACTGAAGCCTGTTCCTTGATCTGAACCAATGACATAACATCTGCCACTTTCATTTTTACCAGATCGCAACCGCGGAGCTTACCGTCGATTGCCATGTTGAAGAGCGCAATATCGCGATGGTTTTCGGCAAGCTCGAGGCGCACTCGGATCGCCCAGACATTTTTTGTTTTCAGGGGGCGCTTCTGACCCACGACACGGCCTTTGTTCCAGGCTGGGCGAAGTGCGCGAATGGCCGGGAAGTTTAGTGTTTCCTTGACTGATCCTCCAATCCGTCATGCCCACCCAGGAGGATAACCCGACGTTGACGCAACCCTCGCTGCCTGCCAAGACCTCCCTAACTATGTGTGCGAGCTTTTTCGGGGTCGTAAATTGGGCTGGACACAATTGTTGCGTTTGTCGCGAAATCATTTCCTGAAACCTTTAGCGTGGTTCCGATGGCAAGCTGTGGCTGAACATGCGCAAGGGCAAGCGATTTGCCCAATCGGTGCGAGAAGCAGGGGCTGTTGATGACGCCCACCTCCGCGCCATTCAATGACAGTCTTTCTCCGCCTTCGACCATGTCAGAATGATCGATATCCAGGCAGAAGTTATTGACCTTCTCGGAACCTTTTGCGGCCATGACGGCCGATTTGCCGCGAAAATCGCCCTTGGATTTGTTGACAGTAAAGCCAAGGCCGACCTCCCAGGGCGTGTTGACTTCGGTCATGTCATATCCGTAAAACAGCAGCCCCGCCTCGATCCGCACCTTGTCGAGTGCTGTAAAGGAGCAGGGCATGACGCCTGCCTCCGCCAGTTTGTCCCAAATGTCGGTGATCACAGAGCCATCGGCAAAAATCTCGTAGCCGCGTTCGCCGGAATATCCGGTTCTCGAGATACGGCAGGGGTGACCGAAAAGCACCGCAGGCGCATGTTCGAAATAGGCCAGATCGGCCAGGTCAAAATCCGCGTTCGCGTTGAGAATTTCCAACGAGGCTGGCCCTTGTACTGACAGATCATGCAGATCATCGGTAAATTCGATCTGCACGTTCCGCCCTTCCGCCGAATTCTCCAGAAGCGCCATCGTGTTGCCCGAGCCATGCACGATCATCCATTCGTCGCCGCTGTTATTGGACACTATGGCATCGTCGGCGATCCCGCCCTCATCTGTCAGCACGCACAGGTAAGCCGCCTTTCCCGGTGTGACCTTGGAAAGATCGCGTGTGGTTAGGTGATCAAGAACCGCTTGGGCGTCAGGGCCGCGCACGAACACCTTTTTCAGAGGCGACATGTCAAACATTCCCGCGCGCTCGCGAACCGCATCGTGTTCATCGTTGGGATCGGTGTGGTAGGTCCAGGCGGTGCCCATACCATTCCAATCCTCTAGTCCCGAGCCAAGGCTCTGGTGGCGGGATGCAAGCGCGGACGTGCGGCTAAGTTCTTCGGCCATGGGGGTTCCTCTCTCTAGTACCATTCGTCCGGCATTCGCGCTTTGCGCTCTGACACGAAGTCTTCAAGCGCGGCCTGGATGTCGGGTTTCATTTCGGGGCGTTGATAGTCGTTCAACAACTGACGCCACCGGGTGGCGGCGCGTTGATCTGCTGTAAGAGCACCATTTTCAGACCAGGTTTCGAAGGGTCCGGCGTCAGAAATCTGTGGCTCAAAATTCGCCGTCGCGTAGTGCCGCAGCGTGTGATTGGTCGACAGGAAATTTTCGCCCGGGCCCGTTTCGAAATAGGCATCACGGCCAAAGGCCTCGTCGTCCGTTTCGAAGCCCTGCAACAGTTTCAGCATCGCGCCACAGTGGTCGAGATCCATGATGAATTTCTCGTAGGACATCACAAGCCCACCTTCGAGCCAGCCCGCCGCATGCCAAACCTGATGAGCCCCGGACAAAAGCGTGGACCACATTGCACCGGTGCTATCCTGCAACGCTTGCCCGTCGGGCGCATTGGAGGCGGTGATCTGTCCGCCGCCGGACCGCACAGGCACGCCAAGCCTTCGTCCCAATTGAGTAAGCGCCATCGTGGTCATATTCGCCTCGGGCGATCCAAAGGTCAGAGCGCCTGTGCGCAAGTTCATTGTGGAGTGGAATGAGCCGAATACCACCGGACAGCCAGGATGCACCAGTTGCGCAAGCGCAATGCCGACCATCGCTTCGGCCAGAGTTTGCGCCGACACCGCTGCAGGTGAAAGCGGGCCCATAGCGCCCGCGAAAATGGCAGGGGAGACACAAACACATTGCCCTGCCTCCGCATAGATGCGCAGAGCCGAAGACATCGTATCATCATAAACCAGCGGCGAATTGACGTTGATGTTGGCCTGCATCACCGCGTGGCGCTCCATGAAGTCGCGCCCAAAGACCAAGCGCGCCATCTCGATACTATCCTGGGCGCGATCGGGAGCTGTGACAGATCCCATAAAGGGTTTGGACGACAGCGTCAGATGCGCCAGCATCATGTCCAGATGTCGTTTGTTCACCGGTACATCTGTCGGCTCGACCACCGTGCCGCCGGAATGGTGCAAGGCAGGCGCAGTGTAGGCCAGCTTGACGAAGTTGCGGAAGTCCTCCAGCGTCGCATAGCGGCGGCCATTCGCCAGATCGCTGACAAACGGAGAGCCATATCCCGGCATCAGCACAACGTTGTCGCCGCCAAGTGTCACTGTTTTGGCCGGGTCTCGACCATGCAACTGAAATTCACAAGGGGCGGTAGCGCAAAGCGCGCGGACGTGACCCGGTTCAAACCGTACACGTTCGCCATCGATGCGTGCACCGGTTTGGCCGAAGTGATCAAGCGCGGTACGATCCCCCCGGAACTCGACACCAATATTGTTCAAAATCCAATCGGCTTGATCTTCGATCTGGGTCAGTGCCGTTTCGCTCAGAAGATCGTATGCAGGTATTTTGCGCCCCGAGAACGGCGTGCCCTCAGCGGGCTCATTGTCACGGGCCAAGCGGCGTCGGCGCACGCGTCTGCGGTGCCCCGTCAGTGTTGATGTGTCTGCTACAGCGTTCAAAGGGTCCAACGTCATTTGTTCGTTTCGCGCAACCAGGTGCAAATTTTGGGCTTAAAAAATTATGTTGAAAATCGAAAATTTCTTTTCTCAGTGTTTAGAAAATTTGTACGCTATACTCATGGCTGCCCGCTTTCATCACCACGACTTGCTTAGGCTATTTGCTGAGATCGCCCGTTATTCCAGCTTTTCGACGGCGGCGTCGGCGCTCAATATGACAAAGGGTGCGATCAGTTATCAGATCAAAACGCTTGAGGCCGATCTGGGGATGGCCTTGTTTCAGCGCACAACGCGGGGTGTCACACTCACCGGTGAAGGACTGAAACTGCTCGCAATCTGCCAGACCCGATACGAAGAGATCGAAACCGAAATTCAGGCGTTGAAAGGGATTTCATCGCGCTCTTTGACTGTTGGTGTCTCGACCTATTTCGCTGCGCGTTGGCTGTCGCCACGCCTGATGTCATTTATGCAAAGCCACCCGGACGTGCAGCTTCGCATTCAGCCGATGGTCGAGTTTTCGCAGGCAGAGATGCAGGAAGTGGACCTGGCAATCAGGTGGGGCAACGGGAATTGGAGTGACGGCACAGTTACACCGTTCATGCACTTACGGCCCTATCCAGTAGGTAATCGGGCGGCAGCCGACCTGGTGAATGAGTTGGGAATAGAAGGCGCAATGTCGCAACTTACGTTGCTGAGAGATCGCGATGACAGCAGCGCCTGGTCAGATTGGCTGAACGTCGCAAAGCTTCCTCGGCAATCAAGGCGAGATGTGCTGATCGTTCCTGACCCGAATGTCCGGGTGCAAGCGGTCATTGACGGGCAGGGCATCGCTTTGATGGATGACTTGGTTGGGGACGATTTGAATGCGGAAAGGCTGTTTAGATTGTCGGCAACCGTTCTGCCTGAATACGGGTATTTCTTAGTTCAACCGCACAGAACCGCCCCAATTGGCGCAGTGCGGGCATTCTCGGATTGGGTTCAGAGCCAGGCCTGATGGTATTCCCCCTTGAGCGGCGTCAAGAAAAATATTATACGGCATATAAATAATATGAGGAAGATCCAGACGATGCCCACGGGACATATTATGATGGCAATGAGTCTAGACGGCTTTGTTGCAAGGCCGGATCACAGGCTGGATTGGTTGGATAAGCAACCCACCAAGGATGAAGACCACGGGTTCACAGCCTTTCAGGACAGTGTCGACGTGATCGTAATGGGATCGGGATCATACCGGACGGTTAGGGGGTTTGGAGCGTGGCCATACACGAAACCGGTGGTGGTTCTCAGTCGTTCGATGACAGCCGACGACATCCCTAGTGACCTGCGCGAGAAGGTTGAGGTTTCAGACAAAACACCACCCGAATTGATGAAGAGCTTTGACGCGCGTGGTTTCAGTCGAGTTTACGTGGATGGCGGAGCCATCATCTGTTCATTCCTCAAAGCCGGGCTGATTGAAGACATGCGGATCACCTTGATTCCCATCCTGATTGGTGAAGGCATTCGGATATTCGGCGAGACACAAGGCGATGTTGATCTAGAACTGGTTTCGGTTAGCAGCTTTCCCTCTGGCCTGGTGGATCTCGAATACAGATTGAAAATCAGATGACGAAAACTGCCCCACCGGGGCGGCCGCCAAAGGCTGAGCAGCGCCTTTCGAAACAGCTGATCCTGAAAACTGCATTGCCGATTGTCCAAAGCAAAGGCGTTGACGCGCTATCGTTTCGCATGCTCGCCAATCAGCTTGGGGTCACCCCGATGGCGGTGACCTATCACGCTGGCACCAAGAGACAGCTTTTATCCGGTCTGGTGGAAAGTGCTTTCGCCGGCGTTCTGGATGGCGTGGACGGAGATACTCCGGTTGAACGCGCCCAAAGCATCATGATGACCTACTATGGATACGCCTTGAAGAACGCCAACCTTCTGCGCGCGATCCTTGAGGATGTGACGCTGATGAGCGCGGATCTCATAAACGTGGCCGTGGAATTAAAGGCCAGCACGGACCAGCTTGAAAACAGCGATGGCGGCGACGTCCTTGTTCACGTGCTAATAGACTATGCACATGGGTTTGTACTCTCTGCCTCCAGCGGAGAAAACAATCCCCTGACAATAGATGACTTTCTGCGCGGGATTGACTGGATTCTTGATCAAGCAGCTGGTGACCGCGAGGTCCGGTTGCGGAGAAAACAAGCGTATCAGGGTGGTCCGGCAGAACGACCTTAACGACCCAAACATCCACACTGGGCTGTGTCTTCGCGATTGCAGCGAATGACCGGTAAGCGAACTGCGAGCGCAGAATTGTTAAGGCAGTGTGAAGGTCCGGAATGGGCCATCTTTAGGGATGGCCTTGTACCTAATTTCCATGACGCCTGAGCACAGTTCTGAGGTACTCGGTCGAATGCCAGGTTTGATATGCACAGAATACCCCGGCGCAGCCTTTAAGTGTCAACTGATGCTTGGCCGATTGCTGGATGGATCCACGATATGTCCGTCCAGTTTCTGGATCGCGTAGCGCGCCTTTCCATACCGTGCCGTCAAAGACCAATTCGGTCAGGATCATATCACCAACCTGCGCATGGGGCGTATCGTCCTTGTTCCAAACCCAAACAAGACGTCCACACTTTATTGCTTTATTCGATGTGCAATCTTCAAACGCGACGATCACGCCGAGTCCGGGGGACGCGTAGTGGCCTTTTAGGTCAAAGGCATGTCCTTGGGTGGCCAACATACCCACGATAACCGCAATCACCAAAAGAGCTGTTTTGACCATTCGGATGCGCAATCGCGGCGCGACGCGGGCGAATTCGGTCAAGTATCTTGGATGCTCGGTCTTCATGAACTGATCCCACCACGAAAAATAGAGCCCGTGGTTATAGCCCGCATGTGCATGGTGCATATCGTGATGAGTAACGCTCGTGAGCCAGCCAAAGACCGGCCTGCCTTTTGCATTGGCAGGGAAGATTTCGATCCCGCAGTGCCCGATTGCATTGCGCAGCATCATATGGGTCACAAAGATGAAAAGCGCGACAGGGTGTGTTGGCAGAATGATAAGAACGAAAGGCAAGTAGACGGCGTTCACCACGGCCTCGCCAACGTCAAAGCTGTAGGAGGTGAAGGGAGTCGGTTGGTGTGACTTGTGATGCAAGCGGTGAAACCGGCGAAACAGGGGCGGGTAGTGCAGGGCGCGGTGCGTCCAATAGAACCACGCATCATGAAGGATAATCAGCACCGCGATACTGAACGCGAAATAGGTCCAGCCATATGCGGCTATGTCTTGGTAGATTGTGATGACACCTGCCCTCGCACCAAGCGCGATGGATGTCCCTGCGGCAGTAAAGATAAGCACTGTGCGCAGGCTCGTTAGAATCTCGCGCAGGATTTGACCTTGTGGCACTGCAGAGGGTCTAATTTTCTGCGCACCAAGACGCCGTGCCAGCATGATATTGATCAATAGATACGTGCCGCCGGCGCCAAGAATATACCGTAAGAGGTCTCCGCCGAAGACATCCGTGTAGATGGATAAGAGTGTGGCTAACTGAGTCATTGTCTGCTCCGAATGCGAATTGACATGTGGCGGACACTGGCTGGCGACGCAAATCAGAGCGCGCTGAATTTGAAAACCGATCCGTTTCTTGCAAAATCGGCGAGGATTTTTCAGTTTCAGTATGGCTATACCGTTGACCGGCGGGGTAAATCCGACTTCGATTGCGCCTGTTATGTCAGACCCAATGATTTTGGATATCTTCCTGCGCGGCAGTGCCATCGGCACACTCGCGTTATGCGCCGCTGTCTTCATGAGAAACGGGGGATTCCAGCGCAAAAGCATGGCAGTAGTCTTGCTGTGCCTCAGTTTTGGCCCCTACTTGATTGTGTCCTCACCAAGCATTGATCTAACCGACAACCCGGTTCGGATTGTGCTTGTGATGATCGCAGGTGTGATCCCTGTCTTGCTCTATTGGGCCGTGATTGAGCTGTTCCAGGATGACGTTTTTGTTCAACCTTGGCAGATTTTGACCGCTGCGTTGATAGTCGGTTTGGCGTGGCTTTCTCAACTACAGCTGCAACTTGGTGCAGTTCGCGGTATCTGCGTACTGATCTTCTTTTTCCATGGCCTGTGGATCGTAGTTTCAGGTCAGGCAGGGGATCTGATCGAGGCCCGTCGCCGGTTTCGGCGTTGGTTTCTGGTCTGGATCCTCAGTTTGGGAATTCTCATTACCGGATTTGAAATCACCCATCTGGATAAAGCGCTTCCTGTCTGGGTATTTGCACTACAGGCAAGTGCGTTTTTCCTGTCTGCAAGCGCGTTCCTGCTGTGGTCGGTTCGCGTGGTTCCAGACATCTGGATACCGAGCACTCCAAAGCGGGATGACCAAGCCAACCCGGCGCAGTCCGCGCTCATAACGCGTATTGAAGCCGCGATGTCTGAGGGTCTGTGGCGCAGCGAAAGGCTGACCGTTGCCCAAGTGGCCGAACATCTTGGGACACAGGAACACCGCATTAGGTCCGCAATCAATCAAGGCTTGGGGCACCGGAATTTTGCGAGCTTCGTGAACGCGTTCCGCATTCAAGAGGCGCAATCCATGTTATCATCGCCCGAGCTGGCAGAGCGCTCGGTCTTGAGCATCGCTTACGATGTGGGGTTTTCCTCACTGGGGCCATTCAACCGCGCCTTTCGCGCTCAAACTGGAATGACACCTTCGGAATTTCGAAGGGCGCATTTACATGAAACGACAAAGTCACGTTTGTAAGCTATCCGCAAAACCACCTTCCAAGCCTGCTTTGCAAAAAAAATCAAAATTACGGCTGCCGTACCGCAGCAACGATCAATGAGGCGGACGTCTGCCAAGGGTTGTTGCCAATACCCGTAGTACAGCCTGCTGTCGTTCGGGGCTTGGGAGTGCGCAGTAATTGGAGCCAATTTGTTGCGCTTGATCGCGTTGGTCGGCCTTCAGTTCACCCGAAGAAGCCGAACCCCGACGCATCTGTGTCGCAAATTCTAATAGGATGTGCGCTCTGACCGACGGTCCCACACTGCTAAACTTGGTTTCTTCCGCAGATCATACCGCTTCTGGATCATTCCAATGGAGGAGACCCATATGTCTGCGAATGAAGACAACATACGTCAACCCGGCTTAGTGCTGGCGCTTGTGCCAATCGTGCTGACCCTGTGTGTGCTTGGGCTGCAGCTATTCTATTTCGGCGATTTTACCCCGCACATCCCTTTGGCCTTCGGGATCGCGATCACCGGCATCGTTGGCCTTATGTTGGGTCACAAATGGCCCAGCATCGAAGAAGGCGTGTTCCACGTCATTAATATATCCCTGCCGTCGGTCTCGATACTGATCACGGTAGGTATGATCATTGGCGTGTGGATCGCAAGCGGCACCGTCCCGACGCTGATCTATTACGGCCTCAAGATATTGTCGCCCGAGCTTTTCCTTGCCGCAGGAATGATCCTTTGCTCCATTGTCTCTGTTTCATTGGGCACATCGTGGGGAACAACCGGTACAGTTGGTTTGGCGCTGATGGGGATTGGTGCCGGGTTTGGTATTCCAATGTATTGGACGGCGGGGGCGGTGGTCTCTGGCGCGTTCTTCGGCGACAAGATCTCGCCTTTGTCGGACACAACTAACCTTGCCCCTGCCGTGACGGGGACCAATCTTTTCGATCACATTCGGAACATGCTTCCGACCACAGTTCCTTCGATGCTGATCGCGTTGGTGATTTACTTTGTCGTCGGTTTCACACTGATCGACACGTCGCAGGTTTCGTTTGATCGTATTCACGCGATCACAACCGCGCTGGACGACGCATTCTGGATTTCACCGATCATGCTGTTTCCGGCGGTTCTGGTCATCGTTCTGGCGGTCATGAAGCAACCTCCGATCCCGTCGCTGTTTGCGGGGGCTGTTGCGGGCGGTGTTATAGCAATCTTTTGTCAGGGGGCCGGGCTTCATGAGACGTTCACTTTCGCCAACAGCGGCTATTCAATCGATACCGGGGTTCCGGAGATAGACCCTTTGCTAAATCGCGGGGGCATTCAGTCGATGATGTGGACCATCTCACTGGTGCTGCTGGCCCTGGGTTTCGGCGGAGCGCTTGAACGCGTGGGTTGCCTTCAGGCTATCATCAAAGTTGTCATATCGAAGGTGAAGTCGTTCGCCGGCATTCAGATTTCCGCTATCATGACGTCTGTTGCCACCAATACCGTTGCAGGTGATCCATACTTGTCCATTGCACTGCCGGGCCGAATGTATGCGCCTGTCTATCGCGCGATGGGCTATTCCCCGCTGAACCTGTCCCGCGCCGTCGAGGAGGGCGGAACGCTGGTGTCCCCTCTGATCCCATGGAATGCGGGTGGCGCCTTTGTCATCACGGCACTGGGCCTGGGGATCGCGGACGGGAACTTTGAGAACCTGCTGTACATCCCGCTCGCATTTGCTTGCTGGCTGTCACCTGTCATCGGTATCCTCTACGCCATGACCGGTCTCTTCTCACCAAAGGCAAGCGAGGAAGAGATCCGCTCATGGGAAGAAAGCGGAGAGCCTGTCGCGCAGATGAGTGCCTGACCATTTTGCACCAACACCGCAACAGGTGTTGGTGCCCTTCACCCGCCTTGGTCGATACTGGGAGGAGAGAAAATGAACCCGAGAAACTTTGTCCCTAAGGGTGCGGCCAGTTATCGCATAGAATATGATGGATCGGCCAAAGAGATCTACTTCCTGCTGTTGCCGAAACTGACCATGCTGGCCTTTAGCGCCGCAGTGGAACCTCTGAGGATAGCCAATCAGGTCACCAACAAAGAGCTTTATAAGTGGTTTCTGATCACTGAAGACGGAACACCGGTTTCCTGTTCAAACGGGATCGAAATCACGCCGGACTCCGCTTTGCGCAATCTGCCGCGATCCTCGCGGCTGTTTGTGTGCTCAGGCATTGAACCAGCCGAGAGTACGAACTCCAAAGTTCTGTCCTGGATCAGTCGTCAGCGAACCTTTGGCTGCAATCTGGGTGGGATTTGCACTGGCGCTTTTGCCCTTGCCGAGGCCGGGGTTCTGTCGGGAAAAAGGTTTACGCTGCACTGGGAAAACCACCCGGCTTTCATCGAAAACTTTGCTGATCTCGAACCGTCGGCAAACCTGTATGAGATCGACAACGAGCTTATGACATGTGGCGGCGGAAATGCGGCAACCGATATGATGCTGGACATGATCGAATCCGATTTCGGAAACGATCTGGCGGTCATCGTATCGGACATGTGCATCCACTTTCGATCCAACAATAGCAAAACGCTTCAGAAATCGGCCTTCTCGGTGGCCTTGGGCAGCCGCAATCAATACCTGATCAATGCTATGCAGATCATGCATGAAAACCTGGAAGAGCCGCTGGATATCTTTGAAATCGCGGAAGCCGTGCAGATATCGCGTCGTCAGCTGGAACGTCTTTTTCAAAAATATGTCGAAACCTCGCCGGTCCAGTTCTATATCGAACTGCGCGTCGCGAGGGCATACGCATTGCTCAGCGAAACCGAGATGTCGGTCGCCGAAATTGCGGCAGCCACTGGCTTTAGCAGCGCTACTCAGCTGACCGTACGATTCAAGAAACGCTACGGCGAGGCGCCAACTTCTTTCCGGAGAGGATGGTCTGATAGACGCGATTAAATTGCATCTGACCAGTATCGGAAGTCAAAAATTTTGAATTGTTGATTTAGGTTATGTGCAGTTAGGGTCGGGCCTCGTAACCAAAAAATGACGAGAGCCGCGAGCGCGATTATATAGCGCCTTGTGCGACCCGTATTCCTTGGCGCATCGCACCAGCGCAACCCATTGCTATTGATGGAGATAATCCTACTCTGAACACGTCGATCATCTACACGTGGCTTGCCATGAGACTTAGGAAAGAAGGGCTCAAGGCACGCCATCTGCTCGTCGCTCAGCCAGAAAAGGTCAGGCATGGTAACCGCTTGTTTTCGGCAACGTGAATCACGCTAAAACCAAAAATCAATGTGTCCTGAGCCCAACCACGGTCCGCTTTCCGGCTCTCGGTTCGCGAGACGTTAAGGCTCCCAAGGCCTACGCTTATCGGCGTATCATCTGCGAAATCAACCACCGATACGATCCGCATTTTGACTGCAACAGGCAAATTGATCGAAAGTGGCGGAACAATTTGGTCGAAAGTGATCATGTCGCGATGAAGCGCCTACTTAGGTACCGTCAGAGCATTCGAGCCTTGCGAACCGTGAGGGCAACACTGAGTGGGATAGAGACGATCCGGACCAACAAGCGCGGTCACATTTGACACAAATAGACCGGTGTTCGAGGAGAGACCGGCTTCATCTCAAACTGTTCGAGCGCGTATAGTCCGGCCGCATGCGCTGCACTTGACCCAGCTTCAACCAATTAACGCAACAGTCCTCTTACCGCAGGTATCCGATCCGACCAGCACCCCTGTACACGTCGCCAAACCCTGCGATCAGTCGCAGGCAGAAAAATTTGGGCCTAACAGACCTCGGGCACCTTCGTCAGAGGTGATGCGCGCAGAATGCGTTCGTAGCCAAGATGCGCGCCTAGCGGATCCTTGTGCGGTACCTCGCCGGGCAGGGTCTCGACAACGAGACAGCTGAGCGGTGCATCGGGGCCAAGCGTTATGTCGGCCAGAAGACTCGTGATCTCTGCGGCGGACCAGCTTGTCTGGCCGGCGGGCTCGGTTGTGGCGGTAAATCCAAAGCTTCTGTCATCGAAGGGCTGGCGCGGGCGGCGCGGAGTTGCAAGCTGGCGACGACCCAGAAGCACGTTGCGCCGGTCTTCGTCATCTGCTTGCACCGCTTGTACGTAAAGCAGCACCCAAAGGTCGGTGCGTGGCACCACAGGTTGCACGGAGCGACCATTCTTGACCGGGTCGGCGAATTCGGCGCTGACGGTCAACCGCTGGGTCGAGCGGGTGACGCCGCAGTTAAGCGGAGGAGGCGCGTGCTGGATGCCTGCGACTTGCAGGGGCCGCCCGTATCTGCCTTGCGCAGTACTCCACATCTCGGCGTGACCGACACGGAATTCGTAAAGGAAGAAACCGAAGAGTTCGGGCGCTTCGGGCGGCAGCCCTTGGGGCAGCGGTAGCATGAAGTGCCGGGGACTGTTCGTGGGCAAAAGCTTCTGCATCGCGCCCAGTCCGCTGCGGTCATCGGCCTGCTCGGGTATGATCGTGCGGATTAGTTCAAGGTCGATGGGCAGGGGCGTGTTACCCAGCGTCGGATCGCCGGTAAGATCCCCGGTGAGTACCGGATCCGGACTGGTGGCGAGCATGCGCGCGAACAGGCTATCATTCGGATCGTCGGGCGGGCGGTCGAACTCGAGCCAGACCAGCCGGGTTCGTTCCTCGGAGTGGGAATACGCTGGGTCGCGCAAGTAGGGTGATAATGCGATGCCAGCCGAGACAATTTTGGGCACCTGGCGCGGAGGCCGGGCGACGGGCAAGGTCAGATCGACCTCTTCGGCACCGTCCTCTTGTGCGGGGTCAACTTTGTATTCGGGGATGGCGGTGTATTTTAACTGCAAAGGACGCGGGAAGCTGCCGTCCGCGGGCTCGGGGTCGATCGCATCGAGGAAGATCAGCGTCGTTTCTCCATTGGCGGCGGCACGGGCGACTTCGTGCGGGGCGGACTGCCGCCAGCTCACGCGGCCCACTTGGTTGCCGTCACGCTCGATGCGCAACCCACTTAGCCCATCCCATGTCCAGTCCCTTTCGATGTTGACAACGACCGCGACGATCCACTGGCTGGTCACTTCGGATTTGGTTGCGAAGCGGACTGAACCGCCGTCGGGACCGATAACTGCGTTCAGACTTGAGTGCAGCCCGAATAGGCAGCGCTGTCCCGGGCGAGCGCGCAGGCTTGCGCCCACATGATCGAGGTCGAGCGCGGAGGCAAGCCGCGCGATCGGGTTCTCGGCCCCCTGACCGGTACGACCTCCGGCACGGTTGGCTCTGACAAGCGCCCGGCTTCCCGGTTCCGTAGGTTGCAGATAGAAACCCTCGGCCACCCATCCGCGTGGCAGGCTAATGAGGCCGCGTTCGTCCTGGGCCGGGCTGCGTAGGTAGCGCCGCGCAGTTTCGCCGCGGCGCACGTCATCGGCACCGAAGTAGTTGGGTTTGTCCGAGCAGATAGGGGTCAGGTTCAGCCGCACATTGCGCGAAGTCGGAATAGTGATCGCGCCGTCTGTGGGGATTGCCATGGTCCCGATGTCGGCGGTGTCAACGTATTCGAGATCTAGCAGGGCCTGACCATCGGCATCGAAGGCGCGCTCTATAGTGTAGAGCTGTTCGTAGACCGGCTCATCGTCTTCCGGGTTCACGTCTGGACGCAGCACTTCAACCGAGATCTCGAGGATGTCCACATCTGGGTCCGGAAGGCCAGGTGCGCGCTGCTCGGCGGCGGCCTGGGGCATATCTGCCTCAAGCTCGGCCTCGGTTCCGCCGGCCACGAGGCACGCGGGGTAGTGCAGTCGGGGTTTGCTAACTGTGAGCGAGGCTGGAGGGTCGGTGGGATCGGCTGCCGAAGGCAGGGCGGGCGTCGTACGCAGTCCAGCGGGCCGGACGTAGCGCTTCATCGTTGCGGTGTAGACAGGCTGTGCGCCAGGGTTCAGGGCCTCGGTTTCGATGCCGGGGCCACCGCCGGAAAGATCGCAAAGTCGAATGCGCAGATCGTATGTGGTGCCATAGCGCAACGGGATATCGGGGGGCACGCCTATGACAGGTTCAGGTTCATCGTCGCCGCCCATCAGCCGGTCGGCGAAGCGGTCGACCCCCACAAGCGGCCGGCCGTTCCAGGCAGCAAAGTACGAGGGAAGCCACATGTTGGCAGTGGGATCGCCGAGGATCTTGTTCGGTCCGACCTCGACGGGGAAGTTGGCCTGAACACTACCAAGGTCATTGCCGCCGAGAACAAGAGCGGTTTCCCCCATCGTCAAAGGAACCCAGTCTGAATTGCCGGTTTCCCGGGCATCGATGCGATAGCCGCGTACGCCCATCGGCGCATCCAACGGCGCAGCACCGGGGCTAATCTGACGGTTGAACCAGGTGACTAGTTGCGAGTCGTCGCACCCGACAAGCAGGCCGCGTTCTGTCGCGGGACGCTCCGCTTCGTCCTCACCGTCCTCGTCGAAGGGGTCGGCCCAGGCCGGTTGCGCGCCATAGACCTCTTTGGCGAAGCCGTCGTCATAACGTACGGCCTCGGCGAAGATATCGTCGTAGCCTGGGATGGGTGCTGCTGTGACGGGGAACTGTACGGCCGTGAACAGCGGGCGTGGCCCCGATAGCGGGGACAGCCGCGCGGCGTAGAGACGCAGCGCTCCGGGAATGCCGGCAAGCGACTGCCACGGACTGCCGGGGGCGAGATCGACATAGACCCAGCCCCCTTGTGAGACGACGTCTGCAGGAAGGGGGATGTCGATTGCGCGAATGAGACCTACGGCTTCGGCAAGTAAAGGCTGGCGAAGTACGCCGGCCAGAACCTGGCCCCACGACAACGGTGGTGCCGTATCGGCGATGGACGTGCCTGCTGGCGGAACGGCCTTGAGCGCGCAGCGATACGTGTCATCGGTCAGAAGGAAGGGATTGGCACCTTGGCCATAGCCTGTGGCCTCGCGATAGGGCGGTGGCGCGTACTTCATGATCCGGATCGAGGCGGTGCGTGGGTCGGTAGGCGTGACGGAGTTGTCGATGGGGAGCTCGGACGCCAGTGATTGAAACAGCGTTTCGGCCTGAGGCATTGCGGGCAACGTGATCGCAGTCTCGCCGGTGGCGACGCTGGCCGGTGACGGCAGCACCGTCGGGTCCGCGATGGTGCGAACAACAACGTCGAAATCCGTTGTCGCATAGGGTGGCAGGCCCGGTGCGGGGGCCGAGGTCGGATCGGTCTGGGGGGTCACCATCAGACGTAGCGAGAGATTTGCGCCATCCCAATTCTGGAGGAACGGCAGCAGCACAAGGCGGGACACGGCAGTCATGGGGCGATCCTCCCCTTTTGGTTATTACAGCACATCTGGAGCATCCTCTTTGCCGAGGGGGCCGCGCGTGATTTCAACCATCTTTGCGTCCCAGGAGGCGGAAAAGCTCAAGACCAGGAAGACCGAGATGTCGATCGATACGGTAACTTTCGAGACGAAGAACACGGTCTCGTTGCCGGTGCCCGGTTGCGCGAGTAGTCGGGCCCCCATTGCCTCGAACCGGATGGCGACGGATATGATTGGTTTGATGGCTGCCTCGGCCTGTAGCAGAATCCCTCCGCCCCAACCCATTACGGTTTCACCTATAATGGCGATGAAAGTGAACCCAACCATACCCTTAAGCTTGAGGAAGTCGCCCGGTCCGACCTTTTTCATGTAGGCAATCCCAAAGCCGATAGTGACCACGAAGGTCGTGCCGTCCTTCACAGACATGATGAGCGAGAACTTGATGATCGCGACGGCGTATAGGCCGGGAACAGCCTTGATTGCGAACATCGGTTTGCCGCCGAGCGAGAACTTCGCTTTGGTCTTTTCCTTCGCCAAGGTAACCAGGACTTCTACGCCGGTGTCCGCAAAGATGATGTCTCCCGGCAGCGGTGAGGGCGGGATCTGAAGATCGGCACCGCTACTGGTTTTGAAGGGAACCTTCATTCCGAACGTGAATTTCCATTTATTTTCCATCCGGACATCCGGTTCGCCGGAGATACCCAGTTCCTGCAGGATTGTCAGAAGGTCCTGCACGATCTGTACGGGTCCGCCCATTCGGAGTTCGGGCGCTTCGAAACGGGTGTCTGGGTCACCAAGGGCGCTGACCTGCGCAACCGTTGTGATCACATCGCCCATATCAGTATGCGCCATGATGCGGGTGGCGTTGGTTAGGCGGAACTCCCACTGAGTTGGCTGACTGGTGTCGACTTCGTATAAGACCTCTGAGTTGGTGTAATCAACGTCGCTTTGCACGCTTCCGGCAGACGCGGTCGTGCGTCGCCCGATCCCCGCATTGAAAGTGCCGGGACCGTCAAGGCGGAAGCTGCCGCTATCAGCCACCAATGCGAAGTTGGCACTCGGGAAGGGGATGCAGTCGGACTGCTCGGGGAACATGGACAACGAGTCGGCGAGGACGAAAGGATCGGCGATGATCGGGCGTTCGGTCGAGACGATGCGATTGGGTTCGGTCGGCTCGATCCGGGGTCGGCGAAAGAAGGCACGCTGCATCCCCATGGAGTGCAGGATGCCGTAATCCTTGGCCGGGTTGACGGCGAAGAGATCCTCGGGGTCGGCAAAGCGGTAAGGTTCTCCTGTCGGCAGGCCAGCTGCGCCGCGCCGGATCAGCGGCAAGCCTTCATCCTCAGGCACCGGCGAAGGGGCGCCGCTGGCGTCGAGCGTCTCGAGCACAGACCATTCGCCGCCGGGAAAGACGAGGCTGCCCCATGCAGTCATCGCGAACTCGGTTCCCGCGACAGCAATGCCGACGCGGTTCATACGCATCTTCTGCTCTCCGCCTGCGACGGCACAAACCGCTTCGACAGGGCCGCACATCGGCCCGACCTGATTGATCAGGTCGGTGTAGGTGGCGACGTCGAAGGCCGGCGGGTCGGCGGTAATGCGCACGTAGCCCAGGTGCTGTTTGACCGGTACAGGAGCGTCGGCGCCATCCATGACCAGATCGCCTTGGAAGTAGACGGCCATGAAATCCTGCCCATTGGCGGTGACGATCTGGCCGGTCTCGGCGATCTCGGTGACATTTGTGATCCGGCTTACGACTCCGGGATGAGTGATCAGGCCGAGACCTGGGAAGTCATACAGGCCATCGCCGCCCGCAACCCAGCCGGTGTCGCTGCGACCGACAATGGCGTCTGCCTTACGCTGAAGCGTGATCGTGCGCACAACAGGCACGCCGTAGGGAACCAGAACCGATTTGACGGTGACGACTTCCCGCGCGGTGCGTCCGACGGGCACGTCCAGTTCGACCTTCTCGACCTGAGTTGTGGCGTTCAGTGGGTTGTTCCACTTGCTGAAGATGCTTTCGCCATAGCCCGAAAGGTCGAGCCGCGTGACGGGGACGAGCGCAGTGCTGGGTGAACCAGCACCAAGGCTAGAGTTGAAGATGCTCGTCGCGCTGGTTCCCAGGATGCTGACTGGCGCGCCGGGTACATCCGCAGGCACGGCAACGGGAAGTTGCACCGTATGGCCGGGCATGGCCGGGGTCTGGCGACCTGCGAGCGTGCGGTCCCGCGCGCGCAGCGAAAGCTGGTGGGCGCCTTGCATGTCATCAGGGGTCTCCGGGCGGGTTTCCTGCACCCGCACACCGCGTTCGGTATCGGTCGGCGCCGTCAATCGAGCGGAGGCGATCATTCCAAAGGGGAGGGTGACTCGCGCCCGGCTAGACGGGTGGGTGTCGCCGCGGAGCCGGTCGAGGATCGTGTCATAGGCGGGCACCGGTGCGAATGGTACGCGGTCCCCGTCGGGCAGGTCGATGACCGCGGGGACGCCGGAATTGAGAAACACCACACGTTCGGGAAAGGCGATAGCGTCCGCAGGCTCCGGCGGAACGACGACCGCGGGTTCCCATTGAACCGCAGGAAGGGTCAGCAGCACCATCCAATTGGGATCCACCTCGAAAGCCAGGTCCTCAATGGCGACGACCTGGTTGACTGCAGTCGTCGGCGCAGTGCTGGAAACTCCGATAGGATCGCGCGGGCCACGTGGTGGGCGCAGCGCGACACCAAACTGGCCCGCGCCACTGGAGACATCGAGAAGGGTGATCTTAGGGACAAATTCGAAGTCTAGCGCATCGCCAAGCGCTTTCCCCCAACTCGGATCAGCGGCGGCCGCGGCGGTGTTGGGACGCGCGGCGAAGGAGATGTCGGTGACCGAGGCAACAGCCGCAACGGAGTTCGACAGTAGGTTCATGGATGCGCCGGTGTCGCCATCGTTGGGGGCCGCTACAGGCGCTGGGCCCGGGAGGAAAAAGTCCAGTGTCCGGCTGCCTGGCTGGACGGCGAACCGGCTGATCAGAAGCTGAGCGCCCCGTTTCTCGGACGTGTCGCGGATACCGACGTTGGCGGCATAAGGGTCAGGCAATGTCGGTACGATCCCCTCCAGTCTGTAGCCTGCCCAAAGGGCACCGGAGTTTATGCGCTCGCCATCGAAAAAGCCGTATAGAAGGGCGTTGATCGGGTCGTTGGTGCGCAGGAGACCATTCTTTATCTGAAAGCACCGTCGCCGGTCCCCGCGATTTCGACCATAGATTGCGAGCGCGCCGATATCCCCAATCTGAGCGATGATGACGACCGCATCCAGTAAGCGCAGCGGCACACGATCGCCTGCGACATCGCGCGGAAGGTCCGGGCGCAGGCTGACATCGGCCACATACTGGACGGCCTCCTGCCCGCCAGTCTGGGCGAAGTAACGCACCGAACCTTGGGTCGCGCGCCCAATTTCAGCGCGTGACTCAGGTGTCACGTCGCCAATTTCGATCAGTGTGCGGCGACCATCCTGTTCGGCTTGCAGGGCGGTGAGTGCAAGTCGCTCCTGATCGACCATCAAAGTGGTTAGCCCAAGCTGTCCGGGCGCAATTTCAGAAGATATTTGAGCCGAAAGTCCAGGGTCGATCCGGAGCATCAATGCGCCGACTCCCGCCGCCTCGCCCAAAAGCGCGGGGACGATGCGCGCGGCCGGCAGTGCAAGGCCACCGCCGGTGATCGGGGCGTCGCCCGCGATCGCAAAATCCTTGGCATCAGAGGCGGTGACCGTGAACTCCGTTTCGGTCGGGGTCATTGGCACCAACAGTCGGTTGAATTCCGGCAGGTACAGTGCTGCGGATTGCGCTGGCGTTAATTCCACCTCTTCACCGAAGGCACCAATGGTGGCGTCTGCCGTCGCTTCAATCTGATTGCCGCCAGAGCCAATGACGATCTGCAGGGCTTCTGGTGGATCGAAGATCGAGGCGCGCGCGTCCGTGCCGGCGTGGTCCAATGGGACGCCCGAAGTGCCCCGCGCGGGCGGATCCAGCAAGATATCGAGCTTGCAGGTGACAGTGGTCGGGACGACGACCTCGTCGCCATTGACCGCAATCGGCGAAGAAAAAGACAGCGAGCCGCCTTTGATCCGGATGCCAGTGTAGGTGTCGCCAGCCACAGTCGCAAATTGGTTCGTTGCCATCCAAAAGCTGCCGCCCGCGAGGTCGTGATCGACTTGTGCGGCGGAATGGAACACTGAGGCAAACTGGACGTGCGGGACGCTTAGGAACGGGACACCGCCGGGGGCACGGACAAATCGGACCTGGCGGACGATCCGGAATATATGGATCCAAATGTCACGACCGAAAGCATCACGTGCTGGCCCGATGACCGCTTCGGCCGCTAAGCCACTGGTCCAGGCCGGAAGAGCGTCATTCAGTTGCGTACTGAAGATCGGAACCCGGCGCACCGCCACCACGCGGTCGGAGCCGGAGCGCAGTACTCTCTCCGCGCCGTCGATCCGGTCCCAAGAAAGCCCGTGCTCTGCAAGACTTGCAAGCGTATCGCGATCCTGGGCGCTATCGACGTAAAGTGTTCGAAGGGCCGCAGCCGCTTCCTCAGCTTCGGTTACGCTGATTTCCGCCGGAGCAGCCCCTGAAAGCGCCGCAGCGAAGGCTTCGCTCGACCCTGTCAGCGCTGCACGCCGCACGTCCAGGGCATTGGAATCGGGAACGGTATCTGGTGTGTTGGGCCGCTCGTCCTGGTTTCGCAAGAATTCTACGGCAAAGTTGTAAAGTGTTGAATCGGCTGACATATGACCTCCAAGAACAAGTGGAGAAATGCGACGATAAACTAATACTGGTTGAAGAATTGAGGTTAATAGACCGGCGTTCTTGATGATAAATCCTAACATATTTTGCGATTCGATACGAACTTGCGACAACGGTTTTTTCCGGTCGTCGCCTTTCCGCTTGGTTCACCGTTCCGCTTTTTTCGGGTGCGAACAATCTCGCGGGGGCTCCGAAATCCGGCCCTCACATCGTGGCGATGAACGGTATCCGCGACCGCCACGTGGCAGATCAACAGGAACAGTCGTCTTCGGCGTCTGATCTACAAATCAGCGCCAATTTTGCCAAATCGAGGTCAGGATCAAAGAAATCGGTTTAGATGCTGGATGAAGGACGCGCTGCGAAAATGGATGAGTTCATTCGCTGGAGGCAGAACTATGTGTCGCCGGCATTTCCATCTGTGGACAGCTCCCTAGTCATTCCCTCACACCCTGCTTAAGCAGGAACTGGTTCTTGAAATTTTGCAGCCCCGGCATAACGTCGGCCTTGGCAATATCGTCACTCGCGTGGATTTCATGTTCAAGAAATTCCTTTAGTGCGTCACCGTCGTCGCTGACGAGTTCGATAATCAGGTCATAACGGCCCGCGACCCACAGGATGAAAACTACCCTCGGGTTCTTTTCAAGCCGCTCCGCCACCTGGCGTGGGGTCACACCAACAGCCACATTCAACCCGATCATCGCGTCGGTTGTGTACTCCGTGGCCACAGGATCGGACATCGCGACGATCCGCAACATGTTATTGTCTCGCAGACCGCTCACCCTGTTGCGGATGGTTCCTTCGGACACGTTCAACTGCTGCGCAATCTCAGAAAAGGCCATCCGGCCATCTTGCTGCAGTAGCCGGATGATCTGTTGGTTCAAGTCATCCTTTGGGGACCTAATGCTCTGTGCGGTGGCGCGCATGTTTGATTGCTTTTTGACTGCCATATACCCGATGCTCGATTGCTGCATTCGTAGCTGAGACTAGGTGAGGACATCGAAATCCGCAATTCTCCCCTGTGAATTCTGTGGCGGGAAGTGCAGAAAACGACATCCATTGCCCTCGACACCGTAGATTCCAAGGACGGTGACGCGAGTCGATTGCCAGATTTTCTGTAAAATTCCGTTGGAATTGCGCCTTTCGCAATCCACACGATCCCGCTATGCGAAATTCGTACCACTATGCCGTTTTTTGACCAGATTATTTCTGATTCTTGCCTCAGAATTCCAATTAGTCGCGAAAAACGGAAAAAACTGGACGAGAAATTCGATATTCGCAGTCAAAACCTCAAGTCCCGGCGCGGCGAGACAGAGCCGGCAAGTAGGAAGACCGCGAGAAACGGTGGAAACCATGCGCATACCGTTGAACAGGCGGGTGCTGGTGGCAGTGTCGAAGGGAGGACAAATGACAATTGCCGAGGAAAGAGCGCAGGCCGTTGGCGGGCCTCAGCACGGGCTGACTGCCGGGGCATATCGCAGCGAAGAGTTCTGGCAGAGGGAATGCCAGACTGTCCTGGCAAAGAACTGGGTGTTCATCGGCTTTGCCCATCAGATGGCCAATCCCGGTGATGCACATCCAATCACCTGCGCAGACTTGCCACTGCTGGCGGTGCGCGGTCGTGATGGCGATATTCAGGTGTTTCACAATGTTTGCCTGCACCGCTGCATGACATTGGTCGACAAGCCCAAGAATGTCGGCAAGCTGATCCGCTGCCCCTATCATGCCTGGGCCTATGATCTGGATGGCCACCTGCGTGCTGCACCGCATTTTGCCGGAACCGGAAAGCAGGAGTTCGACGGGTTTGACATCAAAGCGCACCGCCTGAAGCCCGTGCGCACCCATGTCTGGCATGATTGGATTTTCGTCAATCTTGATGGGAACGCGCCTGATTTCGAAGATTATGCCGCGCCTTTGATCAGCCGGCTGGAGGGGATGGATTTCACCAGAGTGGAACCAATTGGCCTGCTCGACTTTGGTGAGATTGGCACCAACTGGAAGCTGATCATGGAGAACTTTATCGAGCCTTACCACGTCCAGTTTGTCCATGCCTCAACCACCGATCAGCCGTTGGAAAACCACTATACGCTCATCGATGGCAACTGCATCGGCAGCGCCGTGGATCTGAACGAAGAATTGGGCACATCCGGCAGTCTGGGCGTCAGCTCTCGCTATCTGACGCTGTACCCCAATTTCATTCTGGGCCGCTATTTCCCGGATCAGCTGGGCGTCTATCTGAACGTGCCCATCGGTGCCGGAAAAATGCGCCAGTACCGAGCTCTTTACACAACGGAAGGCCAGGAACTGAGCGCCGAGGAAGTACAAGCCCTCAAAAACCTATGGTGGGATGTCCACAAGGAAGATCACGAGATGGTTGAGCGCATGTTTGAGGGCCGCAAATCCCCGGTTGCTGAGGATGGGGGGCTGTTGTCGCCCGCCTGGGAGGACAGCGTCCGCGCCTTTCAGGATCTGATCGAGCGTGATGTGGCCGGTGCTTAAGAAAGAAGGAACAATATCGATGAACAAGTCCATATCAAAAGGGTTTCGTCTGGCCCATACGATGATGCGGGTCACAGATATGGAGAAGTCACTGGACTTCTATTGCGGAATTCTGGGTATGGAAGTGCAGCGGCGCACGGATTACCCCGAAGGCAAATTCACCAATACCTTTATCGGTTATGGGCCTGAGGCCGAATTTCCCACGTTGGAGCTGACCGCCAATTGGGATCAGGGCACGCCTTATGACAAAGGCGACGGCTGGGGTCACATCTGCATCGAAACGCCGGATGTTTATGCCGCGTGCGAACAGCTGGCTGCAGCGGGGGTAAACATCACCCGTCCACCGGGGCCAATGAAAAACGGCACTAGGGTCATCGCCTTTTGCGAGGACCCTGACGGTTACAAGGTCGAATTGAACGAATCCATACTGAAACACCTGGCACAGGAAGGCTGACCAAATGGGTGACACACCTCAACTTTTCAAATTCGATCTGGTTCAAAATCGCTACGACTCGATGGGCGACAGCGACACCTACATCAAACCGATGGTCACCAGCGAATTCAGCAAGTCCATGTGCGGTGGCATCAACGTCCTGAACAATATCAAGGTGCCTTGGGATCTGACCTGCGACGAGATCATTTATTGCCTTGAGGGCACGTTCCGACTTGTTTGCGATGGCAAAAGCTATGTTTGCAATCGTGGTGACGTGCTGTTTGTCCCCAAGGACAACCACATTTCCTACGAGTCGGACGGCAAATGCGTGATCTTCTATGCCGCCTACCCTCACAACTGGAAACAGCTTGCCGGGATCACGCAGGTTCCGGGCATCGACCCAGACGATTTTGTCCCCGGCTGAACACCTTTTCGCTGAGCGACAGAACAACCGAAACCAGCACCAACACTGAGGGGTCACCCTCGGTGAACCAAATCTGATTGCCATTCGATGGGAGGACGCCGAATGCCCAAAGATAATGCCAGCACCCGCATCTACTACGAGACTTTCCATGACGCTGTCGAGCGTAACCGCCCGCGTATCGCAGAGGTACGGCAACGTCTGGAGGAGGCTGGTGTCAAATACGTGATGGCCGCCTGGATTGACCTGCACGGTATTCCAAAAACCAAACCCGTACCAATGAGTGATTTTGAACCGCTATGCCTTGGAAAAGGCCCGCAATTCGCGGTGCATTCGATTTCGTACGTGCCCGAGCTAAGCCCCGCCGACAGCGATCAGGTGGTGGTTCCGGATCTCGATGCCGTCTACGTCTGTCCGTGGGACACATCGATGGCGATCATCTTCTCGGATCTCTACTGGGAAGACGCACCCTATAATGTCTGCCCGCGTCAGGCCCTGAAACGTGCCATGCACGAGGCCGCGCTGGAAGGGTACACTGGTTACGCCGGGGTAGAACCCGAGTTTATCGTGATGAAATATGACGACGCCGGGCAGCCGGTAAAGGCATTTGACGATGACCCTGCAGATGGGCTTCGTCCACGTCGTCAGGCATTTGGCTATGATGTTGAGTATTCCATCGACTCGATGCCATTCCTTAAAACCCTGATCGACATCATCGAAGGTTTGGGATGGAACCTGCATGACGTGGTGGCCGAGGGTGCATATTCCCAGTTTGAGCTTGATTTCCACTATACCAACCTGCTGGAAATGTCTGACCGGTTGGCTTTTCTGCGCATCACGTTGAAAGAGGTGGCCAAACAGCATGGGTTGTTTGTGACCTTCATGCCCAAGCCAACTGTGGGGGACTGGCGGTCCGGGGCGCATATCAACATGTCGATGCAGCATGAAAGTCGCCCCGGCGAAAACATTTTTGAGACACCCGATGGCAACTGGAGCGACGAAAGCCGCTGGGCTGTTGGCGGGCTGATGCAGCATGCCGAAGCAATCACGGCGATCACCTGTCCGACCGTGAACTCCTATAACGGGTTGGTGCCGCGCGTTGGAGGTTTTGAAGGCGGCACCGTCACCTGGGCTCCGACCAATATCACATATGGCTTCAACAATCGCTCGGCCCAGTTCCGCCTGCCGCAAAGCCGTCACTGCATCGAAAACCGTGCCTGCGACATGACCATGAACGTCTATCTGGCAATGGCGATGCATCTGAGCTGCAGTGTGAAGGGGATCAAAGAAAAGACCGATCCGGGCGAACCAACGGATTTTGATCTCTACTCAAAGACCGAAGCTGAACTTGCCGAGCTCGGAATCCGCCGATTGCCGCGGACCCTGTTTAACGCGATCGAGGCCTTGCGTGGCGATGCCATGGCGGAACATGTGATGGGTCCGGTGATGCGTAATTCATATCTCGAATACAAAAACGACGAGTGGGAGCGGTATCACCAATCGGTCACCGATTGGGAAGTGCAGGAATATTTGCGACTCTACTGAGGCAGGAGATGACCAGATGGTGTCGGACTTTGAGATATACGAGCTTGGCGACCTTCCACTTTTGTCGGGCGAGGTATTGAAGGATGCCAGGCTTGCCTATCAGACCTATGGCACATTGTCGGCCGCCCGTGACAACGTCATCGTTCTGCCCACGTTTTACACAGGCACAAATTCCCGTAACGAGGGGTTCTTTGGCCCGGGTCGCGCGATTGATCCAAGCCGCCATTTCATCGTCAGCCCGAACCTGTTCGGCAATGGTCGTTCGTCGTCGCCATCGAATGCGCCTGCGCCGCAGGACGGCCCGCGTTTTCCCTTGGTGCAGATGTGGGACAACATCACTGCCCAGCATCGGTTGATCCATGATCACCTGGGGATCGATAAAATCGCCCTTGTCGCGGGCTGGTCAATGGCGGGCTGCCAATCCTACCAGTGGGCGGCGCAATACCCGGACATAGTGCAGGCGATCCTGCCTTTCTGCGCCTCAGCCAAAACCTCACCGCATAATTTCGTCTTCCTCGAGGGGGTCAAGGCCGCCCTTTGCGCGGATCAGAGTTGGAACGGCGGCAATTATGACAGCCCACCTGAGGCCGGGCTTAGAGCCTTTGGCCGGGTTTACGCAGGCTGGGCCTTCTCTCAGACCTTCTATCGCGAGGGGCTATATCGGCAGCTGGGATTCCAATCGATTGAAGAGCTGATGCAGGATTGGGAACAGGACCATGTGCAGGGCTGGGATGCAAACAATCTGCTGGCCAAGCTTGCCACATGGCAGGCAGGCGACATCTCAGCCGGGCCGCTTTACAATGGGGATTACGAACTGGCGCTGAGTGCCATCAAGGCTCGTGCCATTCTGATGCCCTGTACTCAGGACCTCTATTTCCCTCCAGAGGACAATGAATTTGAGGCCCACCACATACCTCGCGCCATCTTCCGCCCTTACAATTCCCCTTGGGGTCATTGCGCTGCCAACCCAGGCAATGACAAAGGTTTCACGGCTCAGTTAGATGCCAATATTCGTGAACTTTTAGAAGAGTAACGCTTGGTGAAAAATTGGGGGATCGCAGCCGACATCCAGTAGCCAATCGTGATGCTGCGGGCGCAGCCCGATTTTCCGCCATTCGCTGTAGCGACCTGTTCAGGGCGGGCGTTGATTTCGGTGGCGATGGTGCGGGCGATGCGGTCCAAGGATGCCCCCTGAATTCATTTGGGAGGCACTTCTTGGCCAGCCGCTCCACCAAGGGAAAGAGACGATCGAAGCCGTTAAGCCTGTTCGGCCAAAACCAGCAAATCGTCGTGCATGGTTTTTGCGATCTCAACGTAACCGCGGGACGTGTTGCGTGCGCGCGCCGCGAAACGTCTTTGCGACGGCAAGCGCGCACCCTGATCGATGATATCGGTAAATAAACGTTCGGCGCGCTCATCATTTGCTGCAGCACGACCACCGCTGAACTGTGCGGGGTCAAAGGCCAGAATGACCTCGCCATGATAGGGCGCTCCGCCTTGGCCTTCCGCAAATTCCATGCTTTCGAGGCTGGTCAGGTCGTCGATCAACGGACCAGCCAACAGCTCGATCATGATCGACAGGGCAGACCCTTTGTAGCTGCCGAAGGTCAGCATCGCGCCCTCCATCGCAGTTTGCGGATCGGTGGTCGGATTGCCGTCCTTGTCTATGGCCACGCCTTCGGGCAGGGGCTTGCCTGCCCGGCGATAGAGCTCGATCTCACCACGGGCAAAGGCGCTGGTCGCAAAATCAAAAGTAAACGGATCTTTGCCCTGGCGCGGCCAGCTGAAAGCCAAAGGGTTCGTACCCAGACTGCCCCGAGTTCCCCCAGCCGGTGCGACCCAGCTGTGGCTGGGCACCATCGCCATCGCGGCCAGACCTTCTGAAGACAGACTTTCCACTTCGGGCCAAAGGGCCGAGAAGTGAAAACAGTGATTGATTGCCATTGCAGCAATGCCGTGGGTGCGGGTCTTTTCGATAAGCACAGGCAACGCTTCACGGAAAGCCAGCAAAGACATGCCGCCGCGCGCATCAACACGAACAATGGCATTATCCGAAGGCGCAACAACCGGGGCCACATGCCCGTCAATCTTGCCTGCCTTCATGGTGTCATTGCACATGAACAGGCGGAACAACCCATGAGATTGGCAATCGTCGATCTGGCAGGTCGTCAATACATCGGCAATGGCCGCCGCATGTTCCGGGCCAAACCCCGACTTGGCCAGGATGGACAGGCTGAGGTCCCGGATCTCGTCCAGTGTCAGTGTGACCGTGTCGCTCATGCCGCGCGTCTCCCTTGTCTGAGTTGCACAATGGATAGCGTGGCACTGCGGACAATGGAAACCCGGTTTTTACCGGGGCGGGGGTCACCCCCGCGATTCAGATTGAAGATAGGCAATGACGTCTGCGATGTCTTTGGCGTTTCTCAGGCCAGAGAACTGCATCCTGTTTCCGGGGATGGAACTTTTGGGATCAGCCAGAAAGGCAGCCAGCGTGTCGGTTGTCCAAACGGTACGAGACTGTCGCAATGGGTTCGAGTAGCTGTATCCCGGGGTCTGACCAGCGGCTGCACCAATAATTCCGAAAAGCGATGGACCAACTTCGTGCAGACCCTGTTTCAGCTGATGGCAAGCCCTGCATTTGCGAAACACTTTCTTGCCCGCCTTGATGTCTCCATCGACAGCGGCGACTGCAACAGATGACACTGGCGCGGCTGCGGCCTCTTGTTTTTCCGACTTGAAGATAAATCGCGCCGTGACCGGAACGGTTCTGGTTATGCTCGGCAGATCGGCCAATTCCAGCAATTTGTCGATACCCGCGTTTACGCCTGCGTCTTCCGTGCTGATGAACACCATGTCATTGGTGGATACCATCACAGAGGTATCGGATAGCCGGGCAACAAACATCTCGGCATCAAATTCGATATTCCTGCCCACCAGGGACAAAACCGCCTCGGCATCGACTGTCGTGGTTTCGCCTACTGCAAGTGCCGAAACCTCCTGCATATCGAACTCTGCGACAAGCGACGCGGTGCCGGCATTGCGGAATACGTGTTCGATCATGCGTTCGTTGCGGATATCGACATTGGTCTCAACCGAGGAAAGATCGATTTCAATCTCAGCTTTGCCATCAGGGCTGACAAGACCAGAGAGTTTTGTGAAAGAATTGACCTCACCTACGGTGTCTTTTTTGATCGAACCATAAGCCAGTTGCGAGCCTTCAGGGTCCAGCGTCCAGTTCTGTGCCAGAACAGGGGTTGCAACAATTGTCGACGCGATTGTGACCGCCTTCAACAGAAGTTTCATTTCCTTCCTCCATCTTGTATGTCAGTCCTGACCACGCGGGCCCGGTCCGTGAATGACAAACACACACAGGTCGCGATTTATTCGATGAGTCCCGAAATTAACTCCGAACAGGCCGTGCGCGGCGCAATCCAGACGCATTCCAAGCGGGTCTGGCGGTTTGGTCTTGCACTATCGGGGGCGTCGGACGTTGCAGATGATCTTTTGCAATCGACGTGTTTGCGAGCGTTGGAGCGTCATCATCAGGTCACATCGCATGATCGGTTGGACAGTTGGCTGATGACGATCTGCCGCTCGATCTGGCTGAACGAGGTGCGCGCACGCTCGGTGCGCAAGGCCCAAGCGCTGTCCGTGACGCCCGAAGCCGAATTAATTTCGGTCGGACCGGATTCAGAAACGAATATTTTCGCCGCTGAGGTGTTTACACAAGTGATGCAGTTGCCAGAAGCGCAGCGGGAGACAGTCATGCTTGTGTTTGTTGAGGGATATAGCTACCGCGAGGCCGCCGCGTTGCTGGAGGTTCCGATAGGGACTATTATGAGCCGGTTGTCTAACGCCCGGCAGAAACTGAAAAACGTGATGCAGCATGATGCGGCAGACACCGTTCGACGGAGTGGCAAATGAAGTTTTCCGACGAGACGCTGAAGGCGTATCTGGAAGGCAATGCGGATGCGGCCGAGGCCGCCGCAATCGAAGCGGCGATCGAGACCGATCTTGCGCTGGAACAACGCCTGATGACACTGGACCTGCTGGCACCTGTGGTTCAATCAGTGTTCGAAAACATTCCTGCAGACGCGCCACAGATTGAATTGCCGCAACCAATGCCGGTCAGTACCGTCCGCACCTCGGGCGGCCCCTGGCGCTTGATGGCAGTTGCGGCGTCAGTGACGATCGTGGCCGTGTCCGCAACTTTCTGGGCCACACGCCCCGAGCCGATGGGGTGGGCCGAACAGGCGGCAATCTACCAGTCACTTTATTCGCCGGACACGATTGCATCGTTGGACAATTCTCCGGTTGCGCTTGATGCGCAATTTGCGCGGGCTGAGGCACAGCTGGGCCGGTCGCTTAACCGGGATGCGCTTGAGACGCTGCCCGGATTGGAATTGAAACGTGCTCAGGTTCTGTCTTTTAAGGGGAAACCTCTGATTCAGGTGGTCTTCGCGGATGATCAGGGTCAGCCGCTGGCGTTTTGTGTGATCCGTCAGGGTGAAGGTGCGCCGGCAAAGGATGTCGAACTTGCGGCGATAAGTGGTGTTGCCACTGCGACATGGGCGCAGGATGGATATGGCTATATGCTGATCGGCAGCAGCGAGCAGACCGATCTTGACCAGCAACTGGACATTCTGACGACAACATTCGCCGGCTAACCGGGGGCAGGGCGAAATACGTCTTGTGAACCGCACGAAATGTCCGAAATATAGCGGGCATGACGACGAAACCTGTGATGCCGGACCCGGACGACGACGACGATGTGGTTGGTCCTCCCAGCATCTATGACACAGATCCGCCTGAGGATGATGATCTTTGGTTCCTCCCCCCGGATGAGGACCTGGCGCAGGATGTTTTTCTGCCGCCCGGTCCGGTGGTCGATCGCCGCCTGCTGTTTGATCCAAGGGACTGGCGTGCGGCCCAGGCCGAGCTGTCTTATGAACTGGCCGAACTGGCGGCCACGTTCGGGGCGTTGGACGAACGTTTGCGCGCAGGCCCGACCGGGTGGGGACACCGGCTGGCGCTGATGGATGTGTCTGATCTGGGTTGGTGGACAGGGGATAGGATCGGTGTCGACCGGCTTGCGTTGTGGGTGGGATTACGGATTGGCGCAACCGGCGATGATGTCCAGGCGATGTTCCGGGCAGGCTGGGCTGTGCGCCGACTAACTGCAGGGGCTGGGCCATCAGAGGGCGGCTGGGCGACTGGCCTGACCGCGTTTCTTGATCGCATGGCACAGGGCATCGAAGACATGCCAGAGGCCGTCGCCGATTTGGCTGAGATTATGCAGAATGTGGAAGGCTTGCATCCCGTCACGCAGGCAGCCATCGGGTTTCATGCTTGGCGCGCCCTTTCGGAAAGCCCTGGTCAGGACACTGAGGCAGCGATCATTGCAGCCCGACATGCTGCGTCGATGGGGCGGGGTGGAGCGATCTTCATGCCGTTGGCGTTGTCGGGTCCGGGGGCGTTGCGTGGGGTTGGTGAGCCGCAGGAAAAACTCGCGGCCTGGATCAGGGGGGCAGGGCAGTCGATATTAGCGGCTTTGTTGCACCTGGATCGGGTCAGCGCCTGGGATCAGCGCGCCCGCGAGGCGACAAGTGACCTGAGCGGCCGCACGCCACCGCGCCTGATCGACGCGCTGACCGCATGGCCCATGGTGTCGGCACCGCTGGCCGAGGCCCTGACACAGGCTTCGCGCGCTGCGGTGCAACGCAATATCGACCGTTTTATGAACCGGGGTTTGATCCGAGAGGTAACGGGGCAGGGGCGTTACCGGGTCTGGACAGCTGCACTGTAGCCTCTGAACAAACTGCGAATTGCCCGGTCGGCAGGGTGAAAACCCCAATTCATTCAGATAAATTCACGTGAACCCACGTTGAAGCGCGATCTCGGACGTATCTTGTCGGGTCATCCAGTTCAGTGTTTCCATCGGGTTGCTTTCGAAGACTTCTGCAGATGTTCCGTAACCGAAACATTTGCACGGCTTAGAAATGATGGGATGACAAAGTATCGATTTTTTAGCGCCGACGGGTCATTCGATCTTCGAAGCTGTTTTCGTAGCCTATTGTGAGTGGTTTCGACGGTGCATTTTGATAAGCCGCTTGTGGGTCGCAAAACCAGTCATCCGCGCCGATCCCGTCACTTAGACGCTGCCAATCTGAGAATTTGGTTCCACAATCAAGAATGAAGGACTGGCGTGCGTCGGTCGGTTTCCATTGTGCATGCCTCAGCCTCGAAACTATGCCTTGTCTGGTGAACGTGAAATCCTAGTGCAAGCACTGGCTAACAATCCGCTGACGCTGATCGATAGCGTGTCGATATTGTGTCACGCAAAATAGGCTTTTCATTCATGTAATTTAAGCCGCCTGCCTTGGCAGAACCTACGAATTGGACGTGGGTGGGAAACGCAGATGAGCATCGGTTTGGAATACCGGTACATTGTTTAACATAGGCCCCAGGCGTGACGCTGCACGATATCCGCGGTATCACAACACGCGCGACAGGAATGCCTTGGTGCGCGGTTCGCTTGGTTGGGAAAAGAGCACCTCGGGCGGGCCTTGCTCCAGGATGCGTCCGGCGTCCAGGAAACACACTTTGTCCGCCAGCTCGCGTGCAAAGCCCATTTCGTGGGTGGCAAGTACCATGGTCATACCCTGCTTTCGCAGGTCCCTCAGCACGTCCAGAACCTCGCCTACCAGCTCGGGATCCAGCGCGCTTGTAATCTCGTCAAACAACATGATCTGCGGCTCCATCGCCAGCGCGCGGATGATAGCCACCCGCTGCTGCTGACCGCCCGATAGCTGGTCTGGATAGTGCTCCATCCGGTCACCCAGCCCAAAGCGCGTGAAAAGCTGGGTCACCTTCGGGCGCAGGTCATCTCTGCTCAGCCCGCGTACACGACGTGGCGCGAGCATTACGTTCTCTGCCGCTGTCATGTGAGGAAAGAGGTTGTAGCTCTGGAACACAATGCCGATCTGTTGACGCACCGGCTGTGGGTCAAGTCCCGGTTCAGAGATGTCTTTCCCGTCCAGCCAGATCTCGCCGTCATCGATGGGTTCAAGCAGGTTCATGCAGCGCAAGAGTGTGGATTTGCCAGAGCCTGAGGCGCCAATCAGGCACACCATCTCGCCCTCAGCTACATCCAGGTCAATGCCCTTGCATACCTCGTGATCATCGAACCGTTTCCGCACCCCGCGCAAGGATAGCTTCGCTGTCATGTACGGGCCCTGTTCTGCTTGTTCATAAGGTAGTCCGCATACCGCGTTGCTGGTATGGTCAGCGCAAGAAAGATAAGCGCTGCGCCCACATAAGGCGTAAAATTGGCATAGAGCGATTTGTAAACACCAGCCTGACGGAAAATCTCAACCGGGCCGATAAAGGACAAAAGCGCCACGTCCTTCTGCAAAGCGATGAACAGGTTCATATTTGCAGGAACGACGTTTCGTATGGCCTGTGGCAGGACCACATAGCGCATGGTGTCCTGATCGCTTAGCCCCAACGAGGCCGCGGCGGATCGCTGCGACTGATGGATAGAGTCAATGCCCGAGCGGATCACTTCGGCCACATAGGCCGAATAGACCAAAACCAGCGCCAGCGTGCCCCAAATGTAGGGGCTGTTCCAGGGCCTCGGCAGGCCCAACCCGGGCACGCCAAAGCCAATAATGTAGATAACAAGAACCACGGGCAGGCCGCGGAAGATGTCCGTATATGCAATGCCGAAAAGCCGCAGCGGAAAAAGTGCTGGTGCGCGCGTGTCCCGACACAGCGCGATAACCAGACCCGTGATCGCGATAAGCGGTGCAGACCAGGCAAAAATCATCACGTTCATCAGAAAGGCTTCGAGCAATCCAGGAAACGTCTCGGCGAAAACCCGGCCGTTAAAAAACGAGCGTTGTACGGCCTCCCAACCGGGCGCGAGGGGGACGAGGACGACGATGGCAAGAGCCACGCTGACCACTGAAATCAGCGCGATGCGATTTGAGCGACGCCGTACCTCAGCTTCATAAACCTCGCGACGCGTGGGCGTCGCGGCAGGGCGTTCAACCGAGTCTTTTTGCAATGACGTTTCTTCCATCTACTCGATGACCGGCACACCTGTAGCCTCGGAAAGCCATTGGGTTTCAATCGCGGAAAGCTCGCCGCTTTCGGTCAGTTCTGTGATGGCCGCGTTGACGCATTCCTTCAACGCGTTGCCCTCTTCCATCAAAACGCCGAACTGATCAGGACTTTCGGATTGCCCCGCAGGGAACTGGCCAAGCAATGCACCGTTTTCGACCACGACGGCCGACAGATAGAGTGCCGTAGGAAGGTCATAAATTGCGGCATCGATCTGGCCAGCCATGATGGCCGCATTCACATCAGCATTGTCGTTGTAAAGCAGCGGTTCACTAGACGGCTGGATCACGTCGTTCAGCATCGGGATCGCTGTCGTCGTGGCCACAGCGCCCCACTTCAAATCCTTGAGGCCGTCCAACGTCGCTTCTGCGCCGGAATCGACAACGTTCTGGGTGGTCAGAACCGCCATGGCCGAGGTGTAATAGGGCAGGCTGAAATCAACCATTTCTTCCCGTTCGGGAGTGATCGAGTACTGCTGCATGTTGAAGTCAAAGTTCTTAGCGCCGGGCTGAATCGCCTCGTCAAAACTTGTACGAACCCAGGTAACATTGTCCTGGTCGAAGCCCATTTTTTCGGCGATTGCATAAGCGACGGCGGCTTCGAATCCCTCGCCGCTTTCGGGCGCGTCATTCATAACCCAAGGATAGTAGGCCGGATTACCTGTTGCGATTGTCAGGGTGCCCTCTGTTAGGGTCTTGCCTTTGGCGCAGGTCCCATCGCCCGCAGCAAGCACCGAGGTCGTCGAGAAAAGTAAGGCCAGAGCTGGGCCAGCAATCAGTTTCATCAATCTTCTCCCTGTTTTTGTTTGGTCACAGGTTCTTATGCGCAGGGGGATTTGTCTAGGCGTTTGATCCCACGGTGTGATGACCGGGAATTTTCATTGGAATGAGAGACGGTACAATGAATTTAGCGGCCAATCGCAAAACTTCTCAGGAACCGGTCGAACGATTTCGTTAAGGGATCTGTTGCAAACATTTGGCCATTGGCTGGACCTGCGTCTTTGCTGCGGCTCAACTGGTGGAAATCGCAAACACAAAGGAAGCTTGAGCTTTTCTGGAGCACCTGCTCGAAACGGTTCCCTGCCAGATCCACACCACCTTGACCGTCAATGGCATCCAGCTGCCATGACCAGCTTCGCTCGAACTTGACTGAAATCCATATGCCTACAATTGCGCCACCGATTGAAGACACCAAGTCGCCTCGCTCCATACGAAAAATCTGCAAAATCTGGACTTAAGAACCGTATCGATTCATTCTCGATTCGGTCCACCGGATGCCGGTACTAAACAATTGGCTTCGACATCTGGTTGTCCTCAATAATGAAAAGGACTAATTGGAGGTTTTGGTTTGAGAGGATCGCTGTAATCAGTGATCTTCTTTATTAGGATCGGCAAAACAACATGATAGACTTAAGTAAAATTCGGCCAATGCGAAGAAGCCGCAACTACGAGATTTATCAGCATCCGTTTGTTGAGCGCGCGCTGTTGAAAGTCAGAGTGGATGAACCGGTGCGCAACCACGTGATTCCTCGTTATGCCGAGAGACGCTATGGCAACCTCCGTCAGTGGAACCGGGAAGCAAACGAATACTTAGCCGCGCTGACTCGAGGCTGCCCCGAGATTGAACGCCTTGCGGATTTTATGGGGTATGCTGCGACATCTCAAGGACCAGCACTGGTGGTCGAAAAGATGACCGGCCCAGATGGTGATTTGGCACCAACGCTGGAGTCTGAACGGGCCGCATTGGGCGATGATTTGTCAGAGCGCAAACAGCTGCACGGTGAGTTTATGGAACTCATGGACGACCTTGAACGTGGCCGGATTATCGTGGGCGACCTGAGTTTTGAAAACATTGTACGGGCGCAAGAACGCGATGGGAAGCTGGTCGTTATCGATGGTTTGGGCGAACGAGTGCTGTTTCCGCTGACGCTGGTTTCTGATTTAGCATTCCGCAAGTCCATCGAGCGTCGTCGGACGCGCATGGGCCAGGCATTTGGTCTGAGCTAGTAACACCCGCTCTGCGACCAACTACTGGCGCCGATTTGGCTTCGCTTCATAAGCCACCAGCCGAATAGGCGCCTTCCTGCCCGAACCAACAAGGACCTGTTGACTACAATCAACTGGGTTAGCCAGACGATTAGCCTTTTGCGGCGTCTATCAAATCAAAGAACTTTTTTCGAACTTGGCCGAGCTTGCGGTCATTGTAACTGCGAACCCATCTTCGCAGAGGAATGACTTGTTTAGACCCAAAACTGTCAATCCAAACCCATCGCCCGGATCCGTCGGGCCATGTTTGATAGACAAGATTGCCAGTGTTCTTGTTGCTTATGATGACACGTTCATCTGACAGTTGGTCGAAATGTCTATCGAGATCGCTCAGATGCTGAGGGGTGAGACGATCTTCGGCGATTAACTGAGACAGACTTGGGGAAAGCTGCCCATCCGGATCAGAAATGCGTTCATAGACCAGCGCCAGACCCTTGTCTGTCGGTGCAGTGCCAAACACCCTGCAAACGGGCATAACATCCGGGCTTTCCTGATGGCGGACCATCAGAAAAAAGGCTTCATCAAACTCACGCATGAAACCTTTAAAAGCGGTAGCTCTACGAAACAGCCGGTCATACCATTTGTCGGTTACAAGCCTCGAACCTGCGTCCATCGTATGAGGTTGTGGAACCTTTAACAGCAACCCCTTATCAAATGGGTGTTCATACACGAATTGCCTGTTTCCCTTCGCGATAACAGGGCTGTTTCCTAGTTCAAGCAAGGTGGGGTTTTGGTGGCATTTCATTTTTTCTGTTTAAGTTGATTACAGACCAACGCAAGTCGTTTTTTGATCGTTGAAAGCGATAAGACGACGCCAACTACCTTTACTTTCTGGCCGATGGTTATGTCCGCCTGAGCAGCCTGACACGGAACGGTTCCGAGTTTACCTATGCTATTCTGCGCCCCGGTGACACGTTTGGTGAGTTGGGTGTATTCCAAAAAAGCCAATATGCAGGCACCGCAACCGCGCTGAATTCTGTCACTGTCTACCGCATTCGCAGAGATGTTCTGAACATGCTCAGCCGCTCCAATATGTCGACCTGTCAGGCCCTGAGCGATCTGGTCGCGGAAAGGTTCCGAACGTTCGTTGACGCCACGCGTTGTCTGACAATGAACAGCCTGTCGGCGCGCCTTGCGGAAGCTTTGTTGCGCGTTGCCAGTCAGGTCGGCGAGCCGATCTCGGTCGACGGACGGCAGGCGATCAGGATCGGGGCGTTTGTTACGCAATCCGATATCGGGAGTATGGTCCGCAGTACCCGCAGCAACGTGAATCGATGCCTGAAAGAGTGGGAGCGCGCCGACGCAATTCGGATTCAGGATCGCTCAATCATTATTCTGAATGCATCCTTCCTCGAACGGCTTCATGAAATGGAGTACGGTGCCGTTTCAAGACCCTGAGCGCTGTGAGGCTATCACAGGAATTCCGAAGCGGTATCGAATGTATCGGTCAGGTTATGCGCAGATCTTAGTGCCCCCTAGAATGCCACTCGGTCGGCATTGCCGCCAGGTCGCCTCGGGCCAAATAAGAATCGACGAAACTGGGATAACGCTGCTGTTCAAAGAGATTCAGCGGGGTTTGTCGAGCACTGAAGACGGAGTGAAATGTGCGCCTTCAGTTGTGCCTGATAGTTCTGATCAGCCTCTCAGCCATTTGACTGCAAACTACACACCTTTGCGACAGGTGACGGCCGACTTAGATGTCGGGGGTCGACGTGCTCGTACCATGCTGGCAACCCAAGGAGAGGGGGATCTCTGTGTTGAAGACACCCCGAACTGGTGCCAACTGAATTGCGTGGGCCTCAGTACGCGAGCGATGCGGCTTATTCTTTTGACAACTTAAGGGTGGCATCGGTCGAACCGGTCTTTTTTAAAGACCCGGCCATGTCACTTAAGGT
Organism: Ruegeria sp. CDSB013; assembly: GCF_059611165.1. Lineage (NCBI taxonomy): Bacteria > Pseudomonadati > Pseudomonadota > Alphaproteobacteria > Rhodobacterales > Roseobacteraceae > Ruegeria > Ruegeria sp. CDSB013. The sequence continues at coordinate 236,353 of NZ_JBXWPA010000004.1, read as the reverse complement.
GCGATAAACCTCTCCGGCCTGGGGGTGCCAGTTTGCCACGTCGCGTCCCTGAGTGGTCACGACTCGTTCATCTCCGCGCGCGGCCGGGCCCGTCAATGCCTGTTGCGGTCCCAAAGCAACGACATTTTCCGCAGTGCTTTCAAGAAGCCTTGCATTCAGCAGTGGGACCACATCGGCCCTGACCCCGGCTTCGGCCCAGGCTTCGCGCGCGATGGCTTGAAGCACTACGGCAAAGTTGTTCGAGATCACGGCCGCCGCGTGATAAAGGCTCTTGCCATCAGAGCGGATCGAAAAGCACTCGGCCCCCATTCTTTCCAAAATAGGTTGAAGGATAGCTAATGCATCGGCGTCACCTTCAAGGCCGCACAGGGTGCCCGTGAACTGTTTTATCGCTGTATCAGGGTCAGCGAAGGAAAGGACCGGATGCACACTGGCCAAACGCCAGCCCAGCCTACGCAACGCGGCCAGTTCATCAGCCGGGAAGAATCCGCTGCAGTGAAAGACTGTGGGGCGTTGTTTTATCGCTGTCTGCGTCGCGGCAAGGTCGGAGGCGACGCGAGAGATTTGCGTGTCTGGTACTGCGATAACCCAGAGATCGGCTGGCCGCATATCTGATAGGTCAGTTTCGGCCCGACCTGCGCCGACGCGTTGAACAGCGTTTTCTGCCGAGTTCCGACTTGCACTAAGGACATCCTGTATTTCGCAATCCGTCAAAGAGCTGAGAAGGCTCAGAAATGTCTGACCGACCCGGCCCGCTCCGATCAGATTTACTTTGATCCTGTCCATTCTTTTCGGCCTTTGGCGACTGGCTTTGTCAGGACTATGCCTGCGGCGCAGGGCCATTGCAAAGGCCCGGCTTGACAGGATTGCAATTTCAAAGTTTCAGCGACCACCTTTCGGTTTTTGCCGGACATCAACAACCCGATCTAATGGCGTTTCTCGCAAAATGCCTCATGTACAGTGACAACCATTGAGGCTGTGTCTCAGTCCAGATTACCCGCGCACAGTTCGGTCGTGACAGAGCCGATTGGCTATTCTGGTGGAATTTGATCCAGAAACTTCGGCAACGTGCGAGCATCTTTGACGTTGCCGCAGCTCGATCGACCGCGGGTTTCAATGGACCTTTGGAACAATGACACAGTATTCTTACGTTCAGCGTCTTTAGACGTCGACACTGTGTGCTGAAATCCGGAATAGATCTTTTCAACCCGATCAGGTGCAAGAGACTGGCGACGAACCCGGTCGTTTGTCTCAGCGGTGATCTGAACAGCACTTTCATGGCCGGCTAAGCCGGGAAACGCTTGGCTTACTCGCGCGACAACCGAGATGAATAGTAGTATGCAATCGCTTGGGTTCGGTTCTTTACGGCCAGTTTCTCATAAATGTTGGACAAGTGAAATTTGACCGTGTTGGTGGAAATCTGAAGCTCCTTCGATAAATCCCGGTTGGACATACCCTGTGCCAGAGCCTCGAGAATCGCGCGCTCTTTGCGGGACAGGCTTTGGATGGGGTCCTGCTGCATTTTGCGGACGTCAACGAAGGGAAACACCATCTTGCCATCGGCGACGTCTGCACAAGTTTTCAGCAAGCCTTCGACCTCGCCAGATCGCGCAGCAAACCCGGCGGCCCCCGCTTGCATTGCCAGTCTTGGAACGTCACCGGACGTATCGCCGTAAACGACAAACCGTGGTGCATTGGCCTGTTCGCGTAGCACCTCAATCAGTTTGGCTGCACCCAAAACGGGAAGATTCCAGTCGATAACTCCGACTTTCACGGGAACCCGCATCACCGTCCCCAAAAAGCCTTCGGCCGTCGCCGAGGTCGCAACAAGCGAGAATCGTGAGTCGCGTTCAAAGATCTCCGACATGGCCGACAGGACCAGAGGATTGCTGTCGGCCAGCATGACGTCAATCTGTGTCTGTACGGTTTCAACCATCTGATTTCTGTCCAATTTCCGCAAAAACTACCCGTATAGGTAGGTGAAATTTCGGTATACCTTTGTATTTTTACCAATAAGGGTGGGAAATTTCCGACCCAAATAGCCATCCTAAAGCAGTAGTAAGTTACGTTGTGTCACGAGGCAAGTCCGCGTTTCCTAATTGGCAATGCAACCCAATGGGCCCAGATGCCCCTTCAAATGCCGAGGACGTCAACCGATGACATTTCAGATTTTCCCTCCGCTTGAGATCCCCGAGACCTTGGCCGCCGGTCCCGGGCCGGGCAATACGGATGCACGTGTTCTGCAAGCTTTCACCAACGCGGGCGTGGCCGATCACATGCAGGGCGATGTTCTCAGGGGCATGGTTGAATGCAAACACATGCTTCGCAAGGTCTGGGGCACCCAAAACGCATATACTTTCGCCGTCGCCGGGACAGGTTGGAGCGCGCTGGACACCATGTTCTCTGCCGTCATGCCCGGTGACAAGGTCGTGGCCTTTGCCAACGGAACCTTCTCCGGGATCGACGCGCTGACTTTGCGGATCAAGGCGGCCACACCAGAGGAACATGCCGCCAATCCGCTGGATCCTCAGGCAGCAAGTGTCACAGTGATTGATGTCCCGCATGGTCAGCCGGTGACCGGTGAAATGGCCGAGGACGCGTTGGCGGAACACAAGCCCAAATGGGCTTTCATGGCGCATTGGGAAACCGGATCTGGTCGCGTCAACGACCTGCGCGCGTTCTCGGATGCGTGCGAGCGTCACGGTGTAATGGGTCTGATTGATGCAGTTTCATCGCTGGGTGTGGATGACTTTTCGATCGATGACTATCCGGGGATCGCCGGTTGGGCGTCATGTCCGCAAAAGGGGCTTTGTTGTCTGCCCCTGACTTACGCGCCGGTCAGTTTTACGGATACCTTTATCCGATCTCTCAAGACCACAGGTGCCTACACTTACGTGCACAATCCGATTTTCGAAGCGCGCCATTGGGGCATTGTCGACGGTCAGGATGTTGAAAAAGGGACCTATCACAGAACGCATTCCGGATACGCCGTCGCCGCGTTCCATGAGTCCCTGCGTCTGACATTGCAGGAAGGTCTGGCCAGACGGTCGGCATCCTACAAGACCCACGAGCGCGTGCTGCGCGACGCCGTGACAGCCATGGGGTGCGAGGTGACCTCGGATATGCCCAGCCTTGTTGTGCTCAACTTGCCGCCGGAACTGGCCGGTCGCGAAATGGAATTGGTGCAGCATTGCCGGGCACAGGGCTTTGGCATCTGGCCGACGCTGAGCGCGCCGGTTCAGGTTCGTATTGGCATTCTCAATCAGCTCAACCGACAGGCTGTCAGCCGCATCGTGCGTCTATTTGCGGAAGCCATCCGGGAACTGGGCGGTCAGGTCGAATTCGAAGAAATCGAGGCGCTGCTCGAAAGCCGCTATGGCACGTCGATCGCGGCTTAATCACACTGCATGAACGGGAGGATTGCAGATGGATATTCATGAATATCAGGCGAAAGAGGTTCTTTCGAATTTCGGTGTTGCCGTGCCGTCGGGCGCATTGGCTTACAGCCCTGAACAGGCGGCCTACCGTGCGCGCGAACTGGGCGGTGACAAGTGGATCGTCAAAGCGCAGGTCCACGCCGGTGGCCGTGGCAAAGCGGGCGGCGTCAAGCTGTGCAACACTGAAAACGAGATCTATCAAGCCTGCCACGATCTGTTTGGCCGCAAGCTTGTGACACATCAGACAGGACCCGAGGGCAAGGGTATCTACCGTGTTTATGTCGAATCTGCCGTGCCTATCGACCGCGAGATTTATCTGGGCTTCGTGCTGGATCGCTCCAGCCAGCGGGTGATGATCGTTGCCTCGTCAGAAGGTGGGATGGAGATCGAAGACATCTCGGCCGAGCGCCCCGACAGTATCGTGCGGTCTATTGTGGAACCCGCCGTCGGCTTGCAAGAGTTTCAGGCGCGCGAGATCGCTTTCAACCTTGGGCTGGAACCGCGTCTGGTTCAGCAAATGGTGCGGACATTGCAGGGCTGCTATGCCGCGTTCAGCGAACTGGACGCCACGATGGTTGAAATCAACCCGCTGGTCGTCACAGGTGACGACCGCGTGTTGGCATTGGATGCCAAGATGAGCTTTGACGACAACGCCCTGTTCCGGCATCCCCAGATTTCTGAACTGCGTGACAAAAGCCAGGAAGACCCGCGCGAAAGCCGCGCGGCGGATCGTGGTCTTTCCTATGTTGGGCTGGAAGGCAATATCGGTTGCATCGTGAACGGCGCTGGTTTGGCTATGGCCACGATGGATACGATCAAGCTGGCCGGAGGAGAGCCCGCAAACTTCCTCGACATCGGTGGTGGAGCGTCTCCAGAACGAGTAGCAAAGGCGTTCAGGCTGGTTCTGTCGGACAACAATGTTCAGGCGGTGCTGGTCAACATCTTCGCCGGGATCAACCGTTGTGACTGGGTTGCCGAAGGCGTCGTGCAGGCACTGCGCGAGATCGAGATCGACATTCCGGTCGTTGTGCGCCTTGCTGGAACGAATGTCGAAGAGGGTCAGAAAATTCTGGCCAAATCCGGTCTTCCGATCATCCGCGCCACTACTCTGATGGAGGCCGCAGAACGCGCTGTCGGCGCGTGGCGCAACGATCTGTCCCAAAACACCAAGATGAGGGCTGTGTAATGAGCATTCTTCTCGACCGCGACACACGGGTTATCGTTCAGGGCATCACCGGACGCATGGCGCGCTTTCATACGAAGGACATGCTGGCCTATGGCACAAACGTCGTTGGCGGTGTTGTCCCCGGCAAAGGCGGCGAAACCGTCGAGGGTGTGCCGGTTTTTGACACCGTCAAACAGGCCGTCGAAGCCACCGGAGCGGATGCCAGCCTTGTTTTCGTACCCCCACCGTTCGCCGCGGATTCCATCATGGAGGCCGCCGACGCAGGTATTCGCTATTGCGTGTGCATCACCGATGGCATCCCGGCGCAGGATATGATCCGGGTCAAGCGCTACATGTATCGGTATCCAAAAGACAAACGCATGGTTCTGACCGGACCAAACTGCGCGGGTACAATCAGCCCAGGTAAAGCGCTATTGGGGATCATGCCCGGACATATCTATCTGCCGGGCAATGTTGGGATCATTGGCCGCTCGGGGACGCTTGGGTACGAGGCTGCGGCCCAACTCAAGGAACGGGGTATTGGCATTTCGACCAGCGTGGGTATCGGTGGTGATCCGATCAATGGATCTTCGTTCCGCGATATCCTTGAACGGTTCGAACAGGACGAAAGCACCGAAGTCATCGCCATGATCGGCGAGATCGGTGGCCCACAGGAGGCCGAAGCCGCGGAATACATCCGCGATCATGTGACCAAACCCGTCGTCGCCTATGTCGCAGGCTTGACCGCACCCAAAGGCCGGACGATGGGCCACGCGGGCGCGATCATCTCGGCCTTTGGCGAAAGCGCGTCCGAGAAAGTCGAAATCCTTTCGGCAGCCGGCGTCACGGTCGCTGAAAATCCCGCTGTTATCGGCGAAACCATCGCCCGCGTCATGGGAAAGGCTGCGTAATGGCTAAACCTTCGGTTCTTGTTACCCGTCGCTGGCCTGCTGCCGTCGAGGCGCAGTTGGCCGAGAATTACAACGTCGTTCTGAATACCGGGGACAAGCCCATGTCCCCGGCTGAAATACGGGATTCCTTGAAACGCTATGATGCGGTGTTGCCCACTGTCACAGATACGCTGAACGCCGAGGCACTGGACGTTTCAGCGGCGCAAACCAGGATCCTTGCAAATTACGGGGTCGGCTACAGCCACATCTGCGAACCCGCGGCCCGCGAATTGGGCATGACGGTGACAAACACGCCTGACGTTCTGTCCGAATGCACTGCTGATATTGCGATGACGTTGCTGCTGATGGTGGCGCGCCGTGCAGGTGAGGGAGAGCGTGAGTTGCGCTCGGGCAACTGGACCGGATGGCGGCCTACACATCTGGTGGGCACCAAGGTCAGTGGCAAAACTCTGGGCATCATCGGCTACGGCCGCATCGGACAAGAGATGGCCCGCCGGGCGCACCACGGGTTCGGGATGGATATCATTGTCTACAACCGCAGCAAGGTTGCGCCGGATGTACTGGCCCGATGCAACGCAACTCAGGTAGATACGATTGACGATCTGTTGCCGCAGTGTGACTTCGTTTCGTTGCATTGCCCTGGTGGTGTTGCGAACCGGCACCTGATCAACTCGCGCCGGTTAAGCCTGATGAAACCCGACGCCTTTCTGATCAACACCGCGCGCGGTGAGGTGATCGACGAATGGGCACTGATCCAGGCGCTGATGTTTGACATGATCGGCGGAGCGGCGCTGGATGTTTTCGATGGCGAACCCCGCATCAGCCCGGACCTGTTGCAATGCGACAACCTCGTGATGCTGCCGCATCTGGGCAGCGCCACGCGCGAGGCGCGCGAAGCGATGGGGTTTCGCGTTCTGGATAACCTCAACGACTTTTTCGCCGGACGCGCGCCCCGAGATCGCGTGATCTGAGGCCAACCCCGATCACTCTGAACCAAAAGACGAAGGACCCAAACCATGAGCTTTCATTCCATCGACCAGGCGCCCGCCCGCCTGAACCGCAGCGAACTTGCCGTTCCGGGCAGCCAGCCTGGTATGTTCGAAAAGGCCGCGAAATCAGATGTGGACGTCATTTTTCTTGACCTCGAAGACGCTGTTGCCCCGGACGAAAAGGAACAGGCGCGTAAGAATATCATCGAGGCACTGAATGATATCGATTGGGGTTCCAAAACCATGTCGGTTCGGATCAACGGGCTGGATACCCATTACATGTATCGCGACGTGGTCGATGTGGTCGAACAGGCTGGTGAGCGGCTGGACCTTATCATGGTCCCAAAGGTAGGCACCGCCGCAGACGTCTATGCTGTTGATATGCTTGTCACTCAGATCGAGGATGCCAAAGGATATAAGAAGCGGATCGGTTTTGAACACATTATCGAAACTGCATTGGGCATGCAGAACGTCAGCGAGATCGCGGCCGCCTCAAAACGCAATGAAAGCCTGCATTTTGGGGTTGCCGATTATGCCGCTTCTACCCGCGCGCGGACGACGATCATCGGTGGGGTGAACCCGGATTATTCGGTTCTGACAGACGCGGATGCTGATGGTGGCCGTCTGACTCATTGGGGCGACATGTGGCACTATGCACTAGCCCGCATGGTCGTTGCTGCCCGTGCTAACGGTCTGCGCCCAATCGACGGGCCTTTCGGAGACTTTCAGGATCCTGACGGCTACAAGGCTGCGGCAAAACGTGCGGCCGTTCTGGGCTGCGAAGGCAAATGGGCCATCCATCCCAGCCAGATTGCATTGGCCAACGAGGTCATGTCCCCATCTGACGCTGAGGTGAACAAGGCACAGCGTATCCTTATCGCCATGTCCGAGGCCGAGGCATCCGGGAAAGGTGCTGTGTCGCTGGATGGACGATTGATCGACTATGCCTCGATCCGTCAGGCAGAAGTATTGGTCGAAAAGGCAGGCCAGATAGCGGCGGCATAAACCAAGGTAGACCAGGCATCACTTGGCGCGGGGTCGTTCAGACCCTGCGTTTCGATTTTACGACTACGATCGGAAACGCATGGCCGCGACGACCCCTGCGGACTTGTTCCTTGCTTTCAACCCCACGATCGGTTCAAACTAGGTCCTTGCCAATTGATGTTCGGCTGCCCCAAAGATTGATCGGGTCTTGAAAGGGGCTATCGCGCTGATAAAGAACAACAAGATCTCGTCGAATGTTAGCACTCACAGACAAATCGAAGACCGAACAGCAAATAGCTTTCGAGATTTTTGTTCAGGCGGAATTTGCCTATCTGGAGCTGTCATCCATCATTGCAGTTTTGCAGACGGCAAATGATGTTCTCAACCGCGATCTTTTTCGGTGGCAGATTACGTCGGACACGCCCGGCTTGGTGTCCAGCAGTTCAGACCTGATTGTGCGGGCAACGCCTGCCATCTCTGACCAGTATCTGAGCGATTGCCTGTGTGTCGTGGGCGGTCAATTGGGAAATGTCAGTACATGGTTGCGACGCGTCCGGGCAATGCAAAAGCATAAACGACCGGTTGCCTTGTTTTCGGACGCGGCGCGCGAATATATCAAGGCGACAGTGCAACAATCCGGGCCGGTCACGGCACATTGGCGCGACATAGGTTTGCTGCGTGAGATTGGGGATTACCCCATGCTTTCTGAAAGTCTTGTTGCCCGAAATGGAACGGTGCTGACTTGCGCCGGGCACGGTCATACCGTCGAGGCGATCATCGGCATTCTGGCCGAGGTTCTTGAGCCTCAGGACAGGGCTGAACTGGCCTGTCAATTGATGCTGAACGACGTTCGGGGCCACGCGCAAGAGCAACCCAAAGGCGTGAGCGCGAACCCGAATTTCCTAGAAAAGCGGCTGCAAAACGCGATCCGCATCATGGAAGAAAACACGGAACACCCGTTGCCAACGGCCAGTCTTGCCCGCCGCGTGGGCGTATCCACCCGGCAGTTAGAGCGCCAGTTCATGCTGCACTTGAGCACATCGCCCGGAAAATTTTATAGAAAGATCAGATTAAAAAAAGCGTTTACCCTGGTCTCGAACTCGCAAATGCCGATTATTGACATCGCCATTGCCTGCGGTTTTGCATCAACCTCTACGCTTGCCCAGACATTTAAGGCCGAATACGGCAAAACACCAAAGCAATTGCGGCGCACCGAATGACCTTTATATGGCCTCCGGAATTTCTGGCAGGTTATGCTGAGGGGCCAAGGGTCTTATCTGCATCGCAAAGGCGGTAGACATTCACTTTCCTTGAACGTCCTTTGACCGTGAATTCGCCGCAGTCGATCAGATGAAAAACCGGGCTGATCAGTCGCGCTGTGGCATCGCTGATCAAAATCCTGGTTTGCTCGTCACTTGGCAGTTCGCCTACCAGGGTTTCGATCCGGGCACAGGTGTTCACCGTGTCGCCGATCACTGTGTAATTCATCCTGTCGACGGCCCCGATATTGCCGACAATCAGCGGTCCGGTGTGCACCGCGATCTTGACGCCGTACTCGACGCCAGCCTCAGCCAGAGATTGCTTGATTGCCAATGCAGCCCGGCAGGCGCGCTCGGCATGATCCGTCTGGTCCTGAGGGGCGCCCCAGAACGCCATCGCCGCGTCGCCGATGTATTTGTCGAGCGTTCCGCCTTCGGCTTCGATACAGCGGTTCAGGATCTCGAAATGCCGGTTCAGCATTGCTGCCGTGGCTTGTGGCGTCATGGCCTCGGATGCGGGTGTGAACCCCACGATATCGGCGAACATCACCGTCAGTTCGACTTCGCGCGGCAACACAAGGTTAGGATCCCCGGTCTTTAGCATTTGCCGTACAAGGGTTCGGGGCAAGTAAGTTTCAAACCAGCGCAGCCCGTCGAGCATCTTGTTGAAGGCCACAGCCTGAAGGTTCAGTTCTGAGACCCGAGAGGGGGGCAGGTGGTCGATCTGGTTCAGATTCAGCTCGCTGATTTTGATGGCTTCTTCGGTCGACCTGTGAATGGGTGCCGCCAATCGTCTTGCCAACACAAGCGCCGCAATGACCGAAGCGATCAGCAAACCAAGACTGACCAGGGCGGCGTCACTCAGCCGGGACCACTGGTTGCTCCAATCGCTTAGTGGAGAATACTGCCCGATCACCCACGGCTCAGATCCGAAGCCGCTGACGATGCTTGTCAAAACCAGGTGTTCTCCGTCCAGCGCCTCGACCACATATCCGACAAATGTTCCATCGTTGCCCTGAAACTCGGGTGGCTGCATCAGCATTTGTGAGATGACCGCGTCATCAAGTGCTGCGACCGAATGCAAGGGGGCGTTTGAGCTTAACGTGTTTGCGGACAGGTTCAGCAATTTGGGATGGGCCAGAACGCGGTTGTCACCGTACAGAACAAAACCGGTTGCCCCGTATTTCCCGCTTAACTCGTCGACCAGGCCCGAGAAATGGTGAACGGTAGAAGAAACGAGCACGGCCCCGAGGAAAATACCGTCTTTATAGGCAGGTACAGTCGCTGAGATATGTGTCCGGCCCTGGTCAAAGAAGGGTTCGTTCCAGAACAAACCATCATAGCCTTTGACATCTTTAAGATACTGAAGCGTGCCTGCAGCAGGAGGCTCGTATGACGTTATTAAACGTGGCCCCTCAACATCGGTTATATGTGTTGAAATGAACAGACTGCTGTCAGGATACACGATGGCAAGATCGGTCAGATACGGGACCGAAGCCACCACACCTTTGAAGTAGGCTTTCAGAAAATCGGTGTCGTGCAGATCGACTTCGCCCGTGCTTGCGTCTTCTTGTAGGGATTGTGCCAGTTCCTCGATCGGTGTCGTCAGGCTGAAGATATCGTCTTCGATGGATTCGACGATCATCGCGGCAGACGTATTCAACAGTTCCGTCGTGTTCTGAAAATTGGCATAAGTCGAAACCAACAGAACTGCCCCAGCCGATATTGCCACCAGTCCGCCAATGGTCAGCGCCAGCAGAGTAGAAATTCGGATCTTCAACCTTGACTGGCGGTAGCTTTGCGCCCGGGCGCTTTTGTCGATCACGCCAGTGTGCTGCGTATGCCTATCTTCGTTGACCATCTTTGAACGATATTTAGCTTGGCGACCCGTTACAACGTCTCGTTGACGTCTCAGGCGGGATCGCCGCTAGCCAAGATAGGCACGCAGGCTTGGCGGCGGGTTGTCAAAGAGTTCCGCTGTCTGAACGGGGGCATGCACTGTTTCGTCTGCAACAAGTACGGTCTGGTCGGCAATTCGGCGTGCATCCTGCGGATCGTGGCTGACCATCAATAGGGTCGTTTGGGTTTCGGCTACCAGATCGGCCACCAAATCCAGCATTTCGACCTTTAGGGCTGGCCCAAGGGCGGCAAACGGTTCGTCCAAAAGTAACAGGTCGCGCCGCTGCACAAGTACGCGGGCCAGGGCAACCCGGCTTTGCTGTCCTCCGGACAGTTCCGAGGGTTTGCGCGCGCCCATACCATGCAATGAAACCCGGTCCAGTGCGGACTGAACCTGTGCATCCTCGTCCCTCGACAGCCGACCATTTGGGCGCAGGCCCAGGGCGATGTTTTGTTCAGCCGTCAGATGCGGAAACAGGTTTCCGTCTTGAAACAGCATCGCCATAGGGCGCTTGCCGGGATGCTGGTTGGAAATCTGTCGCCCACCCCAAAAAATCTGGCCCTTTTTTAGGTCTCGAAATCCGGCGATAGTCTCCAGCAATGTGGACTTGCCCGCGCCGGACGGGCCAATAATGGCAATGCTGTTGCCAACCTCGATCTGGATATCGGCGTTTAGGGTGAAATTCCCGTTTTCAATCACACAGTCGTCAAGCTTCAGCATGCCAGCGCCCTCCTCGGTCCAATAGCCAGAATGCGCCCATGGACAGCAGCAACAGCATTAATGCCCCGCCGGCAGCCGCCTGCATCTGATAGGCGCCCATCAGGCGGTAGATTTGCAAGGGCAGGGTCGCGATCTGCGGATCGGCGAACAGTGCGATCACGCCCAGATCACCCATTGACAGAGCCGCCCCAAGGCCAGCGGCAAAACCGATCTGTGGACGCATGCGCGGTAGCAAGATGCGTGTGAAAAACGTCCATTTTGTCATATCCAATGAAAGCGCGAGACGTCCGTGCCTAGCGGTTATGTCGCGCGCCGTGGGGACCAGAATGCGTAAAGCAAACGGCAGGGCCATCGCAGCATTTACAAAAGCAGTGACAGGCAGAGCCAATGTCGTCGGGTTTGCCAAAGGCCGGATTAAGATGAACAGGCCCGTACCGATCACCAGTGGTGATGCCGCCAAACCCAAAATGCCGCTGAGTTCCACAAGCCCGTACCGGCCGCTCGCGACGGCGGTGGCCATAGGCAAAGCAAGCAAAAGCAGGACTGCGGTGCTTGCAGCGGCAACAAGGACCGAGATCAGCGCGGCCCTAAAAACGATTGCGGGCATGTCAAACAACCCGGCAGCTCCCGAAATTACGACCGATGCCAAAGGAAGCAGCAAAAAGACGGCCGCTGCGACGATCCAGAATATATCTATCGTCGGCGCACCCCCGTCCCAGCGGCGCAAGGCGCGATCGAGACCTGTTCCAAAACCGTCCCCGCGCGCAAACTTCAGCGCCACTAAAGCGGTCGCAGCTGTCAGGGCAAGTTGCAGGGCGGATAACAGGGCGGCGCGGCCCAGGTCGAAATCGTAGGTGAAGGCCTGATAGATCGCCAGTTCGATCGTTGTAGCCCGTGGTCCTCCGCCCAAGGTCAGGGCGACGGCGAAGCTGGTCAGGCAGATGGCGAAGATTACCGCCAGAACCCCGGGCAGGGTCCGTTTGAGCATGGGCATCTCGATCAGTCGAAACATGGCCATGCCATTGCAGCCCAGTTGTGCGGCCAGGCGAAACCGTTCTGCAGGAATTTCCTGCCAGGCTTGCAACACAAGGCGTGTGGCCAGGGGTAGGTTGAAGAAAACATGCGCCAGTACGACCCCATGCAAGCCGTAGATGCGTATGGGCGGCAGGCCGAAAATGCCAAGGTTGTCCGAGATCCATCCCGACCGGCCAAAGACTTGCAGCAGACCCAGAATGGCAACGATGACCGGCAGGATGAAGGGCGCGCCTAAAAGCGCAATTAAAGCCCGTCGGCCGGGGAACCTCCGACGTGCCAAAGCCCGCGCAACCGGCACGGCCAATACCACGCTGAACAATGCGGACAGTGTGGCTTGGGTCAGCGTGAACCGCAGCGCAGCCCAGTCGGCGGGAGTGAACCCGCCGCTGGTTTCAGCACGCAGTGCAACCGCCGAAAGAGTGCCCAGGATCAGCGCGGCGACCAGGGCCGCCGCACCGATACCGGGCCATGGGCTTACTGGCTGAGCGCGTTCTGCCATTCTGCCAGGGCCTGATCCCGCACGGCGGCGGCTTCATCGGGAGAGAACAGAAGCGACTTTGCCGGCACTGTCAGGGTTTCGAACCCTTTGGGCAGGCCGTCTGCCGGGGTTACGGCCGGATACATCCAGTTGGTCGTCGGAATGATTTGCTGGAACGCGTCCGAGACCATGAACTGCAAAAACTGATCCGCCAGATCGGTCTGATCTGTTGCAGCCAGCTTTGCAGCGACTTCGACCTGCAAGTAATTGCCTTCGTCGAAAGCTGACGCGGCCTTGCTGTCATCGTCCTCGGCAATCAGGTGATAGGCCGGAGATGTCGTGTAGCTGAGAACCATGTCCGACTCGCCCTCAAGAAACAGGCCGTATGCCTCGGACCAACCTTTGGTGACCGTCACGATGTTGTCGGAAAGACCTGCCCAGATTTCGGGTGCTTCGTCACCATAAGCCGCTTTGACCCACATCAGAAGACCCAGACCCGGCGTGGACGAGCGAGGGTCCTGGATGATGATTTTGGTGTCGCTATCCGCCAGCTCCCGGAAGTTCGCAGGCGCGGTCGCATCCGCTTTGTGAACGAAGGCGAAGTAGCCCCAGTCATACGGTGTGAACGTGTCATCGGTCCATTCGATCGGCAGCGCGAAGTCGGCAGAAACGGAATTGGGCGCAAACAGGCCAGTTTCCCGGGCCGATGCAATCAAGTTGGTATCCAGCCCAAGGACGACGTCGGCGTCAGAGTTTTCACCCTCAAGCCGGACACGCGACAAAAGCGCGGCACCATCTTCAACGCCCACGAGGTTCAACTCGCAGTCGCAGGTTGCCTCAAAGGCTTCTTTGACCTGCGGGCCAGGGCCCCAGTCGGATACAAAGCTGTCATAGGTGTAAACGGTAAGCTGAGGCTTGTCGGCGGCGATAGCCGAAGTTGCACTCAGAAGTCCCGCAGCAATTAGCAGATGTTTCATGTCATCCTCCATTGCGGCGAGAGGGCAAGGATGGATGAAACCGAAACCCTTCCCTCCGCCGGTTCTAGCCGGTTCAGGTTCTACGGGTTCGCTTGATAAGCATCTCAGCGCGGCAGGCCGTGCTCCCCGAGGTGAGGCCGTCACTAGGGGGGATTGGCCAGAAAGACAACCAAATTCGGCGCCTCGGCGCGGCGCGTGTCGTATGTGGGCAAGTAAGCCTGTCCGGAGCCGGACGCCCTTTGAACCTGTAATGCGTTTGGTTCAAAGGGCCATAGGGTCAGAAGTAACGCAGCCAAATATAAACGTTTGCGATCATCAAGGTCAGGATCATGATCGGGAATGCAATTTTGGCGAAGGCGATGAAGCCGATGGGCTGCTTGGCCTTTTCCGCAAAAGCAGCCACCGTAAGGTTGGCGCTTGCCCCCAACAGTGTGCCGTTGCCGCCTAGACAGGCGCCAAGCGCCAGCGACCACCACAGGGGTTCAATCGCGTCCTTGCCGCCGAACGTGTCTGCGGTGGACTCGATCAGAGGGATCATCGTTGCCACGAAAGGAATGTTGTCGAGGATTGCGGACAAAATGCCGGAGGCCCAAAAGATGAAGAACGCGGTCCACATCATGTCGCCTTGGGTCAGCTCCAGCACTTTCTCACCAAAGAATGCCAAGAGGCCAACATGTTCAACACCGGCAACAATGACGAACAGCCCACCGAAGAAAAAGATTGTGACCCATTCAACTTCACCAAAAATGTGGTGAACCGACTCGGATTGTTCTTCACCGCTTTGGTGGCCATAGGCCAGCAGCATCAACAGGCCTGCACCGGCCAACGCTGACGTACCGGGCTGAATGCCGTAGCTGTGCCCCAGCGTGAACCCCAGCAAAACCAGAGCCAATACGGCCAGAGACTTGATCATCAAGACAACATCAGTAACCGCTTCGGATTCGTTGAACCCCATAATCCGATCGCTGGCCGATTTCGGAATGCGGGCCAGTTCCTTGCGGTTCATAAGGTAAATAATGCCGGTCAGGACAACCAGACATATGGCCGAGATAGGCGCCAGGTTCACCACGAAATCGTTGAAGCTCAACCCTGCGGCCGAGCCAATGATGATGTTGGGCGGGTCACCGATCAGCGTCGCTGTTCCCCCCACGTTCGAGGCCAGGATCTCGGCGACAAAGAACGGGAACACACGCGTTTCCAGGGCTTCAGTGATCAGCAGCGTAATCGGGGCGATCAGCAATACGGTCGTTACGTTGTCCAGCAGGGCCGAAAACACCGCCGTAATCAGCGTCAGCATGATCAGGATGCCGGTTGGATTGGCTTTCACCGCTTTTGCGGCCTTGATCGCTACGTATTGGAACAATCCGCATTTGCTGGTGATCCCCACGATGACCATCATGCCGATAAGTAGTGCCAGAGTGTTGGCGTCCACACCCGCCACGGCCTGTTCCTGATTGATGATGCCAAACAGGACCATCAGGGACGCGCCCAGCATCGTTAAAATGGCGCGGTTGACCTTTTCTGTGATCAGGACCGCATAAACCAAAATCAGAATTCCGGTCGCGGCCCAAAGCGGATCTATGCCCAATAGTTGTGGAACAGAGAGAGCGGCCTCTCCATGTGACGTCGAATGCGTAGCCAAGGTTTTAGTCCGGTTTGTATAGGGTTAGCTGAGTGCGCGATCCAAAAGCGAGTTGGCGCTTACGGTGCCAACGAAACGGTTGGTTTCGGGCTCAACAAGGATCACGTGCCGTTTGTATTTGTAGATCAGGAAGATACCTTCCATCACTGGCGTGTCGGGTGCAGCAACGGGGATGTTCGAGGGCCTCGACATGTTGTCGCGAACCTTTTCGGTCTTCAGCCGCTCCATCTGTTGTTCGAAATCTTCCCGCGTCAGGTTCATGAAGCTGAGCGAGTCGATCGCGACGCGCGACGCATCATCATTCAGACCGATTGTCGCCGCTTTCGGCAGGATCAGTTTCAGCAGCGTTGGGGCAGTAAAGACGCCAACATAAGTTCCGTCTTCAGCCACGACAGGCAGAAATCGTGCCCGGCTGCCCCTGATGATGTTGAAGGCCGTGGCGATGCTTTCATCCGGCAGAATGGTCTTTTGTACCTCAGACGGTACCATCACGTCATAGCAGGTTAGGCCCATGCTTTTCCTCTGACTTCACGCGGCATTCGGGTGAAACGGTATCCAAAAGCCGCAGGGCACGCCCTTTTCGGCTTGTGAAAGCGTGTCAGGACGAATCAAAATTTGTTGGTGCGCACTGATTCCATTGCCGGGCGAAATTGACCAGCCCGGTAATGAAATTAAGTTGATAACCTTCCGTCATTGGCGACGCCGGCCAATGACGGAAGGTTGGTTTCAGCTTGGGTTTAGTGCAGCGGCGTTTTGTGCCTCAGTTGCCGTTACATCTAGTCCGGGTTGCCGTCGGGCGTGGAAAGCCGTAATCGCTCAAAGGCGCGGGTCAGCTGTAATTTGGTGCGCGTTTTTGCAGTTTGGCCGCAATACTCTCGGCAAAATCGGGGGACTGTAGTTGCGCGGCAAAGATCTTGATTTCTGCGGCCATGTGTCCGGCCACTGTGTCACGCTGATTGCGGATCAGGGCCTTGGACTGTTTGAGCGCTACCGGGGATGAGGCCGCAATGGCTTGTGCGATCTCCTGGACTTTGCTCATCAACTCATTGTCGGCAAAGACGCGCGCGACCAACCCGTGGTTCAGGGCCTCGGATGCCGTCAGAACCCGCCCGGCCAGCAAGACGTCATTGGCGACAGCCATGCCGAGGGACGCAGGCAGAAGCAACGACGAACCGGCCTCGGGCACCAGGCCCAGTTGGACAAATGGCGCGCTAAATGTAGCGCTGTCCGCGGAATAGACCAGATCGCAGTGCAGCAGCATGGTCAGGCCAACGCCAATTGCAGGACCGTTTACTGCGGCGATCAGGGGTTTCGGACAATCCCGGATCGTATTCAGGAACCGAGTAATCGGATTTTCAACGTCACCCGCCGGAAGCCCGCCTGTCATAAAGTCCTGCAGGTCATTCCCGGCTGTGAACATATCGCCTTGACCAGTGATGACCAGCGCCCGGGCTTGATCGGTTTGACCGTATTCTTCGATGGCTTCAGCTATCGCGGTATACATGGCAAAAGTGATCGCGTTTTTCTTGTCTGCGCGAGAAATCGTGACTGTGGTGACGCGATCCTGAGTGCTGACGATGATATGTTCGCTCATGGCGTTATTCCTTGGATGCCCGGCGGTATTTGTGTCGCGTCGGCTGTGGGTTTCCTGCATGTGGGCAAGTTCGTATGCGGGCAAATAGCCTGCGTCAACAAATCAGGGCAGTTACCTCACGTCGCTGGGCGAGTGTGCCAGATTGATCCCCACTGTTGAATTCAGTGGTGCCTTAACTATGCAGCGCAGCTACGACTATTTTTACATCTGGAGGAGATCTACGTCTTTTTGCGTAAGCTATCCGGTACTCCTGCCGCAAAGGGATCGGCGACATGCTCATCCTGATGAGGGTCTCCGACTTTAAATCCATCGCCGCTATTTCTACTGAACAAGCGCCCTCAGGAACAGGCACTTTCCGCGGGGCAATCCGTTTCCGGTCAGAGCTTTTGAATTTCTTATGCTCTCCAAAAAGACTATCCATTGATAAAACTCTGTTTCAAGCCCTGCTCAGGATAACAGGAAAGGAGGGTCGAAGATGCGTGATGTCATAAACTTAGATTTGTATCCGCTGGACCAGCCGGGCAGCATGGCCTGGCACAGCCTGATCGAACGCTGCAAAGCCGATCTTTCTGAGAATGGACTTTTCAACCTGCCTGGCTTTGTTCGCGACAGTGCGCTGGAATCGGCGGTGTCTGAGCTGCAACCGGTTTTCGCTGAAGAGGCTTTTGTCCATGCACGGCGGCACAACATCTATTTCAGGACGTCTATCGAGGGCCTCGGTAGCAACCATCCGGCCCTGACCCAATTTGAAACGTCTAACAGGACGATTTGCGCCGATCAGTTGGGGCAGGCCTTTGTCATCCGCCTTTATGAATGGCCGCCATTTGCGCAGTTTTTGGCTGCGGTCATGGAAAAGCCTAAGCTTTTTGTCATGGATGATCCGCTGGCCCGCGTGAATGTAATGGCTTACTCAGCCGGGCAGGCCCTGAACTGGCATTTCGACAGGTCCGAATTCACCACAACGCTGCTGTTGCAAGCGCCGTTAGCGGGCGGTGAATTCGAGTACGAAAAGGACCTACGTAGTGATGACAACCCTAATTATGACGGCGTGGCTGAATTGTTGGAAGGTCGGCGCAAGCCCACGCTCATGAAACTGCAACCGGGGACTTTGAACATCTTCAAAGGCAAAAACACGGCGCACCGCGTTTCGCCTGTTCAAGGCGACCGCGACCGCATGATCGCCGTGTTTTCCTTTTATGATCGGCCAAATGTTCAGTTCACACACGAAGAACGCATCGGGTTTTACGGGCGCGCGTCGTGATCTGAGATGGCACATGCCTGACCCTAGACAGTGTCAGGATCGTTAATCCGGACACCGCTAAAGCTTCTGACTGCATCATTTTGTTGGGAACTCAATAAGACATCTGGATGCGTTCCCAAACGGGCGTATACCCCGAGCACTGAAACGCAAAAAAAGCAAGTGTCCGAGATGCCCTGGTGTCCCCGGCTATGTTCAGCCCGTTCTGGGTTTTCATGCCAAAACGGGCTGCCCGGTCAGGTCATAGACATTCCGCCAAAGTTTTTGCGATGTTCCGGATCATTTGCGGGTACAGTTCGGCCCCAGGTTCAAGATCAGAACCTAGCGGATCTATCACACCTGTATTTGCTTCGGTTCCGTCCAAAACAGTGGCGACGATGCCGGGGTTGAATTGCGGCTCTGACAGAACACAATTGATCCCTTCTTCGCGAATGCGCACCTGAATTTCTGAAATCCGCGCCGGGCTTGGATCCGACGCATCGCTGAGCGAAATCGCACCCGACGCGGGGATGTCGAAGGCGTTCTCGAAGTACTGATAGGCATCGTGGAACACGATGAAGTTGCTTCCGCGTACAGGTTCCAGAGTTGCACTTACTTCAGCAGAGAGGGCTGCCATCTCTTCGCGCGCAGCCGCCGCGTTTGCGAAATATGCACCCGCATTGTCCGGGTCCGCAGCGGAAAGCTGAGCGGCAATCACGTTCAGCCAGGTGTCGGCGTTTTTGGGCGAAAGCCAGGCATGCGGATCATGATCGCCGTGCGCGTGGTCATGGTGGTCGTCGTGTTCCGCATGATCCTCGTGATCGTGGTCATCGCCCTCGGCATGCTCTTCGTGGTCATGATCGTCATGGTCTTTGTCGTCGGCATGATCCTCGTGACCATGATCGTCATGTTCCTCCTCTTCGGCGTGATCTTCATCGTCATGATCGTGCGCTTCAAACAGCGCGTCCTCGCGGAAATCCAGTAGGACGGTGCCATCCACTTCCAGCAGGGGGGTGACTGTCGCTCCGTTGGCCAGGTTCTCGACGGCGCCTTCCATCCATGGGGTCAGGTCCTCGTCCATCCAGAATACCAAATCCGCATTCTGCAGGGCAGCCGCCTCGGAAGGGCGGAGGTTGTATTCATGCGGGGACGCGCCGGTTTGTACGATCAGGTTCGGTGTGCCAACACCTTCCATCACGCGCGCCACTAACGAGTGCACCGGTGCAATATCAACTGCAACATTTGGGACATCGGCCACTGCTGTGCCCCCCATCAACGCAGCCGTGATCGAAACAGGAAGAAGCTTTCTGGACATCAAACCCTCTATGTGATTTTATAACGTTGCGAGCGGCATATATGATATGGAATAACATGACAAGTGAGATGAGACCTGCACCTGCTGAAGACTCCGCCCTTGTCGGATTCCAAAAGCACGACCACGCGCACTGCGTCGAAAGCAGCCTGACCGTTGCCGAGACCCGGTGCAAAGAAGAAGGTCTGCGGCTGACTCCCGTGCGGCGCAAGGTTTTGGAAATGCTGCTGCAGGAACATCGGGCCTTGGGTGCCTATACAATCCTTGATCGATTGCGCGACGAAGGCTTCGGATCGCAGCCACCAGTGGCTTACCGCGCCCTCGATTTTCTTGTCGAGAACGGGTTCGTCCACAAAATCGAACGGTTGAACGCATTTGTCGCCTGCGCGCATCCCGGGGCAACGCATTCCCCGGCCTTCATGATTTGTAGGAAATGTGATGCCGTGGCCGAAGCACATTCAACACCCGCGAAAGGAGAGCTGGGCGCAGCCGCGCGGGCGGTGGGTTTCGAGATTGAGCGGACCGTTGTAGAAGCCGAAGGCGTTTGCCCCGACTGCACCGAAAAGGCGTAGAAATGAACCTGATTACCGTAGAAGACCTCAGCGTTAGCTATGGGGCCAATACCGTGTTACGGCACATTAACATGGGGGTCGAACCTGGTGAAATCGTGACCATCGTCGGCCCTAACGGTTCGGGTAAGACAAGCCTGCTGCGCGCCATAATCGGTGCAATCAAACCGTCTGCCGGGCGGGTAAAGCGAAAGCTGGGGCTGAGAATTGGTTACGTCCCGCAAAAGCTGCATATCGATCCGACCCTGCCGATCACCGTCGAACGGTTTATGCGGCTGACCCATCGCGCGTCAAAGAAGGATTGCGCGACTGCGCTGGAAACGGCCGGTGTGCCCGATCTGCTCAAGCGCCAGATGTCACAGCTTTCGGGCGGGCAATTCCAGCGCGTGCTGTTGGCGCGGGCCTTGATCAACCGACCCGAAATCCTGTTGCTGGATGAGGCCACGCAGGGGTTGGATCAGCCCGGGTCGGCTGCGTTCTATCGCCAGATCGAAGACGTGCGTCAGGAAACAGGGTGCGCTATCATCATGATAAGCCACGAGCTCCACGTGGTAATGAGCGCCTCGGACCGGGTGATCTGCCTGAACGGCCATGTCTGTTGCGAGGGCTCACCTGCGGTTGTGGCCTCGGCCCCCGAATACCGCGCGTTGTTCGGAACCGGAACAGGTGGTGCGCTTGCCCTTTACCGCCATGATCATGATCACAACCACGATCATCATCATGACCATGGAACAGATTCACAGGAAGCCGCAGAATAATGCTTGATGATTTCATGACCCGAGCCACGCTGGCCGGTGTAGGCGTGGCCTTTGCTGCGGCGCCGTTGGGGTGTTTTGTGGTGTGGCGCCGTATGGCCTATTTCGGCGATGCCACAGCGCACGCAGCCATTCTTGGCGTGGCCTTGTCGCTAACGTTTCAGATGTCGGTTTTTACAGGTGCGCTGGCCGTCGCCTTGTTGATGGCGCTGACCGTGACGCTGTTGGCAGGTCGTGGGTACGCAATGGATACGTTGCTGGGTGTCATGGCACATTCCGCTCTGGCTTTTGGCCTTGTGGCGGTTTCATTCCTCTCCGGTGTCCGGATTGATTTGATGGCCTATCTGTTTGGAGATATTCTGGCGGTTTCCCGTTCGGATCTGGCCGTCATCTGGGGCGGCGCTGCACTGGTCGTAGTTTTGATTGCCTGGCGTTGGTCCCAGTTGTTGACGGCGACTTTGAACGAGGAACTGGCCTATGCCAGCGGCTTCGACCCCAAGCGCGAACAACTGATATTGACGCTTGCACTGGCCATCACGGTGGCAGTCGCGATCAAAGTTGTGGGTGTTCTGCTGATAGCGGCGATGCTCATTATTCCAGCCGCTGCGGCGCGCAATCTGGCGCGGTCACCGGAAACGATGGCCCTGATTGCAGCGGCAATTGGGGCGACGTCTGCTGTGGCTGGGTTGAGGGCGGCTTATGTCTTCGACACGCCGGCCGGGCCCTCGATTGTCTGTGTTGCCGCCATTTTGTTTGCCTGTTTCAGCCTGCTTGGTTGGCAGCGTCATACCAACTCCTGACAGTCGCCTAAAAACTGCAGCTTATGTGAGAGAGGCGTAGAAGTGCCACTTGCCTTCGCTGTTGATCAAAGAGTGTCGAACAGACGCCCAGGTAACGTTTCGTGACGCGGCAGGTTCAGCGCTTTCAGCAATCCAAAGACCATTGCTTGATTGGAGGAAACGACGGGTTTGTTCAGCGCGGCTTCAATTCGTTCAATTGCCTCGACCGAGCGCATGTCTGTGCAGCTTAGGACGATTGCCTGCGCGTCCGGGTGATCGGCCCTGCACGCCAGATCGAACACCTCGCCCGGGGTCAGTTCACCTTGCCCATAATTGCCAAGCTCGCGGCCGACATCGGCACATTTGACAGTTTCAATGCCGTTAAGGGCCATGAAATCCATCGCTTGTGCATTGATCTCGCCCAAATAGGGCGATGAAAAGCCGACCTTTGTTGCGCCAACCGCATTGATCCCAGCGATCAACGCCCCTGCAGCGGTCAGCGAAACTGCACCCGAGCCCGCCTTGATCTGCTGGGCCAGCTCTGCATCAAAGGACGGTCCGTGGGTCAGCGTCGCCGAGGTGCAGCCATACAATACCACATCGGGGCGTATGCCCGAGATCATCCGCAGGTCGTGAGTGATATCCGATGCACCCAACCCCGCCATCTGATCCGAGCCGGGAATTTCATCCACGTCATACCCGCCCATGCGTTGAAAATGGACTGTGGTGTTGGGCGGCCTCAACAACTCCATATCCGGTTCGAGGTTGGTGTTGGTGAAAGGTACCAGAACACCGATTTTGGCTGCGGTTCGTGTTTCGGTCACTTCAATGCTCCCTTCAGGGCGGTCAGGCACCGATCCATGATCGGCGTCTCGCAGATTGTGGCGCGCAGGCAGTCGGTTAAGCCGTATACTCCCATGCCGCGCATTAGTAGGTCGTCCGCCCGCAGCGCCGCGTCTGCCCGTTGCGCATCCAGCGTTGAGGCAAAGCGCAATAGCACAAAGTTTGTGTGGCTTTGAGGAACGATTAGGCCCAACGCACGACATTCCACGGCAAATCGTTCACGGATTTCAGTCGTGCGGGCAACCACATTTTGCATATGCGCCTGATCGCGGATCGCTGCAGTTGCCGCCGCCTGTGAAGCGATGGAAATATTGTTTGGATTCAGCAATTTGCGCAGTTCAGCCGCAATCTCGGGCGGGAAGTACCCCCATCCTGCACGCGCGCCCGCCAGGCCATAGGCCTTGGAAAAGGTGCGCATGATCACGGTGTCCCCTCGATCGCTCAGCGCGAATATGTCGGCCGGATCATGTATGTGATCGGAAAACTCAGCATAAGCCTGATCGACGACCAGCAGAACATCGGTGGGCAGTTCATCGCGCAGACGAAGGATTTCGGAATTGGGGATCAGGGTGCCGGTCGGGTTGCCAGGGTTGCAGACAAAGACGATCCGCGTTTCAGGTGTCACCACGGCGATGATATCGTCGACGGATACGGTCAGATCCACTTCACGCGCCTTGACGTAATCGGCCTGAACCTGAGCTGCTGATGAGGCGACAAACGCATATCCGTAATCCGTGCCAAGGACCCGATCACCGCGCCCGGCATAGGCGCGAATCAAACAGCCGATCAGCTCCATCGAGCCCGCTCCGCACAGCACCCGTGCCGGATCGAGTCCATGCACATCGGCAATTGCTGTGCGCAGTTCCGACCATTCCGGATCAGGATACAATTGCAGATCGGCCAGTGCGTCACGACCCGCCTTGATGGCAGCGGGGCTTGCGGGAAAGGCGCTTTCGTTCTGGGCCAAGGAGATAGTGTTTTCACCGCCAAGGTCGGCCAGCGCATAGGCCGCCATTGCACTTATGTGGGGAACCGGGCGGATCATGATGTGCCCCCATAGGATTTTGCGCCTTCTGCGCTGATCAGACCGCGCTTGAGGTCTAGGGAGATTGCCTGTGGGTCTCGCGCGGCCGGGTCGCCAAAACCACCGCCCCCAGGGGTTTCAAAGATCAGGTAGTCGTCAGCTTCAACGCGCAGTTCTCCTTTGCCCGGGATATCACTTTCGCTATCGCGGAAACGAATACGACCGGGTGCGCCGGGTTTTCCACCCATGCGTCCGAGGGCGGGGAATTTGAGGCGCTCAACCGACAGGAAAACGAGGAAAGGCGCGCCATTGGCTGAGGTCATCTCGATCCGTTGGCCGAGACCGCCGCGATACTTGCCTGCACCTCCTGAATCCTGGCGTAGTTCGCGTTTCCAGATTGTGACCGGGGCCACGCTTTCCGTGATCTCGACCTGAGATCCGAACACGCCCGAAGGGTAGGCTGTGGCAGACAAGCCATCCGCGTGTGGCCGGGCACCGGTGCCGCCATTATGTACAGGTTCAACCGCGAATTCCCGACCTCCATCACGCGCCACTTCGGGTGCGTGCCGCATCGGCAGATCGAACATGCAAGATGCGCCCTCGGCGGGGACCTGATCCGGCAGTGCCTGATGCAGGCATCCAAGCACCAGATCTGGTGTTACCTGTCCTAGTGTGTGTCTCATTGCTACCGGGGCGGGGCGTTGTGCATTGAGGATGCAGCCTTTTGGCCCGTCCACTGTGAACGGCTCCAGCGATCCGGCGTTGTTGGGGATGTCAGACCCGACGATGCAGCGTAGGGCGAAGACGGTATAGGCGGTCGCATAGTTCAGCGGCACATTGATGCCCTTGCCCGAACAGCCCGACGTTCCCGTGAAATCCACATGCATGCCCGTTTTGCTGACCGTTAGGGTGGCGTGCAGTTCCAGTTCTTTTTCATAACCGTCCATCCTCAGAAAGTTTCTATAGGTGCCTGCGGGCACTTCAGCGATGGCTTCAAGCGTGCCTCGGCGCGAGGTGTCGATGATGTAGCTGCCCAGTTGATCCAGATCGTCGATTCCGAACTCATCCATCATATCGAGCAGGCGGTTCACGCCCGCTTCACAACAAGCGACCAGTGCATATATGTCGCCCTCATTAGCAATAGGCTCGCGGCTGTTGGCGCGGACAATGTCCAAAAGCAAAGCGTTCGGGACGCCTTGTTCGACCAGCTTGCAGGGTGGGATCAGCAGGCCCTCATCATAGATATCTGACCCTTCGGGGCCCATTCCAAGGCCGCCCAGATCCACAAGATGCGAAGTGCATGAAGTAAAGCCGACAACTTTGCCGTTTTTGAAGGCAGGCATCATCAGCAGAAAGTCGTTGAGGTGTCCCGAAGCCAGCCAAGGGTCATTGGTCATGTAGATATCACCGGGCTTCATGTTCTGAACCGGGAAATGACCGCGCAGATGCATCACGGCTTCGGCCATCGTGTTGATGTGCCCGGGCGTTCCGGTGACCGCCTGTGCCAGCATCCGACCCTCGGCGTCAAAAATCCCGGCAGAAATGTCGCCGCATTCGCGTACAATGGGTGAGAATGCGGCGCGGATCAGGGTCTGACCTTGTTCTTCAACCACCGCAAGCAGGCGGTTCCACATGACTTGCAGGCGGGCGGGGGACTGATCGGCAGTCATCATACACCTCCTTTCTGATCTTGGATAAGGATGAGGTTTCCAATGGCGTCCACATGCGCCGAGAAATCAGCAGAGACCAAGGTCGTCGTCTGCGGTTCCGTGATCAGCGCCGGGCCGCAAACCCGGTCGCCCGGGTTCAGGCTGCCGCGTGACACAAAACCAGCCTGCTTTGTCTGACCATCTACATCGCAGGTGATGGGGCGGGTCTGGGCTGGTGTGATCGTTGTCAGAACTGGTGTTTCCGGCAAATCTGGAACATCCGCATCTGGGGTTGCGACGCGGACCGCCCAGTTCAGGATCTCGATTTGCATTCCCGGCACGGGACGCGAGAATTGTTTACGGTATTCCGCCTCGAACGCATCAGTCAGCGGCTCTATGTCTTCGAAAGTTAAATCGCGATCGGGCAGGGCAATCTCGATCTCGTGGCCCTGACCGTTGTAGCGCATGAAAGCCGTGCGTTGGGTTTCGGTGGGTGCATCACCCGCGCCTTGGGCAACCACCCGGCTTGCCTCGTCGATCATGTCGGAAAGCAGGGAGTTGACCCGCTCCAGATCTAGGGATTCAAGTAGAGAATAACTTGATCTGACGATCTCAAAACTGACCGGAGCAAATAGGAACCCGACCGCGGACCCGACGCCTGGATTGGGCGGGATCACGATGCGACGGACCCCGGCGGATCGGGCCATCCGGCTTGCATGCAGGGGGCCGTTGCCGCCGAAAGCAATCATTGTGCGCGAACCGAGGTCCTTGCCCGACTCCACCGCATGCATTCGGCCCGCACTGGCCATGCTTTCATCGACGATGCGACTGACGCCGTCCGCTGCCGCAGTGCCGTTCGTGCCCAGACGCGCGGCGATGACCCGGTTCAGCGCAGCTTCAGACGCTTCGGGGGCGATCTTGATAAACCCTTCGGCAAATGTGTCCGGCACAATATAGCCCAAGGTAATGTCGCTGTCGGTCACGGTTGGCTCTGTGCCGCCCCGCCCAAAAGCTACCGGACCGGGTTCTGATCCGGCCGATTTTGGACCCACAGTCAACCGACCCAGACGGTCAACCCCGGCGATTGAGCCGCCGCCCGCGCCAATCTCGATCATTTCGACCACAGGGATACGTACCGGCATGCCCGATCCCTTGATGAACCGCGCGGCCCGCGCGATTTCGAATTGGCGCGAGGTTTGAGGCCGGGCATTGTCGATCAGGCAGAGCTTCGCAGTCGTCCCGCCCATGTCGAACGACAGCACCTCGTCAATCCCAGCTCGCGCCGCGATCCGGGCCGCCAAAATAGCCCCACCTGCGGGGCCGCTTTCGACCAGCCGGATCGGAAAGCGTGAGGCGGTTTGAACGGTGCACATGCCGCCACCTGCCGTCATCATCAGGATCGGGCAGGCCACGCCTTCCTCCTGAAACCGTGAGGCAAAGCGCGCCAGATAGCTTTCCATCAGGGGTTGGATGTAGGCATTTGCGACCGTGGTACAAAGCCGGTCGAACTCGCGCGCCTCGGGGCTAACATCAGAGGAAATAGAAATTGTCAGGCCAGGGCGCCGTTCGGCCAGTATGTCACGCAGCCTGCGTTCGTGCGACGGGTTGGCATAGGCATGCATTAAACAGATTGCGACTGCTTCCGCGCCGCTGGCGTCCAACTCGGCCAACAGCGCGCCTATCGAACTGGCGTCCAGCGGGATCAGCACATTCCCATCGGCAGCCATTCTTTCGCGAATGGTCAGCGCCCGTTCGCGTGGTGCCAGCAGGTCCGGCTTTTCCAGGTTGATGTCATATTGCGCATATCGCCGCTCATACGCGATTTCCAGAATGTCGCGAAACCCTTCAGTCGTAACAGTTCCCACAACAGCGCCTTGCCGTTCGATTAATGCATTGGTCGCCAGCGTCGTTCCGTGGATGAAACTTGTCACTTCATTCAACGACCGGCCGGATTCCGCCATGACACGTTTTGCGCCCTCCATCGCGCCATCTGCAGGATTTTGGTGCGTCGTGAGCGTCTTGGTCGAAGCCAATATGGTCTCATCGTCCGAGACGAGCACCGTATCGGTAAAGGTACCGCCGATATCAATGGCCAGGCGTAAGGTTTGAGATGTCATGAGGGTGTCCGAATTGTCCGTTGTCTGGGCAGAGGGCAAAAGGCGCAGGGCGCCTGCCATCATCCACAGACGACGAGATCACAACCGGTTGCGCGGCGATCCAGAGGGTTCGGACTAGAGAGCGGTGTCATGTACGCAGTTTGACACGCCCAAGACGTGTCGCAAGTTAATTTGCGACCAAATCGCCTGGAAGCGACAGAGATTTGCATCTTGATTGCCTAAGCGTTTGTGCATCAACCAACCAGATCGGTCGATAGTTCGCTCAGGATTTTTTGGAGGGAGCAGCTTTGACTAAAACACCATCCATGATGAGCGCCTTCAGGCTGGTTCGGATTTCGCTTTCCGGGAATTTTCCGATGCTCCAATGCCGGAGTGACCAGACGTTGCACAGGAAATACAGATAATTGGCCATCAGCTCTGTGTTCATAGGGCGGAACACTTTCTGCTCGACCCCTTTGTCCAGAATGCCTTTCCAGCGGCCCATGAATTCACGCTCCATATCAAATACACGCGCGCGGTTCTCGGCAGACATTGACCGTGTTTCCGAATAGACCAGATTGATATAGCGGCGATTTTCACCAATGTAATCGATGTACCGGTCAACCGCTTTTTCAAGGTTCTGATCGGCGGGGCCGGTGAACAGTTCTCCGGTATCGAAAAAGTCGATGATGTCCTGCATGCACATCGTAGTGATCAGGTGCAGTATATCGTCCTTGTCCTTGATGTATTTGTACATCAGCGGAACCGACAGCCCGGATGTTTTGGCAATCTCGCGCATCGATGCATTTCCGAACCCATGCTTGGCAATCACCTTGCACGCGCCTTCAAAGATCTGCCGCCGCCGTTCCTCGGCGGTGTCGGACAGGGCGCGGGGCGGCTTTTCAGCCTGAGTGGATTTTGGCGTTTCCGCCAGTTGCGCTTCGACTGAGAAGGTGCAGGTCACTTCCATCAGCGTGGCGGCTTCACCGGGATTGTGTCCGGCCTGAACGATCGAGACACGGTATGTGGTCAGCAGCGAATCTTCTGGCGACATGCGGATGGCCTGAGCCTCGATTTGCCCCTGTCCCGCAGTTGCCAGATTCGTGGCCGAGGTGTTGACCAGTGTTGGATGCAAAGTGTCTCCGAGGCGTTTGAGTTCCTCGCGCGCAGCATCAATCGCCAACGCAACGCACACGCCATCTAGCTGCGATTTATTAATAAATTCATCAACTTGCGCAGCGGAATACAAAAACACGTGGCTTGCCTCCATAGGACCCTACCTGAGGGCAACATGTTGAAATCCCTATCTCTTGTCCAGTTGGAAATCGTCGCAGTGTCATTGCGACGTAGGGAAAAACAATTCGGGGCTTGACGAAATTGCCGGCCGTATGGGAGTGTTAGTGAACGTTCAATCACACGTTAGGGGACGCCTGCATGAAGTTCAAGATTCTCGCCATTCCATTCGCACGCCAGCATGGCGAGGACACTCAGCTTGCTGGACGTGACCCTGCGCGGTTCAACAAGATGATGCACACGATGCGTGATCAGATGGTCCTTGCCGAAGAGCTGGGCTATGACGGCTTCTGCCTGACTGAGCACCACATGCAGGTCGAAGGCGTTGAATGCACCACGAACCCGCTGTTCTGGAACATGTACATCGCCCAGCACACCAAGAACTTCAAAGTTGGTCAGTTGGGGATGAACCTGACCGCGATGAACCCGATCAAGACGGCCGAAGACATCGCCATGCTGGACCATATGACCGGCGGCCGCGTCTTCGCAGGGTTCTCGCGCGGGAACACGCCGCGCTGGACGGCGACCATGGGGCAGCACCTGGACATCACCTCGGCTGAATCCGACAAGTCCGAGGCCGACCAGCGCAACCGTCGCGCGCTGTACGAAAACTGGCGTCTGATCAAGTCGCTGTGGACGGACGACCTGACCGAACATCAGGGCGAATTCTGGAATTTCCCGTCGAATGTCGAGTGGGAGTTCAATCCAACCAAACTCTGGGGTGGTGACAGTCCGGTTGATAGCAACAAGATCCTGCGCAAATCGGGCATCGTGCCTCGTCCGCTGCAAAAGCCGCACCCAAAAGTATATGCGCCGTTCTCGTATTCGATGGAAACTGCCAAGTTCTGGGCTTCGGAAGGGGCCAAGATGGTGTCCTTCGTGACCGCCGACAAAGAAGAATTCATGCCGGTGATTCTTGAGAACTGCCTGAAGGCTGCGCATGAAAACGGGCTGCCTCAAACCACCAACAACGACGTCCTGGCTCTGGGTGCGCATCTGATGATGGGCAAGACTCCGGCCAAGACCAAACAGTACCGCGAAATGTTCGACAACCTGTGGTTCTCGGCCTACGACGCGCCGCCCTATCACGTCCCACTGGGCCGCGTCTGGGACGGCTCGCGTCAACAGGTTCTGGACCAGGTCGGTGAACTGGCCGAGCGCTATCAGATCGACGAATTCTTTGTCTGGCACCACGTGAACTACTTTGGCGACGAGATCGAGCAGGAAGCTCTGATCGAATTTGCCGAAGGCGTCATCAAGCCTCTGAACGGATAAGGGGAAGACCGTGTTCGATCTGCATGAAGTTTATCAGCTGTCGCCCATCGAAGAGATCATTACGGATTGCGAACAAGGCCGTATGGTAATTCTTGTCGACGATGAAAACCGCGAGAATGAGGGCGATCTGGTGATCCCCGCCGCCTGCGCGGATGCGGCCGCGGTAAATTTCATGGCACGCTTTGGTCGGGGTTTGATCTGCATGGCCATTCCGCCCGAACGGGCCGAGCAGTTCAGTCTTGGACCGATGACAGCGTTGAACACGGATCCACATCATACGGCGTTCACCATTTCGGTGGATGCGAAAGAAGGCACGACCACCGGCATTTCCGCCAGCGACCGGGCGCGGACCATTGCACTTTTGGCATCCGACAGCGGCTCTTCGGTCGATCTGGTTTCGCCCGGGCATCTGTTTCCATTGGTGGCGAGACCGCACGGTGTGCTGGAACGCGAAGGCCACACCGAAGCCGCAGTTGATCTGGCCCGCCTGTCCGGGCAGGGGGATGCCGGCGTGATCTGCGAAATCATGAATAATGACGGTGAAATGGCGCGCCTGCCGGATCTGCTGGAATTTGGGGCCCGGCACGGCCTTAAGGTCGGCACAATCGAAGACCTCAAACGGTTTCGCCAGGACCTGCTTTCCAACAAGGCCGCCTGACAGCCAATACCACCTGCGTTTCAAGACACTCATGACCGAGGATATCCAATGACCGCATTTGCCGAGATCGAAACCCTGATGCAGGCGTATATCGAAAACCTGCATGACGGAGACATCAGCAAGACCGACCAGATGTTTCTGCCGGAATGTGATCTTTGCTGCGCCAACGAGGATGGCAGTTATATCCAAATGACGCTGGAGAAATACAAAGAGGTCATCGGCGGTCGCGAAAGCCCGAAATCCAAGGGCTATCCTGTCTATGGGCACACAATCTCGATCGATCAATCAGGGCCGAATACAGCCTTTGTCAAGATCGACTGCGCCGTGCAGCCGCGATACTTCATCGACTACCTGTCGCTGATCCGCACCGGCGAGGGCTGGAAGATTGCGGCCAAGGTCTATTACGTCCAGCGCACCGAAGACTGATCCCCTCTATCTGATCGAGCCCCCGAATGACCGCCCCATATTCCCAACTTTCGGCGCGTGCCATGGTGCAGGCCTTTGCCCGGCTGGAGTTGTCTCCGGTCGAAGTCACGCAGGCTGCGCTGGCCCGTATTGAGTCGGTAAATCCTAGGATCAATGCGATTTACCATGTGGATGCCGAGGGCGCGCTTGAATCGGCGCGGGCGTCCGAGAAACGTTGGCACGACAACATACCAATGGGGCCGCTGGATGGCGTGCCGACAACAGTCAAGGACGCAATGGATTGCATCGGTATGCCCGCCTATCGCGGCTCGGCGGCGGGTGAGGCATCGGTCAGCACAACCGATCATCCCACGGTAGCACGCATGCGTGAGGCCGGTTCCGTGATCCTGGGCAAAAATACCATGTGCGATTATGGCATTCTTGCAGGCGGAGTGAGCTCAAAGCATGGGGTTACCCGCAATCCATGGGATGTATCGCGCACGACAGGCGCATCATCTTCGGGCGCGTCGGCCAGTGTTGCCGCTGGGATCGAGCCGGTTTCGATTGGGACCGACATCGTGGGATCCATCCGTCTGCCAGCCTCGTATTGCGGCCTGGCCGGGCTGAAGCCAAGCCAAGGGCGTGTGCCCTATTACGTCTGCAACAGCCCGGCGATCACGGCGGGGCCGTTGGCCCGCAATTTTGGCGACGTCGCGCTGCATATGAATGTTCTGACCGGAGAGGATACGCGCGATTTCGCGGCATTGGCACGGGACGGCGCGAACTATGTTTCGCGCCTGACGCGCGGCGACCGCAAAGGCATGTCGGTTCTGGTCATCCCCGAGCTGGGCTTGGGCGAACCGGTGGCGGAAGATGTTCAGGCAGCGCTGGAACGGACGGCACAGGTTTTGCGGGATATGGGCGTTCAGGTCACCTATCTTGAAACCGCGCCGTTCAGCCGAACGGACTGGGAACCCGCCGAGGCATTCTACAAAATACGTACCCTGTCCGAACTGACGCGCCAACCCGAGGCCGAACAGGCGAAAACGCCCTATATCCGCAACTGGACCAACGATGCACGCGCATTGTCCGCTGTTGAGCATCAGCGGAATTTCGATCACACGCAGGCGTTGCGCGAACGTGCGTTGGCGCTGATTGACGGCCATCATTTTGTCCTGTTGCCATCGACACCTGACACCGCCTTTGCTGCTGACCTGCCGGGGTCTGACCCCGATAAGCCGTTCGAAAGCTGGGCTAATACCTTCCTGTTCAACCTCACTGAGCAACCGGCATCCAGTATTCCGGTCGGGCTAGACCGAAACGGGCTGCCGATCGGTATGCAATTGGTCGGACGCCGCTTTGACGATCTGGGCGTTTTGCAAATGTCGTGGCGGATCGAACGGGACATCGGAGAAATGCCGCCTGCGCCTCTGTGACGGACGCAGATGCAGAAAAACACATTGAGAGGCAAAAAATGAGCGCAGAAAAAACGACGATTCCCGGTCAGATCATGACGATGCCACTGACGGTGACCAGCATTTTCCGTCATGGCATGCGTGCGCATCCCGAGGCGGAGATTGTCTGGCGCAACTCGGACATGGCGATTGATCGCTACAGCTTTGCGGATATGGGGCGACGGACCCAACAACTGGCGCACGCTTTGACCGAACTTGGTGTGGGGCCGGGTGACCGCGTCGCGACGCTGGCCTGGAACAACAATCGGCATCTGGAACTCTATTATGCATTGGCTTGCATCGGTGCGATTTGCCACACGATCAATCCGCGCCTGCATCCCGATCAGATCGCGTTTATTATCAACGACGCCGAAGACACGCAAATGTTCTTCGACACGACTTTTGCGCCGCTGATCGATGCTGTCTCGGCCCGCTGCCCCAGCGTTCAGGCCTGGTTCAGCCTGACTGGCCCGGATCAGGTGCTGCAGATGAAGACCCTGGTCCTTGACTACGAATCTCTGATCGCGGGCAAGCCCGAGGTTTATGACTGGCCCGAACTGGATGAGAACGCGGCCATGGCGCTGTGTTACACATCTGGCACAACAGGCAATCCCAAAGGCGTTTTGTATTCCCATCGTGGGACCGTGCTGCACGCCATGGGCGTGTCTGGCGGCGACTGGCTTGCGCTCAGCTCGCGTGATGCCACTTTGCCCGTGGTGCCGATGTTCCACGCCTGTGCCTGGGGTATTCCCTATGCGGCCCTGATGAACGGCACCAAACTGGTTATGCCCGGACCGGGCATGGATCCGGCCCCGCTGCGCGAACTTATGGACGACGAAGAGGTCACGATGATCTCGGGTGTGCCGACTGTCTGGCTGGGCTTGTTCGAATATCTGGATCAGCAGGGCGCCACGCTAAAAACAGTCAAACGCGCGATGATGGGAGGTTCAGCGGCACCTCTGTCACTGATCGAGCAGATCGAAAAAGGCCACGGTATCGACGTGGTGCATGGCTGGGGTATGACCGAGCTGAGCCCCGTCGGCACGCTTTCGGTGCCCAAATGGGGCGAGGATAAACTGCCAATCGACGACCGTCTTGCGCTGAAGACCAAACAGGGCCGTGCGCTTTATGGGGTCGAGATGCGCATCGTTAATGACGAAGGCGAGTTGCTGCCGCATGACGGCGTTGCCTCGGGTATGTTGCAGGTGCGCGGCCACTGGGTTGCCGAAAGCTATTGGGATGGGGCCGGTGCTGATGCCTTTACCGAGGACGGTTGGTTCATCACCGGTGATGTCGCGGCGATCGACCCGAAAGGCTATCTGCGCCTGACCGACCGAACCAAGGACGTGGTCAAATCGGGCGGCGAGTGGATTTCCTCGATCGATCTGGAAAACATCGCCATGAGCCACCCGGAAATTCTGGAGGCCGCCTGTATCGCCGCCAAACACCGAAAATGGGATGAGCGCCCGCTGATCGTTGCTGTCAGGCGTGAGGGCTCGGATGTCAGCCGCGAGGATGTCCTGACGCTCTACGAGGGTCAGATCGCCAAGTGGTGGACGCCCGACGACGTGGTGTTCCAGGCCGAGCTTCCGCACACCGCGACCGGCAAAGTTTCAAAGCTGCATCTGCGTGAGCAATACGCCGACTACAAGCTGCCCACTGACATCTAATACTTCCTTAAAGGATCAATCTAATGCGTTCTGCTGTAATCGTTTCGACCGCCCGTACTGCAATTGGCAAAGCCTTTCGTGGTGCTTTCAACGACACTCACCCCGCCGTTTATGGTGGCCATGCTGTCGCCGAGGCGGTCAAACGCGCCGGTGTTGACCCGTCTGAAATTGAGGACGTGATCATCGGCAATGCCGTTCCCGAAGGTGCAAACGGCGGCAATCTGGGTCGTCAGGTCGCCATGCGCGCCGGTCTACCCGTGACCGCGTCGGGTCAAACCATCAACCGGTTCTGCTCGTCCGGTCTTGAGGCCCTGACGCGCGCCTGTTCTCGGGTCATGGTGGATGGCTGTGACGTTGTTGTTGGCGGCGGAGCGGAAAGCATTTCACTGGTGATGGGCCGCGATAACACCTATCGCCTGAAAGAGGACTGGATCGCGCAGAATATTCGTGGGTTCTACGATCCGATGATCGCGACCGCCGATACTGTGTCCGAACGCTATGGCATCACCCGCGAGGCGCAGGATGCGTTTGCCCTGCAATCTCAGCAGCGCACCGCCGCGGCGCAGGCTGCGGGCAAGTTCGATGACGAGATAGTGCCAATCACGGTCACCAAGGCAAACAAGAACAAGGAAACCGGCGAGATCACCTATGAAGAGGTCACGCTGTCGCGGGACGAGTGCAACCGTCCTTCGACCACGCTGGAAAGCCTGCAGGGTCTTACCCCAGTGATGGGCGAGGACAAGTGGATCACGGCTGGCAACGCCTCGCAATTGTCCGACGGTGGCTCGGCGCAGGTCGTGATGGAAGAGAAGCTGGCTGAAAAGCGCGGGCTCGAGCCGTTGGGTCGCTACATGGGCTATGTCGTCGCGGGTTGTGAGCCCGATGAGATGGGTATCGGTCCGGTGTTTGCAGTGCCGAAATTGCTGGAACGCAATGGCCTCAAGATGGACGATATCGGCCTGTGGGAATTGAATGAGGCCTTTGCATCGCAAGCCCTGTATTGCCGTGACAAGCTGGGCATCCCGAATGAGATCCTGAACGTCGATGGCGGCGCGATTTCCGTGGGCCACCCCTATGGTATGTCGGGCACGCGTATGGTCGGTCACGCGCTGATCGAGGGTAAGAAACGCGGCGCGAAGTACATCGTTGCCACTATGTGCATCGGCGGCGGCATGGGTGCTGCTGGTCTGTTCGAGGTTCTGTAAATGACTGCGATCAAAAAAGTTGCTGTCATCGGCTCGGGCGTGATGGGGGCAGGCATTGCCGCCCATTTCGCCAATGCAGGTGCCGAAGTCGTTTTGCTGGACATCGTCCCAAAGGATGCCGAAGACCGCTCGATGTTGGCCAAAGGTGCCATTGCACGCATGACCAAGGGCCGCGCGCCGCAACTGGCCGACCCGGCCTATGCGGCCCGGCTGACAGCGGGCAATCTGGATGATGATCTGGATCAGCTTTCGACCTGTGATTGGGTGGTTGAGGTCGTTCTGGAAGACCTCGCCATCAAACACGGGCTCTATGCGAAAATTGCGCCTTACCTGCGCGACGATGCACTGCTGAGCTCGAACACCTCGACCATTCCGCTGGCCGATTTGGTCAACCAAATGGATGACAGCCTGCGCAAGCGGTTCATCATCGTGCATTTCTTCAACCCGCCGCGCTATATGCGCCTGATTGAGCTTGTGACCGGACCGGACACAGATCCGGCTGCTGCGGAACGTGCGCGTGCGTTCAGCGATGAACGCCTCGGCAAAACCGTCGTGCCCTGCAACGACCGCCCCGGTTTCATCGCCAACCGTCTGGGCGGGCTGTGGATGAACGCCGCTGCCCGCGAGGCCGTGGCGCGTGGCATCACAGTTGAAGAGGCTGATACAGTGCTGGCCCGTCCCTTCGGCGTGCCCGGAACGGGTGTATTCGCGTTGATGGACCTGATCGGTATCGACCTGATGGGCAAATCGCGCCTGTCTATGCGCAATTTGCTTGAGGCTGATGATCCGCAGCAATTCCATACCGACAGTCTGGAGCTGTTCGATCAGATGGCCGCCAATGGTTTGGCCGGTCGCAAGGTCGGTGCGGGTTTCTATCGCAGATCCAAGGACGAAAATGGCAAACCAGTCGCCGAAGCCGTTGATCTGGCAACGCTAGAGTATCGTGCGCAGGCCAAGGGTCCGGAGTCGGCCAAAAGCTTTGGTGTCGACTTTATTGATCAGGCCGGTGATCGGTTGGCTGATTTTGCCTGGGCCGTAATGGGGCCGACTTTGTCTTACGCAGCATACTGCGTGCCCGAGATTACCGCCAACCCGGCGGATATCGATGCAGCGATGGAGCTGGGATATAATTGGCGTATGGGCCCATTCAAGCTGATCGACAAGATTGGTGCGGACAAGATTGTGGCTCGCTTGAAGGCCGAGGGTCAGGACGTGCCGCCCTTGCTGGCGCTGGCCGCTGAACGCGGCGGGATTTATTCAGGCCAGGGCCGTGACCGTAAGGTGCTGTTGCCTTCGGGCGAACAGGCGGACGTGCCGCGTGGCCCCGGGGTGATCTTTGCATCTGACCTGACGGATGCTCCGGTGTTCCAGACCGAGGCCGTTGTGCTGCGCGATATGGGTGATGGTGTCGCTCTGCTGACGATCACGGCACCTAATGCGGCTTTGGATGATCAGGTGATGACAGGTGTGAGCGAAGCACTGGACGTTGTAGGCCGAGACTTCAAAGCGATGGTCATCGGGTCGGACGGCAACCACTTTTCTGTGGGCGCGAACCTAAAAAAAGCGCTGGATCGTGCTGATGCGGGGGAATTGGATCTGGTCGAAGGGCAACTAGCCATCGGTCAGGCCACGATGCGCAAGATTAAATACGCGCCGTTCCCGGTTGTCTCGGCCGCCTGTGGTCTGGCCCTTGGTGGCGGCTGCGAAATCCTAATGCACTCGGATCGGGTCATGGCCGCTTTGGAAAGCAATATCGGGTTGGTCGAGGCCAATGTTGGCCTGCTGCCCGCGTGGGGCGGAACCACAGCCCTGTTGCTGCTCAAGGCGGCGGAGTTGGGTGATCCGGTCAAAGGGGCCGAGGCTGCGTTCGATGTGATTTCTGTGGCGCTGATGACCGGCTCTGCCCCGATGGCGCAACACGCGGGCTATCTGTGCGCGACGGACGGCGTTGTCATGAACCGCGACCGCCTTCTGGCCGAGGCCAAGGCGGCGGCTCTGGCGCTGGCTGACGGGTACAAACCCGCGCCAAAGGCCGAGATCACGCTGGATGCCGCCGCTATCAATGCCGCGCTGGAGCCCAAACTGGCCGCACTGGCCGAGGCTATGCCAGACGCGCCCTACACGGTCGAGATTGCGCGTGAAACGGCGCACGTACTGGCCGGGGGTGAGGGCGGCGTTCTGGATGAAGAAGCGCTGCACAGGCTGGAAGCCGAAGGCATGATGCGCCTGATCCGAAAGGATAAGACAATCGAACGAATGCGCCACACCATGACGACCGGCAAGCCGCTCAAAAACTGAGGGATCATAGGTATGGACTATCAACTCCCGCAGCGGGACATTACTTTTCTGTTGGACGAGGTTCTTGACCTCGACAAAACGCTGGCACTGCCTGGGTATGAGCATTGCGACAAAGATACGTTCTTTGCGGTCGTTGACGCGATCAACGGCTTTGTGCGCGACAACCTCGCCACTTGCAACGAAGCCGGCGACAGCCCGGGCGCGCGGCTGGAAAACGGTCAGGTCTATGCCGCCCCCGGGTTTAGTGATGCCTATAAGGTATTCTGCGAAGACGGCTGGAACGCGCTGGCGCTGGAAGAAGAATATGGTGGCCAACAACTGCCCTTCGTCCTGCATGCCGCCCTGCGTGAAGGGATGGCCGGAACCAATCTGGCTTTTGCCCTGATCCACGAACTGAACTTTGGCGTTGTCGAAGCGCTGATGGCCTATGGGTCGGACGAACAAAAGGCGGTCTATTGCCCTCAGCTGACGTCCGGCAACTGGGCCGGAACCATGAACCTGACCGAGCCGCATTGCGGCACCGATCTGGGCCTGATCCGCACCAAGGCCGTGCGAAATGATGACGGATCTTATGCCATCACCGGTAACAAGATCTTCATCACCTGGGGCGACCACGACATGTCGGAAAATGTCGCCCATCTGATCCTCGCACGGGTCGAGGGCGCTCAGCCCGGACCGCGTGGACTGTCACTGTTTTTGGCACCAAAATACATGCTGGATGCGGACAACAACACGACGGACCAGCAAAACACGATCACCATTGCCGGGATCGAGAACAAGATGGGTATCCACGGATCACCCACCTGCGCGATTTCGTTTGAAGACACCAAGGCCTGGATCGTCGGTGACGAGGGTAAAGGCCTGGCCGCGATGTTCGTAATGATGAACGCCGCGCGCCTGTCGGTCGGCTTGCAGGGGTTGGGCGTGGCTGAGGCCGCTGTGCAAACCGCGTCGACATATGCCCACGAACGTCTTCAGGGGCGCGCGGACGGGGAACCGTTGAACCCGAACGGTCCTGCGGATCCGCTGATTGCCCATGCGGACGTACGCCGCCGCCTGCTGACCGCCCAGGGCGAAATGGACGCTGCCCGTGCGCTGGCCTATTTCGGAGCGGGCCTGTTGGACGAAGCTCATCGTGCCGCTACGTCCGAGCAGCGCAAAGTGGCAGACGCGCGCCTTTCGCTACTGACGCCGGTCATCAAGTCCTACCTTTCGGACATGGGATCGCGAATGGCGAATGAGGCTGTGCAGATGCATGGCGGGCATGGGTTCATCAAGGATTACGGCGTCGAACAGCTGGTGCGTGATGTGCGGATCACTGAAATCTACGAAGGTACCAATGCCGTTCAGGCCCGTGATCTGGTTATGCGTAAGGTGCGCGGCGACAATGGCGCCGCCATCAAGGGTCTGGTGGCCGATATGCTGGACGAGGCGGGCAAACTGGGCGACGACGTCTCTGACTTAAAGAATAACTTGCGCGATGCGGCATCCCGGCTTGGGCGCTCGACCGATTGGGTGCTGGGCACGGCGCAAGGTGACGTGCTGTCCGGGGCGTGCGACTATCTGGAAATCGTGGCGTTGAGCGTATCGGCCTGGATGTCCGCCCGGATTGCACGGGTGGCCACCGCTGCAGCAGGTTCTCAATCGCCAGAATACTATGCGGATCGGGTGGATGCAGCGCGCGCCTTTATGGCGCGGGCATTGCCCCGGGCTGTCAGCCACGAATTGATCATGCAGGCCGGTGAACCCGGCGTTGTATGTCGGGCTGATCGCTGTCTGTAACTCCTCCTTCTTCACAGACAGCGGTTCTAAAGGGCGTTCTGGAAACAGGGCGCCCTTTTTGCGTTTCTTGACCCAAATCAAGTTCCGCTGAGAGGTCATAGAATAGTATTTAGTTAACGGTCACTAATTTTAGGTAATACCATGAAATCCCATATCCTTGTGCAACCCTACATGCGTTCAAAGGGCGAAGATGTCGTTTTGCCGGGCTCGGACCCGGATCGGTATGAAACGCTGTTGGAGCGGACAACCGAGCAGATGAAGTTTGCCGACGAAAATGGGTATGCCGGGTTTTGCATGACCGAGCATCACTTTCAGGTGGAAGGAATCGAAACCACGACCAATCCGCTTTTGTGGAACATGCACATCGCTGCAAACACCAAGAATCTGATGGTGGGGCAGGTGGGTATGGCGCTGACGGCGCATCACCCGATGCGTCTGGCCGAGGATCTGGCAATGATCGATCACATGTCCGGTGGCCGATTGTTCTGTGGGTTTGTTCGGGGCAACACGCCGCGCTGGCTGAATACATTGGCGCAGCATCTTGATATCACAACAACTCAATCTGACCGATCCAAGGAAGATGCCCGGAACCGTCGATTGATGGAGGAAAGTTGGGCCGTGGTCAAAAAGGCCTGGACCAACGAAACCTTCAGTCATCATGGCGAGTTTTGGAACATCCCTGCCGACAACATCACATGGCCCTTCCCCCCGACCGCAAAGTATGGCGGCGAAGGTGCGGTGGACGATAATGGCACGTTGCGCAAAATGGGTATTGTTCCGCGCCCGCGTAAGCGGACCGACGGGCGGGATTTTCCACCGCTTTACGTGCCGTTTTCGTGGTCGATGGAGACAGCGAAGTTCTGGGCCAAGGAAGGCGCCAAGCTGGTGTCTTTTGTGTCCAAGGATGAGTTCATGGATATGACGATGCCGATCTATCTGGAAGAAGCGCACCACCATGGCCATACCGATCTGACGGTTGGAAACACTCTGGTTTTGGGCGGGCATTTGACAATCGGATCGACCGACGCGCAGGCCGAACGGCACTATCGCGATTTCGAGGAACTGTTCAATTTCGCCTATAACGCCCCGCCATATCATGTGCCGATGGGGCGGGTCTGGAAAGGCACCGTAGACCAGGTGATTGATCAGGTTGGTGCATTGAAAGAGAAATACGGGACCGAAGAATTCGTCGTCTGGCATCACGTCGGATACTTCACGCAGGATGAAGAGCTTGAG
The DNA here is from genome assembly GCF_059611165.1 of Ruegeria sp. CDSB013. Classification (NCBI taxonomy): domain Bacteria; kingdom Pseudomonadati; phylum Pseudomonadota; class Alphaproteobacteria; order Rhodobacterales; family Roseobacteraceae; genus Ruegeria; species Ruegeria sp. CDSB013. The sequence continues at coordinate 195,722 of NZ_JBXWPA010000004.1, read as the reverse complement.
ATGCTGGACAACTACGCCAAAGTCATCAAAGCGTTTTCCTGAACCGGGGCAAAAGGGGCCAACAACCCCCAAGCCGCGGTACTAAACTGCGGCTTGGGGAATGCAGGTTTCTATCTGACAGGCGAGGATTGGTTGGCTCTGGTCAATCAACCGCTCAAGGGTAGCCATTCCCGGCGTAGCGCCAACTAGAAGGCCTTGACACAGGCCTTTAAATATCGCTTGTATACTAATGAAAATGTCTGAAGGAAGCACGACGGCCGAACGGTTACTTGGCGTGCTTTTTTTGATCCAAATATGAACCAGAAATCACACGCCAAATGGGGGATCAGATGGCTGACGCACCAAAAGACACGCCGGAACAGGGTCGCACACTAATCCGCAACATCGGTTTGCTTCTGACCGGTGATCTGGACTCGCCTATTGCGGACAGCGATTGCCTTCTCATCGAAGACGGAGTGATTGTGGGCCTCGAGGCCGGCGATGCGGATCGCATCATCGATGCCTCTGGTTGTGCGGTCGCACCGGGCCTGATTGATGGCCATTGCCACCCGGTTTTCGGCGATTGGACCCCACGCCAAAGCCAGATCGGCTGGATCGAAATGAATGTTAACGGCGGCGTCACAAGCTTTATTTCCGCGGGCGAAGTCCATCTGCCCGGTCGCCCCAAGGATGCCGAAGGCGTTAAGGCATTGGCGATGGTGGCACAACGTTGCTATTCAAATTTCCGCCCGTCCGGTGCCAAGGTTTTGGCGGGAGCGCCAGTGCCTGAACTTGATTTTGATCGCGATTTCTATGCGGCAATAAAGGCGGCCGGTATCCGGCATATTGGTGAGATCGGCCTTGGGACAGTAGCCAAAGGCCCGGACGCGGCACGCGTCACTGGCTGGTGTCGGGAATTGGGAATTGAAACTATTATGCATACTGGCGGCCCTTCGATTGCGGGCTCTCACGATGTTCGAGCTGCAGATGTGCTAGAGGCGCAACCGGACGTAGTCAGTCATATCAATGGCGGACCAACCTCAATTTCGCAGGATGAAATCCGAGAGCTTTGCCGTCACGCGAAAGGAGCGCTTGAAGCGGTACACAATGGTAACGAGAAATCGGTACTTGTGACACTGAAAGGCGCTGTGGCCGAAGGTCGCCTTGCCGATTTTCTGATTGGAACAGATGCCCCAGCGGGGTCCGGCGTACAGCCGAACGGAATGCTGCGAATGGCAACTCTGCTGGCCAGTATTGGCGGATTGCCTGCCGAACAGGCGTGGTGCTGTGGCACCGGAAACGTGGCGAAGAGACGGGATCTTGCACAAGGGATCGTGGCACCTGGCCGCCCAGCCGATTTGGTGTTCATGGACCGCCCTGAAGGATCGGACGGTAAGAACGTTTTGGAAGGCATGGCCGTCGGTAACATCCCCGGAGTTGGGGCTGTTATGATCGATGGTAAGATGCGTACCGGACGGTCGCGCTCGACCCCTCCTGCAGCGCGCGTACCTGTACTTTAAAGACACGGGAAACGTAGGTTTGAAGCCTAAGCCCGGCCGCCAGATTGGCGGTCGGGCTTAGGGCTTTACCAACAAAACGAACTTGGATTGTCTGCTTCAATCGCTAGATGACCCTTGACGAGGGTACGTCTTCGGCAGGTTCCGTTTTATCGTATTAGCAAAATTTCAAGCTTTGGGGGGCGCATTTGCGCCCCATTTTGATCGCTTAAAGCGCAGCTTCGCTGCCCAGAACGGTCGTAAATTCGTTCGAGAACGTGCCGCCGTTGCCGTGGGCAATCGCGATATTTACATCGTCGATCTGACGATCGCCGCCGTCGCCCCGGATTTGGGTCGCAGCCTCGATCAGACAGAACAGGCCGTACATGCCGGGGTGTACGCAACTTAACCCGCCGCCATTGGTGTTTACCGGCAGCGAGCCACCCGGTCCGATGTTGCCATCGGCGACAAAGGCCCCGGCCTCACCTTTCTTCACAAAGCCCATGTCCTCGAGGAACAGCAGCGTATTGATGGTGAAGGCGTCATAAAGTTCGACCACATCCACGTCTTTGGTGGTGACGCCGGCCATCTCGAACGCGCGTTTCGAGCTTTCGGTGGCACAGGTAGTGGTCAGCGTGGCGGCCTGACTGATCTCGCGGTGGGAAATGGCATTGCCGCCACCCAGGAAATAGGCAGGTTTTTCCTGATAATCCTTTGCGCGGTCGGCTGAGGTCACGATGATCGCCGCACCGCCATCCGACATCAGGCAGCAATCCAGAACCGCCAGTGGATCAGCAACCATGGGCGAGTTCAGATACTCCTCCATCGTCAGGTCATCCTGCATTGTCGCATCGGGGTTCAGCTGAGCCCATTTCCGGGCCGAGATGGCGACATGGCCGAAATGCTCTTTGGGTACGTTGAACTCGTGCATATAGCGTTGTGCGGTGAAGGCATACCCCGGCACCGGCACCATTGGTTCATAGGCGCGTTCCCATTGCGGGGTTTCGATCAACCCGTTGAGATCGCGCGCGGATTTCGCGTTCGAGCCGTAGCAGATCAGAACGTTCTTACACAAGCCCGCCTGAATCGCCATGGTGGCTTCGACCAGATAGGACATGAAGGACGATCCGCCCACCATGTCCGAGTTCGCCCAGGCTGGTTTGACGCCCAGATACTCGGCGATCGAGAGGGTGGGGAAGAAGTGGTAGAATGTTCCGCCACAGACGCCGTCGATCTCGGACAGGTCCATACCTGCATCGGTCAGCGCGTTTTGCGTGGCTTTGGCGATCAGTTCCATTGGTGAGGTGTTGGGCGTTTTGCCCAGGCCCCAATAGCCTTTGCCAACGATTGCGGATTTGCCGCGAAGTGCATGTGCCATGATTGAATTCCTTATTCCGCGGGCTTGAAGAACACGGCGGCTTCGCCGGATTTTGCGTTGGGTCCGAAGTCGGGGGTCATGACAACGGCCTGTACTTTCATACCGATGGTGATCGCTTCGTTGTCCACGTCCACAATGCGGCTGAACATGCGCGGGCCTTCGTCCAGATCAATCAGCACGTTGTTGATGTCACCACCGTATTTTGCCGGACGCCGGATGATGGTAGAGGCAAAGACAGTGCCGCGGCCCGAGGCTTCGACCCATTCCAGATCGTCTGCTCCGGTGATGGGGGACAGGGCGCGTGGGTAGAAGTTGTATTCACCGGTGGTTTTTGAGCGTTGGATCAGAAATTTTCCAGCGGCCAGACCGGCACGGAATGCCGCGTCGGCCTGTGGGCTGGCTTCGGGAAGAGTAAAGTCAGTCATGTGTCGTCCTTGATGTTCACGCGGCAAAGATCGCCGCAGAATGCGTGGGTTCTGGATTAAGGATGCGGTGCCGCAACAAACCGGCTTCCGGCAGGATGCGCGCCCGGACATGGGCCGCAGTGGCGCGCAACAATTCGGGCTCCGGGGCATTGTCCGCGGCGGCCTCGAGATCCGCCCAGGCGCGACCAAAATATACCAGCCCGGTCAGCCGCATATAGTCCGAGACCGACGGTCCGATATCCGTATAGCTTTGCATGACTTGGGTTGCGGATTTCCAGGCGTCGATCGCATCGGCCAGCTCGACCGAGCTGGGGCCCGTTGAGGCCAAATCGGCAAAAGCTTGCGCCGCCGCGCCGCCATTTGCGCGGATCGCGCGGCGGGCAACTCCGGTCGCCAGAACGCCGTTGGTGCCTTCGTAAATCGCCATGATGCGGCTGTCGCGCATGATCTGTTCAACGCGGTATTCCTTGCAGAATCCATAGCCGCCGTGGATTTGTACCGCTTGGCTTGAGGCCGCGTTGACTGCGTCGGTCGCAAAGGCCTTGCAGGTCGGAGTAAGGATATCCAGCAACCCCTGATCGCCGCCCAAATCCATATCCACAAAAGTGCGATAGACCATCGCCCGGCATCCCAGCGTATAGGCGTAGATATCCAGCAACATCCGCTGAACGTCACCGTGTTCGGTGATCAGCGCCGTGCCTTCTGATGTCGTTCCCTGGCGCCGACCTGCGGCATGCAAACGCGAACGCTGAAAGGCCACGTCCATCTGGCCCACGGCCTGCAGGGCCACATCCAGGCGCTCGGCATTCATCATGGTGAACATGGCGGCCAGACCTTGGCCTTCATGGCCCAACAATTCGGCCTTTGCGCCGTCGAACGCCATCTGACAGGTGGGTGATGCATGCATCCCCATCTTTTCTTCGATCCGCACGGTCTGAACCCGGTTACGTGTCCCATCGGGTAACACGGCAGGGCAGGCGAACAGGCTGAGGCCCCTGACCCCCGGTGCCGCATCCGGGGTGCGCGCGAGCACCAGATGCAAGACGTTGTCGGTATAGTCGTGGTCACCGCCCGAAATGAAGATTTTGGTGCCGCTGAGCACGTAGTCATCACCATCGGGCGTAGCGGTTGTTTTGATCCGACCCAGATCTGACCCCGCATCCGGTTCGGTCAGGCACATCGATGCCATCCATTCACCGGACACCAGCGGCGGCAACAGCCGCGCCTTTTGATCGTCATTGCCCGAGGCATTCAGAGTTCGAATGCAGCCCTGCGCCAGGCTCAGCACCATCTCATAGGAAATACACGCGCCAGCCAGCATGTCCGCCAGAACCGCACCCAGAATGTGTGGCAGTTCTTGCCCGCCATATTCTTCAGGCGCACAAAGGCCCGGCCAACCGGCATCGGCATAGCGTTTATAGGCGGCAACCATGCCCGGTGGCATCCGTACACGGCCATTTTCCAGACGCGCGCCGTGTTCCTCGCCGATCATGTCCAAAGGGGCAATTTCGGTGTTGATGAAGCGGCCCAAGGCTGGGATTACGGCCTCGGCCAGATCGTCGCTCCAATCTGGCAGCCGCTCGGGCCGACCGATATGCTTGAGGACGAATGCAATCTCGGCTTCAGAGGCGGTGTAGTCGATCATGTGGCGGCCTTTCCTGATACGATCACATCCGCGGCTCCATCATACAAGCCAGTGACCGCGCCAGCCCGAAGCTCTAGCGCAAGGCGTTGATTGATATAGCCTTTGTCGGTGATCTCGTTCTTTTCAACTGACGGGGCGTCGTGTTCGATGCGAACGCGCTTCACGCGTGTGGCGCTGCCGGTTTGCCCGGCATTGTATGCAGCCAGCTTTTCAGTGAGAAAGGCGCGTATTGCCGGATCGTCGGCATAGCCAGCCAAAGTGTCGCCCCGTCCGGTCAGGACTTTGCATTCATCTACGTTCAGGAACAGCAGCGCACCAATTTCGGTCCGGTCATGACCGGTAATGACGGCATCCGAGGCAATCGGGCTGAGGGCCTGCAGCAATGCAACGCGTAAGTTGCCGACGGCGACCCAAGTGCCGGTCATCAGTTTGAAATTCTCAGAGATGCGGCCATCGAATACGATGCCCTTTGATGGGTCATCTGGATCTTGCAGGCGGCCCGCGTCGCCAGTCAGGAAGTACCCTTCCTCGTCAAATGCCTCGGCGGTTTTTTCGGCGTTGTTCAGATAACCTGTTGTCACATGCGGTCCGCGGACCCGCATTTCCAACTTGCCACCATTGGGCAGAAACTTCAGCTCGGATCCCGGACCCGGCACCCCGATGACTCCTGCCTTTTCGATAGGGAAGTGCACACATGTGGCCATCATCGCCTCGGTCAGGCCCCAGGCGCTTACAAACGGGATTTTCTCGCCCCGTTCCTGCACGCCCAATTGTTCCAGACCTTCCCAAAGATGGTCGGGTAGCCCCGCACCAGAGAAAAAGATCAGATCAAGCCGCTTGAAAAAAGCGTTGCGAAAGGCTGCGTCCTCGCGCAGGACCGGCAAAAGCATGTCAAAACCGCGCGGGACGTTGAAGAACAGAGTGGGCGATACGTCGCGCACGTTGCGAATTGTCTTTTCGATTTCACCCGGCACGGGTTTGCCATCATCGACATAGAAGCTGCCGCCGTTGCGCAGCATCATGTTGAAGTTGAAATTGCCGCCGAACGTATGGTTCCAGGGAAGCCAATCAACCACGACAGGTGGGGCGCTTTCCAGAAACGGCCAAATCCGCACCACGGCTTCTTGATTGGCCAACATCATGCGCTGCGTTACGATCACGCCCTTGGGCAACCCGGTCGAGCCGGAAGTGAACAGAATCTTGGCCAGCGTGTCATGGTCAATCGTGGCCCGCGCTTGGGCAACCGGTACGTCAGCTGTGGCTTCCAGGGCGTGTTCAAAGGTCAGTGCGCCATTGTCCGACAGCTGTTCGATGCCTTCCGAGGCGAGAAACTCAAAAGCATGGGCAAAGCCCTTGGCATCATCGGCGTAGGCCATGCCGGGATTTGTGGTCCGGACGATATGGCGCAGCTTGGCCAGCGACTCGTCGAACAGAGAGTAAGGGACAGAAACCGGCACCACAGGAATGCCCACATGCATAGCAGCCAGCATCAGCAGACCGTGCCGGACCGAGTTGCCTGACAGAATCAATAGCGGGCGATCTCTACCCAGTCCCTTGTTCAGAAGAAACGCAGCCAGTGAGCGGGTTTGCGTCAAAGCTTCGGAATAGGTGACGCTGATCCATTCACCGTCTGGCCCACGTTCGGCCAGAAACAGGCGATCGGGTGCTTCTTCCGCCCAGCGTTCCAGATATTCAGAAACGCACTGTACATCCACATTCAGCGGGTATGGGCTGCGCAAAACAAAGGCGCCATCGCTTAGGTCTTCTCGCAACACCTTTGAAGGCGCGAATTTTTGGATAGGCACAACACCGTCTTCACTTTGCCGGGCTGAAATGCTCATCTTTCCTCTCCCTGTCATCTGGTCGCCATGGACACGACATGATGCATATTTTGAAAATCAGGCTATCCAAAAATTTGTTAGTATGCAAATGTATTATTGATCGTTCACTAAGTTCTGACTTAACGGGTATGATGCATCAGGAAATCGCGCAAGACCGAAGCCTGATTTCGTTGCGTCATGGCGTACGGGGCACACAGGGAGACATGGAATGAGAATCGAAAACGCATCCGCAATCGTGACTGGCGGTGCTTCGGGGTTGGGGTTCGCGACGGCCGAATATCTTGCATCATGCGGGGCGAAAGTGGCCCTGTTCGACTTGCCCGGCGACAAGCTGGAAGAGGCCGCAAAGCAGATGGGGGCAATTGCCGCGCCTTGCGACGTCACCAAAGAGGCCCAGGTTGCTGCGGCGCTGGACACGGCAACTGCCGCCAATGGTTTGCCCCGTGTTGTCGTCAATTGCGCCGGCGTAACGCATGGCGAGCGGATCGTAGGGCGCAACGGCCCGGCGGCGCTGGACGGGTTCGCCAGAACGGTTCAGATCAACCTGATCGGCACCTTTAATGTCATGCGCCTGGCGGCTGAGCGGATCATGCAAAATGAACCGCTTGAGGATAACGAGCGGGGGATTATCATCAACACCGCGTCGGCGGCGGCCTTTGAGGGGCAGATCGGGCAGGCGGCTTATTCTGCCTCGAAAGGTGGGGTGGCCAGTCTGACCTTGCCTGCGGCGCGGGAGTTTGCGCGCTCGGGCGTTCGGGTCATGGCGATTGCACCGGGTATCTTCTCGACCCCGATGATGGATTTGCTGCCGCAAGAGATTCAGGACAGTCTGGGTGCCAAGGTTCCCTTTCCGTCGCGCCTTGGGCAGCCGGCTGAATTTGCGCGCTTGGCAGGGCACATGATCGAAAACACCATGCTGAACGGTGAATGCGTGCGTCTGGACGGCGCGATCCGTCTGGAACCCAAGTAAGGCTTTGCAATGGAATATACACATATCACCCCAGAGACAGACGGCCCGGTTGGTATCCTGACGCTGGACCGACCTGCCAAGTTCAATGCGATCAATCACGGGCTGCTGTTAGAGATCGAGCATTATTTTGACACCCTTCCCGATGAGATCGGCGCAGTTGTGATCCGCAGTTCCGGTCAGCATTTCTGTGCCGGGCTAGACCTGTTGGAACATTCGATGCGCGACGCCGCAGGGGCGATGCATGAATGTCGCCTATGGCACCGGATTTTTGACAAGATCGAATACGGCCGGGTTCCGGTTGTGGCCGCAATGAACGGCGGTGTGCTGGGCGGCGGGATGGAACTGGCCATGACCGCACATATCCGCGTCTCGCAGCAGGACACATTCTATGAGCTGCCCGAAGGACGCCGCGCGATCTTTGTAGGTGGCGGCGCAACGGTACGTGTTGGCCGGATCATCGGGGCCAGCCGGATGATGGAGATGATGCTGACCGGCCGCCGCTATGGCTCGGACGAAGGGTTGCAACTGGGGCTGGCACATTATGTTGAGCCGGACGGAACCGTGTTCGACAAAGCGATGGAGCTGGCCCGGCGCGTGACCGAGAACGCACCGCTGTCAAACTACATGATGATGCAGGCGATCACGCGCATCAATGACATGTCGGCCAGTGATGGCTTCTTTACCGAAAGCCTGGCTGCGGCGATTGCCCAATCCTCACCCGAAGCGCGGGCCGGGATGGAGGCGTTTCTGAACAAGACAGGAAAGCGGGACAATCAGTAAGCCCCGAGACACGCGGGATCTGGTGTGAGAGCGTTTCACCAGATCCCGGTGTAGGGCGGGGCAGAGCCCCGGTTGGTTAATCGACAAAGGCGCGTTCGACCACAAAAGTTGCAGGTTTGTTGTTCGCGCCCTCTTCCAGACCGAACCCTTCCAGCGCGGCCTTGGTATCCTGCAGCATCGCCATCGAGCCGCAGATCATTCCGCGATCGGTTTCAGGTGAGATTGGCGGCAGGTCCAAATCATCGAACACTTTGCCCGATGCCATAAGATCGGTGATCCGACCTTTGAACGGATAGTCCTCACGCGTGAGGGTGCAATAGTGCCGCAAATTCTGTGCCATCTCGCCTACCAACGGATCGGATTTGAGCGCCGCGACAAGTTCTTTTCCATAGTCCAGTTCGCCCTGTTCCCGGCAGGTATGGGTCAGGATCACTTCGCCGAACTTCTCATAGGTTTCGGGGTCGCGGATCAGCGAGGCAAAAGGCGCAATGCCGGTGCCGGTCGAGAACATCCAAAGCCGTTTGCCCGGCAATAGCGCGTCATTGACCAATGTGCCGGTGGGCTTTTTGCGCATCAAAACCGTGTCGCCTTCGCGGATTTTCTGCAGGTGTTCGGTAAGTGGGCCGCCGGGAACCTTGATCGAATAGAACTCGATCTCTTCGTCCCAACTGGGCGAGGCAATGGAATAGGCGCGGAACACGGGTTTTTCCGCATTCGGCAGACCGATCATCACAAACTCACCCGACCGAAACCGGAAGGACGCTGGACGGGTGATGCGGAATTTGAACAACCGGTCGGTGTAGTGCTTCACCTCGGTCACGGTTTGGGCGAACACGCCCGCCGGAATGGGGAAGCCAGTTTTGGTCGTAGAATCCAGCGACATCTTGATCTCCTATTCTGCCGGGGCTTCGGACAGAAGCTCCAGTTTGCCGTCCTTGCCGTTCCAATCGTCTGCGTCAGGCATCGGGTTTTTCTTTTCGGTGATGACGGGCCACGCCTCTGCGTATTTCCCGTTTAGTTCGACCCACGTCTCCATCCCGTCCTCAGTGTCCGGGCGGATTGCGTCGGCGGGGCATTCCGGTTCACACACACCGCAGTCGATACATTCGTCGGGATGGATGACCAGTGTATTTTCCCCTTCGTAGAAACAATCTACTGGGCAAACCTCCACGCAATCGGTGAATTTGCAGTTGATGCAGTTTTCGGTGACGACGTAAGTCATGGAATGCCTATTCGTTAGTGTACGAATGAGTATTGTGAGAAGTGCGTGCCTGTCAATACGTTTCTGTACGAATGAAATTTTCCTGAGTCGGACTCTTGACCCAAATGTGAAAAAAGTTAGTGTGCTAACGAAAATGCTGCGCTTCGGCAGGGTGGCATGACTGACAAGCGGGTTGTCGAAACATCGGACTTATGCTGTTGGGGAGATGCAGGATTCGATCCCGGACACAAGTTGGCCGATCGCAGCAGAGTTTTGAAAGGTTCAACCCATGAGCACCCCCTTGCACGGACTGAAAGTGATCGAACTTGCCCGCATTCTGGCCGGGCCCTGGATCGGGCAGACATTGGCCGATCTGGGGGCGGATGTGCTCAAGGTCGAAAGCCCCGAGGGGGATGATACCCGAAAATGGGGCCCTCCGTTTATCGAACGCGATGGCGATAAGACAGCCGCTTATTTCCACGCGGCCAATCGGGGCAAGGACAGTATCGCATTGGATTTCCGGGATGCGGGTGATCGGGCCAAGTTGCTGGATCTGATCCGCGATGCGGATGTGCTGATCGAAAACTTCAAGGTCGGCGGGTTGAAGAAATTCGGCCTGGATTATGATAGCGTCAAACAGATCAACCCCGGACTTGTTTACGCATCCGTCACTGGGTTCGGTCAGGATGGGCCCTATGCCCATCGGGCGGGGTACGATTTTCTTATCCAGGGTATGAGCGGGATCATGGACCTGACAGGCGACCCCGAGGGAGAGCCGCAAAAGATCGGCGTCGCCTTTGCAGATATCTTCACGGGCCTCTACGGGGTAATCGGCATTCAGGCTGCACTTGCTGAACGAGAGCGTTCGGGGCAGGGACAACACGTGGATCTGAGCCTGCTGGATTGCATGACGGGCGTTCTGGCCAATCAGGCGATGAATTATCTGGCCTCGGGTGTGTGCCCAACGCGACTGGGTAACGCCCATCCCAATATCGTGCCTTATCAAGTGTTTCCGGTGGCGGATGGGCACATCATCATCGCCTGTGGAAACGACCGGCAATATGCAAGCCTGTGCGAAATACTGGGCCTGTCGGGGTTGATCGACGATACCCGATTCATGTCCAATGCGGACCGTGTGGAAAATCGCGCTGCGTTGACTGAATTGCTGACGAGTTCCTGTCTGAAATGGACCAAGGTCGATCTGTTGGCGGCCCTTGAACAACATGGCGTGCCCGGTGGCCCGATCAATTCAGTGCACGAGGCACTAAGCGACCCGCAGATTCAGCATCGCGAGATGCAGATTAACCCGGAGGGCGTGCCCGGTCTGCGCACTCCGATCCGGTTTTCCCGGTCTGAATTGCAGTTGGATAAGGCGTCTGCCAAACGGCCCTTCAAATCATGAGATTTTGCGCAAAATCCGAATCAGGTTGCGCTGTTCGGCGGCCGTCAGCGGCTTGAGCGTTTCGTTGGTGATCTGCTGACCAACATCCTTCATGCGCGCGACCATGGCCTCGCCTTCGGGGGATAGCGAAATCAGTGTGCGTCGCTTGTCGTCCGGATCGGGCTCGACAACCGCAAATCCCTTTTGACGCAAGCGATCAACGACCCCTTTGATCGTCGCAACATCCATTGCCGCCAGCCGCCCCAACCGGTTTTGAGAGCACTTGCCCAAATCGGCAATACGGATCAGCGCAGCAAACTGCGTGGGCGTCAGGCCGTCCAATGTGTGTGACTGGAAAATCGACGCGTGGCGCTGATTGGCCAGCCTCAAAAGGTAGCCGACCTGCTCGTCAAGCGCATAGCTTTCAATGGATTCCGTCATGACGGCTCCTGCCTGATTCAATTGTTTGTACTATAATAAACAAAGCCTAGTCCTTCCCACAAGACTAAGGTATTAGACGGCAAGATAGGTGTTTGAAATTTCTGGGTTTTCGTCGAGGTCAGCAAAGCTGCCTTCAAACCGCATTTCGCCTTTTTCGATGATATAAGCCCTGTCCGACACGATCCGCGCAAAGTGTAGGTTCTGTTCGCTGATCAGCACCGACAGCCCCTCTCGTTTCAGTTCCGCAATCACGCGGGCCATCTGTTCAACAATGACCGGCGCAATCCCTTCTGATGGCTCATCCAACAAGACCAGCTTGGGATTGCCCATCAATGTACGGGCGATGGTCAGCATCTGTTGTTCTCCACCCGAAAGTTGCTTGCCCAGGTTCTTGCGACGCTCAGCCAGATTTGGGAACAGATCGAATAAGTGTTCCTGTGTCCATTCGGGTGCATCTGGACGTGGTTCGCGGCGTCCGACTTCGAGGTTTTCTTCAATGGTCAGATCCCCGAAAATCCGACGGTCTTCGGGGACATAACCCATGCCAAGGCGACAGATCGCATGAGGGGTATTCCCCTGAACCTCGCGTTCGGCATAGCGGATGGTGCCATTGATGTGACGCACCAATCCCATGATGGACTTCATGGTGGTCGATTTGCCCGCGCCGTTCCGGCCCATCAGCGCAACCACCTCGTTTTCGCCGACGCTCAGCGAAACACCGTTGAGGATTTGCGCACGGCCGTACCAGGCCCCAAGGTTTTTGACATCAAGCATGGGCGCTCTCCGCTTCAAAGACTGAGCCACCGCCCAGATATACCTCTTGGACCAATGGGTTGGTGCGGATTTCAGACCCTGTGCCTTCGGCGATCAACTCACCCCGGTTCAGCACCAGAATACGATGGGCATGGGCAAAAACGACGTCCATGTCATGTTCGGTGAACACGACACTCACGCCGCCTTTAGCCACGATTTCCGCGGTCAACGCCATCAGGGCTAGCCGTTCGGACGGTGCCATGCCCGCCGTCGGTTCGTCCATCAGCAGTAGGGCGGGTTCATGCGCCAAGGCAATCGCCAGTTCCAGCCTTTTCAGATCGCCATACGCCAGTTCCGAACATGCCCGCCCGGCTTGATCCTGCATCGAAACAAGTTCCAGCAACGCCATTGCCTCATCCACATACATCCGCGTCGCCCGGGAAAACAGGTCGAACACCCGGCGGTGATGCGAGATCAGCGCCATCTGGACGTTTTCCACAACGGTCATCGACAGGAAGGTCGCCGTAATCTGGAACGTTCGACCAACGCCCATACGCCAAATCTTGCGCGGCGGATGGCCGATCAGGGCCTGACCGCGCAAGGATACCGAGCCTGCATCCGGTTTCAGGTAGCCATTCAGCATGTTGAAACATGTGGTTTTGCCCGCGCCGTTGGGACCGATCAGGGCAAGGAATTCCCCTTCCTTCAGATCGAAATTCACACCCTTCACGGCCTGCACGCCGCCAAAGGATTTAGACAGGTTGCGGACTTCGAGAACGTTGGTCATGCGCGGCCTCCTTTCAGGCCGCGCAGCAGGCGCTGGACACCGCCCGCAATTCCGTCAGGTGCCACTAGGACAACGATTAGAATGATGGCCCCGAAGATGAAACGCCAATAGTCTAACCGCGTGACCCAATCTTCGATCAGGACAAAGGCACCGGCCCCAAGGATCGGACCCGCCAGCGCGTGAATGCCACCCAGAAGAACCATGATCAGACCGTCGATGCTCAGCGCGATGCCGAGGCTGTCAGGAAAGACGCTGCCCTTTGAAAATGCAAAGACGACCCCGGCCAAACCGGCAAAGCCACCCGCCAGCACAAAGCCCATCCATTGATGAAACCGGGTATCGATGCCGATCGATTCAGCCCGGGTTTGGCTGTCGCGTATGCCGCGCAGGATATAGCCGAACGGAGAGAAGGCCACACGACGCAGCGCCCATATTCCGCCAATACAAAGGACGAAGGCGATGTAAAAATAAACCTTGTCAGAGCTGGCCCATTTCGCAGGCCATACACCAAGGATGCCATCATCCCCGCCCGTGAATTCCTGCCATTGGAACGTGACACCCCATAGGATCTGGGCTGCGGCCAGGGTCAACATGGCAAGGTAAACGCCCGACAGCCGAACACAGAACCAGCCGAAGAACAGCGCTGCTATGGCCGCGCAAACCGGGCCGAAAAACATAGCCGAGATCATGCCGAACCCAAGGAATTTGACCACCATCGCGGCACCATAGGCACCAACGCCGAAATAGGCGGCATGTCCGAAACTGACCATGCCGCCGACGCCCATCATGAAATGAAGCGATACGGCAAATAGCGTCGCGACCATCACATCGACCATCAGGACCGAGGTGAAATCTGCAGTGAACAAGGGACTAAGGGCCAAAACCAACAGCGCAGCCATCAGCACCATTGCTGATTTCTGATCCATCAGCGCAAGTGGTTGGTCCGGCTCCTCGGGTGCTCCTTTTTCGCTGCCCGGTTTGCCAAACAGACCATGCGGGCGGAAGATCAGGACAATCGCCATGATAATGAAGGGTAAAACGATTGAGATCTGCGGGAAGATCAGGATGGCAAATGCGTTCAGGACCGAGATCAGAACCGCCGCCACAAACGCGCCGGACACGCTGCCCATACCACCGATGACAACCACAACGAAGGCCTCACCAATGATCGACAGATCCATCTGCAGCGATACCGCCTCGCGCGGGATTTGCAGCGCGCCGCCCAATCCAGCCAGGAATGACCCCAATACGAATGCTGCCGAAAACAACCAGGCTTGGTTGACGCCTAGCGCCCCGACCATCTCGCGGTCTTGGGTCGCGGCACGCACCAGAACACCCCAGCGGGTTTTGTGGAACAGCAGCCAGATGGCCAGCAATACGACCGGCCCGATAGCGATCAAGGCGAGGTCATATTCGGGAATTGGTTCTCCCATAATGCGAACGGCACTATCCAACCCCGGCGCGCGCGGACCCAGCAGGTCCTCTGCGCCCCAGATCGCCAGCGTGCCATCCTGAAAGATCAAAACGACGCCAAACGTTGCGACCAGTTGGAACAACTCGGGCGCGTGGTAAATGCGGCGCAGGATAGTGAGTTCGATGATCAGGCCGATCACCCCGACGATTATTGCCGCCAAAATTACGCCGACCCAAAATCCAAGAATGCTGCCGCTCCAGAGAGTGACCAGTGTGTAAGCGAGATAAGCGCCGACCATATAGAACGAGCCATGCGCAAAATTCACGATCCGCGTGACGCCGAAGATGATCGAAAGCCCGGATGCGATCAGGAAAAGCGAAGAAGCGTTCGCCAATCCAGTCAGTAGCTGTGCAAAATAGAACCCCATCGGGCCACCGTCCCTTGTTCGTGTTCTTTTTGTAGGGCGGGGCAGATATTGCCCCGCCACAGCCGGCTTATTCCGCCGGACGCAAGGCCGCTGCGTCGTCTTCGCTGGGCAAGTAATCAGCCCCGTCGGCGTACGACCAATCGACCATCGATGGTTTGCCGTCGACTGTCCCAGTCTTGCCAACATAGGCGCCCATCGTGGACTGATGGTCAGCCGCGCGGAAGGTAAAGGGGCCGGTTGGGCTGCTGTCGACGGTCAGGCCCTCCATCGCGGCCAAAAGGGCGTCGGTATCTGTGGAGCCGGCTGTTTTCAGCGCTGCAGCGATGGCGAGGATCGAGTTGTAGCCGACGATCGAACCGGTTTTTGGCGCTTCGCCGAACTTCTCGATATATGCATCAGCAAACGCTTTGTGCTCATCCGTAGTGATGTCGGTCGAGGGGTATCCGGTGACGATCCAACCCTCAGGAGCCTCAGCCCCCAGCGGGTCGAGGTATTCCGGTTCTCCAGTCAGCAATGATGCCACGTCGCGATCCTCGAACAGGAACCGCAGCGAACCTTCGCGAACAAATTTGGCCAGATCGCCGCCGAAGGTCACGTTGTAAATCGCATCCGGTTTCGAGGCCTCAAGCGCGCGTACGGTGGAACCCGCGTCGATTTTGAACAGCGGTGGCCATTGTTCTTCGACAAATTCCACATCGGGGCGTAATTTGGTCAGTTCGGATTTGAAGGCCTTCACCGCATCCTGCCCATAGGCGTAGTTCGGCGCGACAGTCGCCCATTTCACGGCATCCAACTTGGCGGCCTGTTCGGCCAGCATCGCGGCCTGCATGTGGGTCGAGGGGCGCAGGCGATAAGTGTATTTGTTGCCTTTGGACCAGACAATCGCGTCGGACAGGGGCTCGGAAGCGATGAACAGGACTTCTTTCTGCTTGGCAAAATCGGAAACCGCCAGACCGATATTGGACAGGAAGGTGCCAAAGATCAGAACTGCACCGTCTTTTGAGACCAGTTCCTCGGCGATCCGAATTGCGGTGGCTGGATCACCGGTATCATCCCGGCTGATCACTTCCAGTTGCTTGCCATCGATCCCGCCTGCGGCATTGATCTGTTCGACCGCCAGTTCCCAACCTTTCTTGTAGGGCTCGGTAAAGGCGGGCAGACGGGTATAGCTGTTCACCTCACCCAAAACGATTGTGTCCTGGGCCAGACTGACCCCAGCCGTCAAACCGGCGAAGGGCAGCGCCGCAAGCGCGCCCAGTACCGTGCGTCTGATCAGATTCATTTCAAATTCCTCCCAATGATCATTGTTCACGGCCAGTTATCCCGGCTTCTTAATGTGTTGTCAGCCCTAAAGAGCGCAGCTGCTACATTCAGCGCAGCCCGTCTTTGCCTTCTGCCTCCTCATTCGTCAGCCCGCCTACACGCGGGAGCGGTCGTCCGCTGTCGGTGACCGCGACTGCCACCATGATCTCATTGGCGCGGGGCGCGTCGTTCAACTGCACTTCGATGCCGTCAAAATGGCTGCGCACATAGGCCGCGTCCTTGTGACCGAGCGGTACGTCCAGTACTTGCCCTGGGCTGCCCATCTTCTTGGAAGAAGGCACCAAGGCGGCGCCCTTTTCGACCTCCTTGCGCAGTGGTGCGCCCAGCTTGGGGTGCAGGATGGCGGCGGCATGTTCCAACTCGCCGTTCTCACCGACCATCGCCGACTTTCCATAGCTTTCAGCCTGTTCCGGCGTGATGTTAAGGGCCTCGACGCAACGGCGGCCCAGCAGGGCGCCCAACTCAGCCCCGGTTTCCATCAGCGGGGTCAAATCCTCGACATATTGCCCGGCAAAGGGGTTTTCGATCACGGCCACGGCCACCGCCTTGCGCGTGGCGGGCGAGATCGAGCGCCCTGCCTCGATATGGGTTTCTTCAATATTGACGGCGATTTTTCGGATCTTTGTCATCTTAACCCGTCCTCTCCCTTGATGTCCCAGGCCTCAAGCCCACCCGAGCGCGAATGCACCCGCGGCCCGGTTGTCATGACCAGCGAGAAAGCCAGCTCGCCTGCGCGCGGGGCGTCATTGCAACCCACCTCCATGCTGTCGAAATGGCTGCGCACATATGAGGCGTTGATATGCGTGATCGGCACATCCAGCCGCGCACCCACGCCGCCCACTTTTTTCGATGAAGGCACAATCGCGTTGGCTGTACCCAGCAACTGCCGCATCGCGTAACCACCGGGGGCGTGCCACAGCGCGCCGTGTTCCAGCTCGCCGCCTTCGCCAACCAAGGACCCTTTGCCGTAGCCTTGGACGTTTTCCGGACCGCCCAACATGTCGATCAGTGTTTGCGCCATTTCCAAACCTAAAGGTTTGAGGTCTTCCATAAAGCCCTGAATTTTGGGTTCGTAGCGCCCTGCGAAGGGGTTGGCGATCACGGCCGTCGCAGCGACCCGCACCAGCGGCGTGTCGGACAGTGGTCCGCCTTCGTGATAGATTTCTTCAAGCGAAAACAGCTTTTTTCGCAGTTGAACGTCAGGCATATTGTGGAACCTTCTGTGTGGTTGAGATCACCAATCGGGACGCGCCCGTCTGGCAGGAATGAGAGCCAAGAGACAGATGGGCGGCAGAGATCAAACCACGCCCAAGCATGTTCTCGGCAGTATTCAGGCCGTGTGACAGGGCATCTTGAATATCTTGGGCAGAGAGTTGGCCGACAGAAACCGGAACCGGCAGGTCGCCCAAATCGCTGTCATCGCGCAGTTGATTGGCCGGAAGGCGCCGGATGGCCGGATGCCCGGGCAGATTAACCGCGTTGGCGATCAGAGTCGCTGCCACATCGGCCATTGCTGCGTTGCTGGCCAGCACTGTAACGCTGTCGGCGATGCCAAGGCTCAGACTACGTCCGCCGCGACCCGACGTGGCTATGCCACCAATTTTGTCGCTTGCACGGATTGCAATGCGGCCCAGGTCGCACCCGTCAAGCCCACTCATAGCGACGCTATAGTCCTGACCCGAGCACAGATGCACGGCGATGTCTCCGCCATTGTTGACCGACGCGCGATCCAGGGGCGTGGCCTGTAGCATGGCCGCCAGTACTTCGTCTGCAACGGCTCCGGCAACGGCGGCCATGCGTGTAACAAACACGTTGGAATGAGGGCGCGCAGCCTCATCCATACGGCGCGCTACCCGTCCTTGAGGGCGGGCGCATTCAGCTGTCATGGGCGTTTTCAACAAAGCCAGTTCATCCACTAAGCCTTGCAGCAAGGATTGGAAACGTAACTGGGCAGCTTCAAATGCGATATCGCGCGCCCCATCTGCCTCGACGATCAGGTCGATCGGGCCGTGTTGCAGATGCAATCTGCGGCCACACGGCAATATGGCAGAGATGGGTTGCATCTGACCCTATGCTCCTTTCGCCCAGCGGTAATTGTTCGAAGACATGGGGTCGGGCTGGTTTTCGAACTGATCTACCTTGCGGGTTTCGTCCGAGATGACATCTGCAACTGGCTTGATCTCATCCATGTGCCCCCCCAGCGTGCCATAGTCGCTGACACGCATTGTGAACTCGATGGGGGCGACCAGTGCCGGGGTCGGAACATATCCGAACGATCCTGTGGGCATATCCAGAATGTCCACCATCACGGTGATGCCGCCGCCAGGCCAAACGTAAGCTTCGGCCCCGCCGCAGGATACAAAGGTAAGCGAGTCCTTGACCGATTTCGTGAGCCGCACCGGGTTTTCCGTGACGCCTGCCCGCAGGCTGCCGCCTGCGCCGCCCATGAACAGAACCGAGCAGACCGAAGGTTCGCAGTTTTCGGCAATCAGCTCAGCAGACGCCTTCAGCGCCGGGGGAATTTCGACGGGCTGAGGTTTTAGCTCGGCATCCAGCTCAAAATAGCCATATTGCTCACCCGTGGTGGATACCATCAACAGGCTCATACCTTCACGCGCGACTTTCGGATTGAAATCGCCCAGAATTTTCAACGGATCCTCGATATCCGTACCGCCCCAGCCGGTGCCGGGCTCTGCGACCTGAAAATAGCGACCCGGAGTAGAACGACGGCCATTGATTTTGATCCCCGTGGGTTCGACGTCCAGCAGTTTGCCTGCCTGATGCTCGGACAGAACGCCGGTAATGTGGTCGTCGACCACCACCACCTCATCCACATGTTCAATCCACTGCTTGGCGAACATCCCGATTGTGGCCGAGCCGCAGCCCACCCGCATCAGTTTTTCCTCGACCCCATTGATGATAGGCGCCTTGCCGGCCTGTACAACAACCGTGGTCTCATGACCTTCATCGCCGATCACCATTTCGACGGCCTCGCGATTGCACAGCCGAAGCAGGGCATCGCAGGTGATCCGGCCTTCTTTCTTGGTGCCGCCTGTCAGGTGTTCCACACCGCCCAGCGACAACATCTTGGATCCGTATTCCGAGGTCATGACGTGCCCGACCGGCTCACCATTTACGCGGACAACATCGCGTTCGTGGCCGATATGACGGTCGGTGTCGATCTTCACCTTGACGCCGCAATACGAGAATATCCCCTCGGTCACGACAGTGACCATATCCACGCCCGCCACGTTCTGGCTGACGATGAAGGGCGCGGGTTTGTAGTCGGGATAGGTCGTGCCCGCGCCGACGGCCGTCACAAAGGGCCGTTTTCCCTGCACGATGTCGCCGTCCCAATCTTCGGGGTCCTTACCACCCTTCAGGAACGGGACCAGACGAGTGTCTTCTGCACTTTCGATGATGGTCAGCGCATCCAGTCGGACAAGATCGCCGCCATGGTTGGCATAGCGGTCGCAAGCCCCGATTTTGCCATCTGCGATATAGCACATCACCGGGCAGGCGTCGCAGCGGATTTTTTCCGGTATTGTGCGCTCAGTTGCCATCTGTCAATTCCTTGATTGCTGCGCGCATTTTTGCTGGTGTGGCGGGACCTTGGGTCAGCCGAACGCCGCAGGCGCGCTTGATTGCGTTGAATAGGGCCGGGGCCGTAGGGATCAGCACATGCTCTCCCAAGCCTTTGGCGCCATAGGGGCCGTGGGCATCCTTTTCCTCGATTATCAGTGTTTCGATCGGAGGGATGTCACCAATGGTCGGGACCAGATAGTCATGCAGGTTCTCGGTGCGGCCGGGCAGGTATTCTTCCATCAGCGCCATGCCGAGGCCTTGCGCGATACCGCCCTGTACCTGACCTTCGACCAGCATCGGGTTGATCGCCTTGCCAACGTCATGGGCGGCCACGAATTTGATCGGTTTCACCGTGCCCAGCTTTGTGTCCACCTCGACAACCGCCAGATGCGCAGCATAACCAAACTGAGCATAAGGTATCCCCTGACCGTTTCCGTCCAACGGTTTTGTGGGCGGGTCATAGGTTTCTTCGGCGCGCAGGACGTAACCTTCGGCGTCAGGCTCCAGCACGGCCAGGTCGATAGAGTGATGTTGCCCGTTGTCGTCCACCACAATCGTTCCTGCGCTCAGGGTGATCACGGCGTCAGGCCCGGCGTTCACGCGGGACAGAATCTGCGTCCGCATCGATTCACCCGACAGACGTGAAGCGCTGCCAGAGACATAGGTCTGACGTGAGGCCGAAGTTTTGCCCGCGTCTGGCGTGACATCCGTATCGGCCCCGATGATTTCGATCTGCGCAACCGGGACACCAAGTGCCGTGGCAAAGATCTGCGTGATCACGGTGTTTGCCCCCTGGCCGATATCCATCGCCCCTTGGTGCAAAACCAAACTGCCATCTGACCGGATACCCGATTTGATCGTCGACGGGTTGGGCAACGAAGTGTTGCCGCACCCGTACCAGCCTGCCGCCAGCCCAACACCGCGCTTCAAGGTATTGTTTTGTGCGTTGAATGCCCGAACTGCTGCATTTTCTTCGGTCCACGCGGGACGCAGCGCTTCGAGGCAGGCGCGAATGCCGACACCTTGATCGAAAATCTGTCCGCAAACGGTGGGTACACCGTTTTCCAGGGCATTGTTGATGCGGAAATCAAGCGCGTCGATGCCTAGCTTGTCCGCCAACTCATCGAACAGGCATTCCTGCGCGATGGCTGATTGCGGAACGCCAAAGCCGCGGAATGCGCCCGACGGCGGGCAATGCGTATGGATGCCTTTGGCTTCGGCGCGGTAGTCGGCAATTCTGTAGGGACCCGAGGCATGCACGGGGACCCGGTTGGCCACCGTCGGACCCCAGCTGGCATAGGCGCCTGTGTTGAACAGCCCATCAAAAGTCATCCCACTGATTCGACCGTCTTTGGTTGCCCCGATCTTGACCCGCAGGTCGGAAGGGTGGCGTTTGGTGGTGGACTGCATCGACTCGGTTCGGGAATAGGTCAGTCGCACCGGCTTGCCGGTTTTGAGCGCGGCAAGTGCCAGATAAGGCTGCACCGAGATATCGAGTTTTGAGCCGAACCCGCCGCCGACCCCGGTCGGGGCAATACGGATCTGATCGCGCGGCATCCCCAGAATGATCTCCAGCGCGTCTAGGTCCATCACCGGAGCTTGCGTGCAGGCATGGACTTCGACCCGCCCGTTCACGATCTCGGCGAACCCGGCCTCAGGCTCAATATACCCATGTTCGACAAAGCCCGAGCGGAAATGGCCTTCGACCACAACATCTGCGTTGGCCAACGCGGTTTCTGGTGTCCCGCATTTCACGAAACCGGCGCACATAACGTTTCCGTCGCGATCTGGGTGCAGCTGCGCGGCTTGGGGCGTCATTGCGTCAAGTGAATCCAGCACGGCGGGGCGCTCTTCCCACGTTACTGGAAAATCTGCTGGATCGAATGTTGCCAGAACCTCGGGCAGGCCAATGATGGCGGCGACGGCCTCGCCACGGAACCGAGCCTCGGTTTCCGCGAAGACAGGTTGGTCGGCAAAGTCGGGAATAACGCCAAAGTTGTTGCGCCCGGGAATGTCGGCCGCAGTCAGGACTGCTTCGATCCCAGGGGTCTTATTGGCCCAAGTGTCCAGATCGCCAAGTGTAAATCCGGCACGGTGATAGGGGGAACGGATGACATAGATTTCCAACGTACCTGCCGGGGCAACATCATCGCCAAAAAGCTCTGTGCCTGTGACCTTATCGTGCCCATCCACGCGCCAGATGGCGTCGCCCGCGTGCCCCAGTGTTGTTTCTGGAAAAGCAGGCGCACCAGCGGCAACAACCGCGTCGATAATCTTGCGATACCCGGTGCAGCGGCACAAAACGCCGCCTAGGGCATCCTGGACCTGCTCATTGTTTGGCTCAGGTGTTTCGCGCAGCAAAGCGACGGCGGCGGTCATCATGCCGGGTGTGCAGATTCCGCACTGCGCCGCACCGTGGTTCTGAAAGCTGTCTGCCAGACTTTTGGCAATCTGGTCATCCTGCGTCAGCCCGGACACCGTTTCGATGGACCGCCCAGCAGCCTGTTGCGCCGGAACCAGACAGGCGCAAACCGGATCACCATCGACCAGAACGGTGCAAGCACCGCAGTCGCCGGCATTGCATCCGATCTTGACGTCGCGTGCTGACAGCCGCTCGCGCAGCATTTCCGATAGGCGCTCACCCACGCGCGGCACCGTGCTGACAGGGTGGCCGTTCAAGGTGAATTCGGTCGTGAATTCATCAGCGCGTTTATCCATGGTGTTGTCCCGCCTCTGCGATTGCCCGGACACATTGTTCTGCCACCGCGTGCAGTCGAAATGCGGCGTCCCCACGGACGTCATCAATGGGGCTGAGCGGTGCCAAATGCTCTGATGAAACTTCAACCGTTTCTGGGGATTTCCCGATCAAATCGGCTTCGAGCTGTTCCAGCCTTTGCGCCACGGTTGATGCGGCCCCCACAGCGACGCGCGCATAGTTGATCCGGCAGGTTTCATCCAGGCCGATGATGACAGAAGTCATCGTGATCGAGATCACAAGGTAACGCCGCGCGCCAAGTTTTTCGAAATGTCCAACAGTCCCTTTGGGCGGATCGGGCAGGTTGATCGCGGTCACAATCTCATCGTCGAACAGCGCTGTTTTGCGCACGCCAGTGATGAACTCTGACAGCGGAACCTCGCGAAAGCCTCGGGCCGAGCCAAGCTCAACGCTGGCCTCCAGCGTCAGCAGCGGCGGCACGCCGTCAGCGGCAGGCGAGGCATTGCACAGGTTCCCTGCAATCGTGCCGCTGTTTTGGATCTGCAGGCTACCGACTTCCCGCGCAGCCATTTGCAGACCCCTAAATGCGACGGGCAGATCGGCCCGGGCAATGTCTGTCCAGTTTGTTGCGGCTCCGATTCTCCAACGGTCATCCACAAGTTGGATGCCCGAAAGACCATTGATGCGTGTGACGTCCAATATGTCGGTGTGCAGCTCATGACGCTGCCGGGATGGGAAAAAGTCAGTGCCGCCAGCGACAACCGTCAGATCATTGCTGATCAGCAAGTCAAATGCATCATCGAGCGTGTTGGGAGAGAGATACCGCAAAGTGTCTATCCTGATGAGAAATTTCTCGTTAGTACACAAATGATATTACGCGAACAAAAAAAATGTCAACGATTTGTTTGGGTCAGTTTTGTTTAACATAAGCGCCGGCGGGAGATTGGATCACGGATATTCAGTCGATTGATCTTTTCCCTTATTTTCAAAGAGAATTGAGGAAAACTCACATTAGTCGCGATAAAATTGAGCGATATGACAGCGCATTGCTCAATTTGTTTCGCGAACGCCTAGAAGTTCAAAAAATTCATCAGTAATTCGTTGACACACTAACAAACAGCCATGAAGATAGTGATCGATCACTCACCCATGTGTGGATCTTACAACAGGCTGAAACCTACCGCCTGGTGTCAATAGGGAGGAATAAATGAACAAGTTCAATTTGATGATGGCGACCGCACTTGCTGCTGGTCTTGTTGCAGGGGCCGCTGCGGCACAGGAAAAAGTACGAATCGCTTTCATTGATCCGCTATCCGGGCCATTTGCGACGACGGGCACACAAGGCCTGGCGATCTATCGCCACAGCGTCAAAGAGCTGGTGAACGAACCTGGCGGGCTGTTGGATGGGAATGCCGAATTCGAGATGGTGCCTTTCGACAATAAGATCAGCGCAAAGGAATCGCTCATCCAGTTGCAGGTTGCCATGGATCAGGGCATTCGCATCATCGCTCAGGGCGCATCATCCGGTGTGGCGAACGCGCTGACCGAAGCGGTTGCCAAGCACAATCGTCGCAACCCTGATGATCCGGTTATCTTCCTCAACCACTCGGCCGTTGACCCTGCGTTGACCAATGACAAGTGCCAGTTCTGGCATTTCCGCTTTGACGCCAATGCCGACATCAAAATGGACGCTTTGACCGATGACATTGCAGCCAACCCGGATATCAAAAAAGTCTATGTGATCGGTCAGGACTATTCGTTCGGTAAGGCTGTTGCTGCGGCCGCTCAGCGGTTCCTTCAGGAAAAGCGCCCCGATATTGAGATTGTCGGGAACGAGTTGCACCCGATCGGCAAAGTCAAAGACTTCACGCCCTACGCGCGCAAGATTGTTGGTTCGGGCGCAGATGCCGTGATCACCGGTAACTGGGGTGGCGATATGGTCGGCCTGGGCAAGGCGGTCATGGGTGCCGGTTTCGACAAGCCGATCTACACCTACTATGGCGCGACCTCGGGCATCACCGCGGCCTTTGGTGAAGAAGGCGACGGTATCGTCAAGCTGGTCGGAGCAGGTCAGGTCAATCCGGCCCCAACTCCTGAAGCGCAGGAGTTCATCGAAGCCTTCTATGTAAGCTTCCCGGATCTGGACTTCGGTCAGCCTCAGATGGCGAATGTCGCACCGATGCTGGCAGCCGCGATCAACGAAGTTGGCAGCGCCACGGACATCAAGGCGATCGCCTACGCGCTGGAAGGTATGGAATACGACAGTATTGTCACTGGCAAGACTGTGATGCGTGAAAGCGATCACCAGACGATCCAGACTGTGACCGTGCAAGGGCAGACACCTGAGGCTGCGTTCGACTATGACAATTCTGGCCGTGGTATGGTTGCAGAAACGGTTGTCGAACTGGCGTCCAATGACTCGCCCACCACGTGCGAGATGAAACGCCCATAACCCTCTAACCACTCTGGTGGTCCGTCCGAAATCCGGGCGGGCCGTCAGGCTACCACTCAATAAAATGCAGGGAGACACGTAATGGCGCTGTTCCTCGTGAACGTGTTGGATGGATTTGTGACTGGTTTGTTGCTGTTCATGCTATGCAGCGGTCTGACACTGATCTTTTCCATGATGGGCGTTCTGAACTTTGCTCATGCCAGTTTTTACATGCTGGGTGCCTATTTCGCCTATCAGATCAGCCTCGTCACCGGGTTCTGGGTCGGCTTGCTTGTCGCGCCATTGATTGTCGGTTTGATCGGAGCTCTGATCGAGCGATACGGGTTAAGACGCGTTCACAAGTACGGGCATGTGCCGGAGCTTATCTTTACCTTTGGTCTTGCGCTGCTGATTGAAGAAACGATTCAATTCTTCTGGGGCAAGAGCCAGCTTCCCTTCTCGGAACCTGCCGCGCTGGATTTTGCAGCTTTCGCCATCGCTGGAAATGCCTTTCCTGCCTACAAGGTTTTCATGATCGCCGTTGCGATGGGGATATTCCTGACGCTGCTATACATTCTGACCAAGACCCGTATAGGCATGACCATTCAGGCCGCGCTCAGCTATCCCGAAACCGTCCAGAACCTGGGTCATAACGTACCGTTGGTCTTTATGTGCGTGTTTGGCGTAGGAACCGCGATGGCCGGGCTGGCCGGCGTCATCGCTGGTCCGGTTCTGGGCGTATTCCCTGGCATGGCGGTACAGCTTGGTTCAATCGTTTTCGTGACCATTGTGATCGGCGGTTTGGGCTCGCTTTGGGGCGCCTTGGTTGCATCCCTGATTATCGGCTGGCTTCAGACCTTTGCCACTGCCTATGACGTCACGGCCGAGCAGGTGCTGACCGCGATCGGCTTTACCAAGCCGGAGATGATCTGGGATCATCCGCTGCAGGATCTGTGGACACTGACGCTGCCTCAGCTTGGTCCGATCTTACCGTACCTGTTGATGATCATCGTTCTTGTTCTGCGCCCGCAAGGTCTTATGGGGAACCGTGAATCATGAGTATCGCTAGTAAGACGCCTTTAACTGCGGGCACTACGCGGCTGATATCGCTATCGAACGTGATGCCCTGGGCCTTTGCCGCTTTGTTCCTGTTGTGCCTGCCGTTTGTGTTCCAGTCCAGTTCGGCGCTGACGATCATGAACCAGATGGCAATCACCATCGTCTTCGCGCTGAGCTACAACATGTTGCTGGGGCAGGGCGGCATGCTGTCCTTTGGTCATGCGGTCTATATGGGTCTTGGCGGGTTCTTCGCCATGCACGTGATGAACATGGTCGAGGACGGGCTGTGGTTGCCATTGCCGTTTCTGCCGATTGTCGGGGGTTTGTTCGGCATGGTCTTCGCCTTCCTGATCGGTAGTTTTTCGACCCGCCGGGCAGGCACTGTATTCGCCATGATCTCGCTTGGTGTCGGAGAGCTGATCGCCGCCTGTTCCGTCATCATCGTCGTGTTCTTTGGCGGCGAAGAAGGCATCTCGGGCGACCGGACCATGGGTCCGCCAGTGTTCGGTTATGAATTCCTTACACAGCAAGAGGTTTATTACCTTACGGTCGTGTGGCTTTTGGTGGCAGCGCTGCTGATGTATCTGTTCTCGCGCACGCCGATCGGGCGGATCGCCAACGCAGTGCGCGACAACGAAGAACGCGCCGAGTTTTTGGGGTATTCTCAGCGCAACGTTCGCTGGATTTCCTTCTGTGCTTCGGGTTTTTTTGCCGGTGTTGCCGGGTCGTTGTTCGCGATCAACTTTGAGATTTTGACCGAGGAAAACCTGAACCTTGCAACGTCAGGCTCAATCCTGCTGATCACCTTCATTGGTGGTGCAGGCTTCTTTGTCGGGCCGATCATCGGGGCGGTCGTGTTCACCCTGCTTCAAACGGTTCTTGGCCTGCATACCGAATTGTGGGCGCTGTATCTGGGCATATTATTCGTGGCCTGTGTGATGTTCTTCCCGTCGGGATTTGCCGGGTTGATCGCGATGCATCGACGCCCACTTGCCCTGGGTAAACTGAATTTGCTGATCAAGCCGTATCTCAAGGTGGCAATCCCTGCGATCACGAGTGTCTTGTCCCTGGCCGCCATTTTGGAAATCCTTTTCCACAAGCGCCACGGATACGGTGGCGATCACGAGATGCACCTCTATGGCATTGCCTTTGACAGTGGTGGCTATCAGGCCGTAGCGTTCGCAGTAATCATCGCCGCGATCTCGCTATTCCTTGTGTCCCGCGTTTTGCCAGAAATCCGTGAAGCCTGGGACAATGCCAACCATGCGGAGGATCGGGCATGAGCGCTCCTGCTATTGAGCTGAAAAACCTCGAAAAAAGCTTTGGTCTGGCCAAGATCATTCAGGGTGTGAACCTGCAGATCGCCAGGGGTGAACGCCACGCGGTTATTGGGCCAAACGGGGCCGGGAAATCGACCCTGTTCAACCTGATCACCGGGCGGTTCGCGCCGACCTCGGGTGGGGTGTTTCTGCACGGCGAAGATGTCACCGGATTGAAGCCCTTCGAGATCAACCGCCGTGGCCTCAGCCGATCTTTCCAGATCACCAACATATTTCCCAACATGACCGTGTTTGAAAACATTCGGTGTGGGTTGTTGTGGACAATGGGGTATCGCTATTCTTTTTGGCACATGATTGGCCGCCAACAGGACGTGACCGAAAAGGCTGAGGGTATTCTGGCGCAGATCAATCTGAGTTCGCGCCGGAATGAACTGGCTGGCACGCTGGCATATGCCGAACAGCGCGCGCTTGAGATCGGGATCACGATCGCAGGCGGGGCGGATATCATACTGCTGGACGAACCCTGCGCCGGGATGAGCCATTCGGAAACCGACCTGATCGTCGACCTGATCCGCAACGTGACCGAGGATAAGACGCTATTGATTGTTGAACACGACATGGGCGTGATTTTCGATTTGGCGGACAAGATCTCGGTCCTTGTATATGGCGAAGTGATCGAATCCGACACGCCGGACGTAGTGCGCGCATCGGCGAAAGTGAAAGAAGCCTATCTGGGCGCAAGTTTGGAAGAGGAGGCGGTGTAATGCTTCAGGTCACCGACTTGCACGCATATTACGGAAAAAGTCACATTCTTCAGGGGGTGAACCTTGAAGTGGGCGAGGGCGAAATCGTCTCGCTGCTAGGACGCAACGGGGTTGGGCGATCAACCACCTGCAAGGCGATCATGGGCGAGGTCGCGCCTCATGGGTCGATCAAGTTCCGCGGCCAGGAGATCGCTGGCCGCAAGAGCTTTGAAATTGCCAAGGCGGGGATTGGCTACGTACCCGAAAACCGGGATATCTTTCCCGGTCTCACAACGCGCCAAAACCTGATACTGGGGCTGAAGCCGGGCCAAAAGGACGGCGATGGCCGCTGGTGTATCGAGGACATGTTCGAGATGTTTCCCAACCTGCGAAATCGTGCGGATGTGGATGCCTCAGTCATGTCGGGCGGCGAAAAGCAGATGCTGACCATCTGTCGCGCTTTGATGGGCAACCCCGATTTCATTATGATCGATGAGCCGACCGAAGGTCTGGCCCCGAAGATTGTTGAGCAAGTGGGGGATCTGCTGCTGCAGATTGCTGAGCGTGGCGTCTCGATCCTGTTGGTCGAGCAAAAGCTGACCATCGCTTTGCGTGTGACCAACCGGGTTTACGTCATGGGTCACGGGCACATGGTTTACGAAGGCACCCCGCAGGCATTGCGCGAAAATGACGAAATCCGGAAGGAATGGCTGGAGGTCTGAGGCAGTGCCACAGGCACCTTGCCCATAGTAAGCTGCGCTGTCAGCAATACCGCAAAAAGATTGAAGGGAACTTCGTAAATGCGGAGTTCCCTTCTTTTTTGGTGCACCAGATTATTTTTTCAGGAACGGTGCCATTGTCTTAAAGAATTTCTCGCCATAGGGCGGGCGAAGAGCCTTGAAGACACCATCCATGTTGATCTGCTTGAAGATAGCCTTTGCGTGGCTGAACCGTTTGAAACCATGCAGGCCGTGATAAGCGCCCATGCCACTGTTTCCGACACCGCCAAAGGGCAGGGTGTTCTGCGTCGAATGCATGATGGTCTCGTTGATGCACGCTCCGCCGGAAATGGTACTTTCCATCACCTGCTCCTGCTCGGCCGCGTCCTTGGCAAATACGTAAGCCGCCAGAGGGCGCGGACGGGTGTTGGCAAAGCTAATGGCCTGATCCAGCGAGTCGTAAGGCAGGATTGGCAGGATCGGCCCAAAGATTTCATCCTGCATGACGTCCAGCGCCGGATCGGCGTCGACGATCAGTGTCGGAGGCAGAATTTTCTCATTTGTGGCTGAGAGATCTTCATTGGCGGGATTGACCTGAACGACCCTCGCCCCTGCCGAGCGTGCTTGCTCCACAAGGCCCTTGAGCCGATCGAATTGGCGGTCGGTCACAATATGGGTGACATCCGGGTTGCCGGACAGAGTCGGGAAGGCCTCGGCAAGTTTTGCTGCAAGCTGGGTGGCGAATTCTTCCATCTTTGCGCGTGGAACCAAGACATAGTCCGGTGCCAGGCAAACCTGACCCGCATTGAACCCTTTGCCCGCCGCAATCCGGGCGACCGCAAGGTTCATGTCTGCGCTGGGGGCGATGATGGCCGGGTTCTTGCCACCAAGTTCCAGTGTTGTCGGCACCATATGTTCAGCTGCTGCACGAAGGACGTGCGGACCAATGGTGCTGGCGCCGGTAAACAGCAGGTGGTCAAAGGGAAGGGCAGTGAACGCCTGTGCGACGTCGACGCCACCGGTCACAACCACGGCTTCGTGCGGGGCGAAGTCTGCTTCTATCAGCGACTTCAAAAGGTCGGATGTGCGGGGTGTGAACTCTGACGGCTTCAGCATAACCGAGTTGCCTGCCGCAAAGGCTTCGGCCATTGGGCCGATGGCCAGATAGATCGGAAAGTTCCAGGGGCTGACAATTCCAATGACACCCAGGGGTTGATAATGGATGCGACCGCGCGCGCCCAGCAATCCAAGGGGGAACTCGACTTTTGCCTTCTCAGGGCGCATCCAGCGATCAAGGTTGTCCCGCGCGAATTTTAACTGTTTTACCGTGCCAACGATGTCGGCCGCGATCGTTTCATGTTGTGACCGATTGCCAAAATCGGCCGAGATCGCGTCAATCATGGCATCGCGATTATCCAGTACCAGGTCGATTAACCGCGTGATGCGATCCTTGCGTTCAGCCGCGTTTGGCGCGTCATATTCGGCCTGGTGGGCTTTTTGTGTCTCCAAAAGCGTCGCGAGGCTCTCGGCGGGGTTGGGGCTATGCTGGTTCAATACGCGTCTCCTGCGGTTGGTTTTGCGGTGCGCAACCGCCTTCCTGTTGGTCTGTGTGCCCGTTCTGTCCCCTTGGTCACAAGGGTCGGGTTTCGTTTCTTTGCCGCCGGGCTGCGAAGTCTGCGTTGACATTTATCCGGCGATGTGGAAGGTAAGTGATCGTTCACTAATTAGCAAGAGCGCAGTATGACCCTGACCACAGAAGACAGGTTCAAGACCGGCATGCAGTTGCTGGCGGCCTCAACGACCATCATCACTTCAGAATTCGAAGATTCGCGCGCTGGAATGGCGGCGACGGCGGTATGTTCGCTAACGGCCGATCCGCCAGCTTTGTTGGTTTGCATCAACCGAACAGCGCGAACATATGGCGTCGTGATGGACAGCCGAAAGTTTGCCGTAAACCTCATACCTGATGACATGACCGAGGTTGTCGGTGCCTTTTCGTCGAAAATGGACAAGGAACAACAGTTCCAGGCAGCCGGGACATGGATCAAAGGAGATCTGGGTCTGCCTGTTTTGAAAGAGTCCGTCGTGTCCTTTGAATGCGTGGTCGACAACTGGGCAAATACGAAGACACATGCGGTGTTCTTCGGTATGGTGAAAGAAGTTCACCTGAACCCGGAAAAGTCGGCGCTTATTTATGGGCGCAAGGGATTTCACAAACTCACACCGCTGGAAGGCTGATGTAGGGTCAAAGTGAATTTTCAACTGACTTCGCACGCCCCACACCACCAAAAAAACGACAATCACGTAACTTAAGAATTGCCGTGATGATGCCCGGGAGGAGACACCAATGCCGACGCTTGGACAACTGATCGACCGAAACGCAGACCGCTTTGGGGATCAGGATGCTTATGTGGAACTGGATCGCCGTCGCAGTTGGCGCGAGTTGGGCCAGCGAACGGATGCGCTGGCGCATGCGTTGCGGTCGCTGGATGTCCGCAAAGGTGATCGGGTCGGGGTGATCCTGCCTGACTGCATAGAGGTTGCGGAAACCATAGGCGCTTGCGCCAAGGCCGGTGCGATTCGAGTGGGTCTGAACTATCGCCTCGCCCCGCGCGAAATCGGCGCGCTGATTGACGACGCGGGCTTGGATGTTCTGATCGTGCAGGACACGAAAGTTGCAATCGCCCAAGACGCGTTGACATTCAGCAAGCGCCAACCGGTGCTGGTGGGTGTCGGTGCCCAGCATACGCTGGAGCGGGATTATGAAACCCTGATCGCAGCGGCATCTGATCGCGGGGCTTTCACCCATGCTCCGCATGAGCAATTGATGATCTGCTACACCACCGGTTCAACCGGTTTGCCGAAAGGTGCGATCTATCCTCACGCGTTGATGATCGAGTCGATGGGTGTAATCGCTCTGACGGAAGGTGCGGGCCCGGACGATGTCTGGTTGCACGCGATGCCGGCATCGGGCGTTCCGATCATTCACCTGCTGCGTAACATATTCCACGGTACCAAATGCGCCATTGTCGGCGAATGGGATGCTGAAACGGCGCTAAAGCTTATTGACCGTGAGCAGGTGACGATCTGCGTTCTGGTGCCAACGATGCTGAACGACCTGCTGTCGTCCGGCCTGATTACGCAATACAATTGCTCGTCGATCCGGCAGCTGGGGTATGGGTCTGCGCCAATTCCACCCGCGACAGTGCGCGATGCGCTCAAGGCTTTCGGGTGCAAGTTCTTGCAGATGTTTGGCACAACCGAGCTGATGGGCATGGGCATGATGTTGACCGCAACGGATCATGAGCGCGCGTTGAAAGACGGGCACAATTGTCTCGAAAGCGCGGGCCGGCCACTTTTCTACGTGGACGTCCGTGTCGTTGACGAGCAGGGCAATGACCTTCCCAGCGGAGAGGCAGGTGAGCTGCTGATTCACTCGCCTTACGTGATCCCGGGCTATTGGAATCAGGCGGTGGAGTATTCGGAAACCGTCCGCGATGGTTGGCTGCATACCGGGGATATCGCTGTTATCGATGCAGAGGGCTACGTCCATCTCAAGGACCGGGCAAAGTTCCGCATCAAGTCCGGCGGCTATAACGTGTTCCCGGTCGAGGTCGAAAACTGTCTGGCTGAACATGATGCAGTCGACGAAGTCAGTGTGTTCGGCCTGCCGGATCCGAAATGGGGGGATCGGATTCATGCCGTTGTCACCCTGAACTCTGATACGGCTGTTAGTGGCGCAGAACTGCGTGAGTACTGCCGGGGTAAGATTGCCAACTTCAAAGTCCCGAAAGATATCGAGATTTGGGACGCATTGCCCAAAGGACCGACCGGCAAAATTCAAAAGCGCGAAATCATCGAGATTTGCAGCCGCGACGATCAAAGCGGTGCGGCTTAAGCACCGTTCCTGACTGAATGCTCATGGTCAGGGGATGAAAGTTCGAAAAACAGTGTGAGGCTTGATCGTTGAAATGCGATCAAGCCTCTTCGTTTCAATGGCCCAACTCAAATGATGCAGGCCATTCGGTTGGGCAAGCGACCCGGTGAAATCTCTGTCGCTTGCCGCGTGTACCTACGCCTCTATGTGCCGCAGAACCGATCTCTGAAAGTAGGTCAGCGGAGATTCCGCCCCAGGACCAGAGGCCATTTTGCCGACCGTGTATTTGGGCGACATCATCGCACGCTGCATTTTCTCGACGACATATACATCTTCAGTCTGGAAGTCTTGCGTTTCCAGCGGATGCACTTTCCAGTGCGAGCTTTTGATCATGCCGGATACTTTGTCATAGCCTGGGATATCCTTGACGGATCCGCGGCTCGACATCCATGATTTTGCGGCCCAGACATAAGCATGCAACCGTGTCACACCGGCGCTTACAGGTTCCATCACAGATATCGAAAAAGACCAGGGGCTTGCCACGATCAGGGTCGTCGGGAACAACATGTAGACGCCGCCATAGCCTTCTTTCTCTGCATGCGGGATCTTCTTCGCGTTCCATTTGTCCATGCGCGTACACACGAAATTCGGAACACGCGAACGCACGGTTTCATTCTCGGTCGAGTACCAAACCTGATTGTCGCCATAGGGGTCCCAGATGTTCTTGTCCTGAGTTGGGCCGCCAAGGGTGTTCTTGTGCAGATAGGCCAGATGGTATCCGTCGATGGCGTTCTCGAAGAACACTTTCCAGTTGCACTGCATTTCATAGGTTACAGGTTCACCGTAAGATATCAGTTCAGGGCTGGTGATGTCGTGCGGCCAGACGACATCTTCCAATCCGCTGAGCCAATCGGACAGGTCCTGATCGGGTTCGGGATTGACAAAGACAATGCCCTTGAACACCGCGACCGAAGCTCTGTGCAGGCCGTTTTCTTTTTTGTTGATGTCCGGGAAACAGGCCTTCTGGTCAGGGATGCCACGCAGCGCGCCATCCAGGCCAAAAGTCCACGAGTGATAGGGGCACACGATCGTTTTGCCTGCATTTCCGCAGCCGCGGTCCAGCAATTCGGTTCCGCGATGGCGACAAATGTTGTGGAACGCCCGCAGTTCGCCGTCGTTCCCGCGGATTACGACCAGGGTAAAGTGCCCTGCCTTGGCCGTCATGTAATCGCCCGCGTTGGCAACCTTTGACTCGACGCCAGCAAACACCCAGCTGCGCGAAAACAGGTTTTTGTTTTCCTGCGCCAACCATTCATCCGATGTGTAGGCTTCAGAAGGCAATTCCTGGGTGGCGACCTCTGGCATTTGGTTCGGCTGTTGCATGAATGTTCTCACAAATGGCTGCTAAGTTTTCATTATTGTCATTGTTGACAGATAACTGTAGATGCGCCATATGTCAATGCAAAGTGATCGTTCACTAAAGTGGAAAAATTGGAAGAAATTGGCCGCAAAAATTGCGGTTAATCAAGATTTCATAGGCTCTTGTCCTGAGCCTGATGAAGGGATTGGAAACGCCATGCCGCGCCCGAGCTTAAAACCGCAACGGTCAGAAGAAATCCTTGATGCCTATATGACCTGCGTGGCCCGGTACGGGCTTGATGGTGCCACCCAAGAGCGTGTCGCGACCGAGGCTGGTGTGAAGCGACCATTGCTACGGCACTACCTTGGCAATCGTGACCAGATGATCGCTGCGCTGAATCAGCATGTCGCAGACGCGCTCAACGAGCTGACATTGGAGCTGGACTGTCATCTTACACAGATAGAAACAGGCGATCAGCTCTTGGAAATCCTTTTTGCCGAAGATGAAGAGATCGACCCTCGGCTTGCTGCTGCGTGGCAGGGGTTATCCGCATCAGTCGGGGATCATCCCGAACTTGCCGAGCCGTTGCTGGAAGTCCTGGCACGTTTTGTGGCGGTTCTTGAGAAGTTCCTTGGTCGCGTGTCGCCCGATGCCAGACCAGAACGGGTCAGGGCCGTGGCGCAGGGCATTTCAACGATCTTCCTGTCCCTCGATTCACTGGCCGCACTTGATGCGCCGTCAAATTGGCGTACTGAATTGAAGCGGGCGGTTTCATTGCTGACGGAAACTTTGTAATTGCCAAGTCGGGTCGCATTCGACACCGTCAGCGCGGCAGACCCTCTTCAGTTTGGGCCTGCGTAGACAGCCAGTGACGAAAGCTGCGCAGCGACGGATCGTCCGACTTGGTTTTTGGCCAAACAAGATAGTAGGCGCCCATCATCTCGACCGCGTCCGGAAAGGCTGCGATCAGTTTGCCTGTCGCGAGGTCCTGTTCGATCAAATAATTTGGCAGTAACGCAACGCCGAGACCGTGAACCGCCGCCTGATTGATCGTTGTGTATTGATCGTAAATCGTTCCGGGCAACGCGTCGGGATGGCTTGTCCCCATATGGCTGAACCATTCTTGCCAGGCATGGGGCCGAGTCTGGATGTGCAGCAATGGGAGTTTCAGCAGATCTCGCGGTGATGACGGCGCGCCTTTGGGCAGCAAGGATGGCGCGCAAACCGGCAATACACTTTCCACGCGCAGCAACAGCCGATCCGTGCCGGGCCAATCGGGTTCACCAAAATGCAGCGCCGCGTCGAAGGGTTCAGAGGTAAAACTAAACGGACGCAGGCGTGTCGACATGTTGATGGTTATTTCCGGGTGCATGCGGGCAAATTCCGGCAATCTGGGCACTAGCCACCGCATTCCGAACGTCGGCAAAATCGCAAGGTTCAAGGTGCCACCAATAGGAGCCATGTGCAGCTTTAGCGAGGCCTGAGCGATCTGGTTCAGGCCTTGCCGAACTTCGGCAACATATTCCTGCGCAACTGGCGTCAGCAGCAGGCGCTTGCGATCCCGACGGATCAGATCGACACCTAGCTGGGCTTCCAATGTTTGCAATTGCCGGCTGACGGCACTTTGGGTCAGGGCAAGCTCATCAGCGACCGCAGAAGCCGAGCCTAAGCGATCCAGCGCTTCAAGGGCGCGGAGTGATGAAATTGAGGGGAAGAGGCGGCGTGGCGTTACCATCTATGCGGTCTGCTCATGAATTGCCCCGTTATCTTGCAGTTATTTGCGCTTTGTTCAAACATCTTGTTGATTGTCTGCTTCAGTAATTGGCCGGGCCTTAAGTCCTCGTCACTGCCACTGCTGCGCATCATAGATCCACCCTTCCTTATGCTGTCCGGCCCAATAACCGATCGCAAACAGTTTGGTCATGAATTCGGGGTCGAAGGGTTCCTGCGGCTTTCTTTGAAATTCCTTGGGGATATAGGTGATGTTGGCTTGAAACCCGTCCCGGTTCGCGAGGGTCAGGATGCTTTCGATATTGCCAAGGCTTTGCGAACGGATCAGCATCTCGAACGCGCGGTTAGCCACTGCGGTTGCATTTCCGGGCAATGGATCGAAACTCGGTTCCAGCGTTTTGTTGTGGATTAACCAAATGCGGTTCTTTTGGTTGCTCAGCCCAGCGTCCCGCAATAGCTGACGCATCTGCAAGTCGTATGGATAGGCAAAGATCTCGCGGGTCAGACCGCCATCCACATGCAGTTCTTCGCGTTGAACTTCGCCATTGGTCACCTTGATTGTAACGGGTTGAAACACGACAGGTATCGAGACCGAGGCCAGAATTACGTCCCGGATGAGATCCCGCGCGCCCGGCGTGTCGGTTTGGGCGATCGCCCCGATGTTCCACAGCACCGGACGTTCCGCGTCGATGTTGGTGGTGCCGATCAAAAGCTGGCGGCCCAATCTGTGCTGCTCCGCGATCTCGCGGATCAGATCGTCGGTCAGTTCTTGCTTGATTGCCGCTTTCAGTGGCGTTGCTTTGGTCAGAAAACCGCGCCCAAAGACGGCACCCGAAACGTCTAATCGCACGACATCCCGGGTCGCGGTTTCGGTGTAGAACCGCTTCAGGCGGCTGTCATAATCCGGGCCGAGGAATGCAAAGGGCGCAATTAGCGCGCCGGTGGAGATTCCGGTGACCACATCAAAGGACGGGCGTGTGCCCTTGTCGGTCCAACCATTTAGAACGCCGGCCCCAAAAGCGCCGTGCTGGCCGCCGCCCGATAGCGCAAGAATGTTCAGGCCTTGCCCCCTTGGAACCTGTGCTAGCGTCTTGTGCATTTCCGCATTGAGAGTTGCCAGACGGTCGCGGCTATCATCTTCGAAATACCGGCTGTCCGGGGTTGTGACAACCGGCAGAAAGGTCTCGTAATTTTCGGACGTCGGTGTAAGTGCTGAACGATCATAGCTGCCGGCACAGGCGGTTAACATCAGCAAGAGAACGAATTTGACGTAAATCTTGAGTGAGGGCATCGGTGAATTGTCCGTCTTGAAAGTGGTGCCGCTCTGTATAGTGCCAAACATATTTTGTTGAGTGCCAAATCTCCGCAGGTGCCTAAATCTCGTTGTATCGTTAGGTCTTGTGCGAGATGACACCGATCGAAACGGCAGACATTGCAACAATGCGCTTACTCGTTTCGGCCGATCTTATTCTTTAAATTGTCACCATTGACAGTTGATTGCTGTTTGCCTATTTCGTTTCAAAGCACCGTAAGATCGGGCATGTGTTAAACACTGTTGCTGGGGTCAAAACGTTTAGCTTGCCAACCGTGAAGACGACGGCCCTAGGAGGGGACAGCATGCCACAAATGTACCATGAGTTACCCGCAGAAGCTTATACATCGCAGCAGTGGTTTGACCGTGAACAGCGAGAGATATTCTCAAAAACATGGCGTTTTGCTGGCTTTATGGAAGATTTGCCCGAGCCAGGCCATTATCTTTCGGTTCAGGCGGGATTGAACAACTTGTTCATCGTCATGGGGAGGGATCGCAGGCTGCGGGCCTTCCACAATATCTGCAGACATCGGGGCACCCAATTGATCCGCGCCGTGGGAAAGACCCAAAAAGCGCTGACCTGCCCCTATCACGACTGGACCTATGATCTTGAGGGCAACCTGATCTCAGTCCCGGATGAGCATCGCGAATATAAGTCCGTCGACAAATCCTGCCTTGGCCTGAAACCTGCTTCGGTCGATATCTGGAAAGGTATGTTGTTTGTGCATCCCGACCCGAACGCAGGGTCGATCATGAAATGGTTTGGCGACGTGGACGATAAGGTCGGACCACATGTGCCAGAAGAGCTGGTGGAACACGAGGACACCTCGAACACCTATGAAATCAAGGCCAATTGGAAGATCGTTGTCGAGAATTACATCGACGTCTACCATCTGAGCCACCTTCATTCGAACACCCTACAAATGTATGACCACGCCAATGCGCAATATGGTTGGTACGGGCCGCACTACATCTTTTGGGAGCCGCCGGTCGAAGAGTTCGCCAAAGATCAGAACAAAAAGCTTCAGATGCCGCGGGTCGTTCCCGAAGATCAGAATGGTGCATGGGTGCCGATGCTGTTTCCAGGGGTCGGAATTGGCGCGTCAGAGGACGTATGGAACGTCTTTATCATTACCCCGCTTGCTCCGGACAGGACGCGGATTCTGAACCGGACGCGTGTTGCCAATGCATCGGGCTGGGAGTTTTCGAAACAGGCCACCCGGTCGGCGTCCTTCTGGAACAATTTTGGCATCAAAGGCAAATATGAAGGTGATGATGCGTATGATGAAAACGATCCGATGGCCTCGGGCGATTTCACGCAAGAGGACATCTATGCCTGTGAACAGCAACAGAAATCCTTGACCTCGCCTTATTTCGAAGTTGGTCCAGCCGCCGTTGGGGAAAGCCCCGTGGTTCAACACCAAAGGGTCGTTCGCGATTGGTTGCAAGAAGAATGATCAACCCCGACGACCGGTTGTCGATTGCGACCTTGCTGCGGGTCTTCCGCACAAAAATCGTAACGACCTGGGGTCTGACCCTGGTTGAAACGGGGTTGTTTATCTTCCTTCCCCTGTTGATCGGCTATTCGATCGACGGCCTGTCGAATGGGGACTACACGTCGTTCATCCATTTCGGTG
The DNA here is from genome assembly GCF_059611165.1 of Ruegeria sp. CDSB013. Classification (NCBI taxonomy): domain Bacteria; kingdom Pseudomonadati; phylum Pseudomonadota; class Alphaproteobacteria; order Rhodobacterales; family Roseobacteraceae; genus Ruegeria; species Ruegeria sp. CDSB013. The sequence continues at coordinate 157,031 of NZ_JBXWPA010000004.1, read as the reverse complement.
TTGCGATGGCAGCGCTGCTGGTTGTGTCGACGTTGCGGCGTGTTTACGACACGCGGGCCTATGGCACGATCCGCGTCGAATTGGGTAAGGCGCAGGCCAAACGGGATGCGGGGCGCGAGGTCTCGGTGCTAAATGCGCGGGTACTGATGGCCCGCGAGTTGGTTGATTTTCTGGAGAATGAGGCCCCTGAATCGATGGGTGCAGTCGTGCAGGTTCTGGTCTCGGTTGGTATTCTGATGTCCTTTCACGGGGCACTTGCCACCGCCGCAGGGGCCGCTGCTGTGATTATCCTGATCATCTTTACCCTGTTTTCGCGTCGCTTCTTCCGCCTGAATGGGCTGTTGAACCACCAGTCAGAAAGACAGGTGACTGCGTTGCAAAGCATGGATCTGAAAAAGATCGGCCAGCACTTGTTCCGATTGCGCACGCATGAGGTTCGGTTGTCGGATTCCGAGGCACTTGTCTATGCTGCGATTTTTGCTGTCTTGCTCAGCATGCTGGCCTTCAACCTGTGGTTTGCGGCGACGCAAAGCGGGGCGACGGCAGGGCAGATCTTCTCGGTTGTCACCTATTCGTTCGAGTTTGTGCAATCGGTCGTGATTTTACCGATGGTCCTGCAAAGCCTCGCGCGCTTGTCCGAGATCACCGAGCGGATCAACGCACCGGCATCGAAACAGGGTGCCAATGCCTAAACCGTTCAATTCAAACACCCGTCCCATATCGGGTATCATCACACATCCTGCCCTTTCGCACGGCACGAATTTCGGAGGCTCAAATGACCAGAGATTTTCACCCGCTTGAGGTGCTTGAAACGCGTAGTGAGATCGGCGGGCAGGCCAAATCCGTCATGTTTGACGTGCCGCTACATCTGGCCAAAGACTTTGCCTGGCGTGCCGGTCAGCACCTGACCCTTCGATTTTGGATCAAGGGTGAAGAGGTGCGCAGAAGCTATTCGATCTCGTCTTCGCCCGTTCCAGGCGATCCGCTGCGTATCACCGTCAAACGGGTGAAAAAGGGGCTCGTCAGCAACCATATCAACGATACGGTTCAAAAGGGTGATGTGATCGACGTCATGCCGCCATTCGGCCGTTTTTGTCTGGATACAGACCCGGAGGAACGGCGCACACACTACTTCTTTGGGGCGGGCAGCGGTATCACCCCATTGTATTCCATGCTTAAGTCTGTGCTATTGGCCGAACCGTGGTCGGTTGCACATCTGGCCTATGGCAATGCGAACGCGGACAGTATCCTGTTCAAAGACGAGTTTGCCGAATACCAGCAGACGTTTCCGGAACGCCTGACGGTGCATCACCTTCTGTCCAAACCCTCAATGTGGTCCAGTTTCGCCTATTGGCGTAGGGGTGTCATCGACAAGGATGCGATCGAGGCGCTGATCACGGAAAATCCGCCTTATGCCCAGAATGCCCAGTACTACATCTGTGGTCCCGGCGGGATGAACAAAGCGGTCAAAGACGCGCTTATGTCTTTGGATGTGCCCGCCAATCGGATTCACATGGAAAGCTACGGCGGCGCGCAAGAGACCGATGACAGTATCAAGGGCGTTGATGCTGTTGTGGACATAACGCTGAACGGTCAGCGACAATCGGTTCAGATGGCATCTGGTCAGACGATCTTACAAGCTGCTCAACAGGCGGGGTTGGAGCCGCCATATTCCTGCCAGTCTGGGGTCTGTGGGGCGTGCCGGTGTAAGGTGAAAAAGGGTTCGGTTCATATGCGGGCACGAACCGCTTTGGATGATAATGAGATCTCGAAAGGTGCCGTGCTGTCCTGCCAGGCGGTTGCCACGACAGACAAGCTTGCGGTTAGTTACGATTAACCCGGCCGTTGGCCAGGCAGTCGCTGTCAGGTTTTTTCTTCCAATGTTTCAGCCAATTTCAGCGCAGCGAAATAGGACGAATAACCCCATGTTTTCGGAGGTTTAAGCGGAATGAAAGCATCCGTGGTGATAAAAAGGTTTATGATTCCGTGCGCGACGATCTCACAGGCTTGTTTGTCGGCTTTTGGGTGTGAGGCAAGAACGATGTCTATCGCGACCTTGTAAAAAGCCTCCATTGATTCCAACAACGGTTTGCGAAGCTCTGGGTAGATCTCAATCGAGTTGACGAGGGCCTGGTAACAAATGTTGATCCGGGGATCCATCTCACCGTCAGAGTTGAACAGAGCCTCGATCAGATTGCGCACATCGGGATGTTCGTCCAGCGCAACGCGCAATGTTTCGGTCTGTTTGCTAAACGTTTCGACGACATGCTCACCTAGCGCCAGGACCATGGCTTTGCGGTTGCCAAGGTGATGGCGGATCAGTGGGCGCTTCAGCCCGGCTTGTGCCGCGATATGTTCAAGTGTGGCGCCTTCGACGCCGTAGCGAACGACGCACGACATAAAGGCATCGAGGACTTCTTTTTTACGTTGATCTTGTACCGAGGGGCGACCCATGCGATTACCCTTACACAGAAACGGAATTTTAGAGATATCTTAGTTGAAATTGACTGTCAAGACTGACAGTCAATTTAAGATTAGAGTGTCTACCACTCTTCAGCGCTTTCTACATTAGTGCCCATCGTTCCAGACGATAATCTAACGCAAGCATTGTTCAAGCGTCCCGGTGGGGCGAAGTGTTTGAGGGCGGTGGGCCTAGGTGAAAAGCCCAAGCCTTTCTCCGCCCGCCACATCCGCAAATCTGTTGAGATTTGGGAACAGAGTGTTCAATGCCGATGGTTGCACACCAAACCAAAGAGACAGGTCAGCATAAAGTTGATCGGTCGAGGTCGTTGGAATCAAAACGCCGTCGCCCACATCAAGCGCGTTGTCGCTGGCCAGGCCAAGCTCGGGGTAGTCCCCCAGAATCTGCCCGCCTTTGACAGCATTGCCCATAACCAGGGTATTGCCGCCCCAACCATGATCCGTACCGTTGCCATTCGACGTCAGCGTCCGGCCGAAATCTGATCCCGTGAACGTCACAACACGATCCGCCAAGCCCATATCGTCAAGCGTTGCCTGAAACGCTCCCAACGCTTCGGACAATACGCGCAGCATACGGGCATGGTTCGCCAACAGTTCATCATGATGGTCCCAGCCAATATAGCGCACAAAAAATGTTTGCTGCTCGTGGCCTAGCCGGTCCGAGGCGGCAATCGTTTTGGCGACCATGCGCAATTGCTGTGCAAGGTCCGAAGACGGGAAGGACCGGGGTATCTTGATCCCGCGGGTCGCTGATTTGAACGTCTCGTGTTTGGACTGCGCGTCGCGGGTCAGGTTCAGATATGTCGCGCGGAAGGGATCGCCGTTTTGATCGGCGTTCATCATTCGGTTGAAACTGTCCAAAAGCAGGTCGTTGAGTGGGCTCTTCTCTTCTTTCACGTATAGACCGACGCTGCCCTTGTCCGTGATTGCATATGGCAAGTCTATCTTGCCGTTTTGCGCAATGTTGTTTCCGGCCAATGAGATGTTCATTCCGATCTCGTGCGCCGACTTTGAGGGCTGCAGGTCATCAGCAAAGAACCCGAACCATCCGTCGTTCACACGCAGATCCGGGCGCGAGGTTTGCCAGTGTTTGAACTGGTCCGCGTGGCTCAGCAGTCCCAGGGGGAGTGCGGCCGAGCCGTCATAGAACTGCTCTTTCCGGACCTGTTCGACCAAAGGCCCAACATTGGCAACAAAAGAGAGGCGCCTTTGATCGAACAGCTCGGCCATCTCGGGCATCGACGGGTGCAGGCCAAAGCTGCGGCCCAACTGATCCTTGGGCGTGTCCAAGTCCAGCAACTCACCTCGCGAAAGGGCAAGATTTGCCCGCGTTTCCGAGTATTGGCCGTGCGCGATTTTGTCATTTGGTACCAGCATGTTGAAGCTGTCATTTCCGCCATCCAGCATAACAAAAACAAGCGCCCTGCGGGCGGGCTTGATCATTCCCGTCCCAGCTTGCGCCAAGCCGGGCAGGGCGGCACCCATCATTGCGCCAGTTGCGGCAGCACCAGTCGAGGCCAAAAACTGCCGGCGCGTAAAGGATTTGGTCAGCATGGGCTCAGGCCTCCTGCACGGTGAATTCTGGGGAAACGGCAATCATGAAGGCGATGGTCTGCACCACCCATTCGGGATTGTCCGCATATTGCACATAAGCCTGTTTGATCCGTTTGCGCACTTCGGCATCAGTCCGACCGGTCAATAGGACCGAAATCCGATCTATCAGCTCATCATGACGGCCTCGGTTCTTTGCGATTTTGATCTCTTCGCTCAATTCGAAACGCAGCGCGTTCTTGGAATTGGCCCATAGTGTATCAGGGTCAAACTCCATCACCATCATCTGCTCGGGACCCGCGCCGATTTGCGTCGAAACCAGCGGCAAGTAGCCACCAAAGAACCAATAGTAGATGTTGTTGACATAAGCGACCGAGGTCGCGGCCGTGTGCAGCTCGAACTCGGGCGCGCGAAAGCCCATTTTCTGCAATGCGCCATGCGGGGTGAAATCGGGTTTGTAGAAGTTGAACACCGTGGGCGCGGACAGTGGATGCATCTGCAGCGCCTCTTGAATGTCATCACCCAGCAGCCACAGCTTGCCGGTCTGGTTATGCGCTCCAAACGCAATCAGAACCTGCGTGACTCGATGCAGGGGCGATTTCAGCTTTTGGGACTGTACTAATTTTGTCGGGGATTTGTATGCCGAAGGAAGACGTTTGGCGGCAACCTCATTGGTCAATGGGTAGGTCAGGATTGTGCGAACCGCGCTTTTCAGATCTCCGTTTGAGCCAAATGCCTGCGACACCGCTTCGACATAGGCGGGCGAGGGATTGGATGTGACCAGCCGGTTGATCAGATGGGTTGCGATGAACGGCGCGGTCGTAGGGTGGGCAACCAGTTGGTCGATGGTCGAACGAATTTCTTTCGGGCCGGACTGATCGCCGGGCAAGGTCAGACGACCGTTCAGCAGGGATTTTGCGCCGCGGTCGTGAAAGGCTTCTTCCACGATCATCGGTTTGGTCGCGTCAATGAAGGGCACTGTCTTATAGGCCTTTTCGACCCCATCATCGAACTGAACTGGATAACCATTATAGCTGTCTTCCCAGAACGACGTGTTCCACTCGTATTCATAGGCTGCGGGCAGCAAGCCGGTGAAGACCCGAGCCAGTTCCTTGATGTCGCGATTGTCATAGGTCGGGATCGGATCCCCACTGGCATCCAGTTTTTCCGTGCCATCGGGGTTCAGCTCGAACAAGCCAATCGAAAACAGCTGCATGATCTCACGCGCATAGTTTTCATCCGGATGGGTGTTCTTGGCCTCGTTCGCCTTTTGATTGGTCATATGCGACAGGTAGATACCCATCATCGGGTGCACCGACACATCGTACAGAAGGTCTGAATAACTGCCGAACGCGTGCTTATAGAGCAGGTCATAGTAATTCGCCATCCCGATGGCATCCAGCTCCAACGATGACGCGTCCGAGATGACTAGGATCTCGGACAGTGCCTGCGCAACACGCTGGCGCAGCAGATCGTCGCGTTGCGTCAGGGTGTGGTTCCACCAGGCCATGTGGAAATACCATTTATAGGGCAGGGCGGGGTTGTTGCCGTCGCCGTTGATCGCCCATTCGCCATGCGCGCGTTTTAGGCGCTTTCGGAAGCTCTTCCAAATCTTGCGAGTGGACTTTTCGAACGGCCCTTTGTTACCGATCGAGGCGTTCAGCTGATCATCCAACCAGCGTTCCGGGCCGGTCTTGCTAACCTGATGCAGTAACCTCTGATCGGCCCCAAGCGTGGCCTGCATCAAGAATCGACTGGTGTCTTCCAAGGATGACTTCATGGTGGATGGCGGTCCTTTAGATCTGACGACAGTAGCTGGGATTGGCATAAATTGTCATGTGAGACAAAATAAAACTTAGCCCCGCCGTTTCAACCCGAAGAATTCGATATCCGCAAAAAAATGCCCCGTTCCCGGGGCAGTTGGGGTCAAATTTGTAAGGTAGCTTTAGTTTGCGTAATTCATTTTCAAACCAAGCGATGAGGTATTGCCATCGTATTCAATCGCCGCGTCTTCGAACGCCGGCAACGATCTGACGCCTGCGCCCTTGGAATATGCCCAACCTTCTTGCGGGATCGGCCCTTTCATCTCGAACTGGCCGTTGTCGTTCTGGTCGTGGTGTATCATGATCGCAAGCTGTCCGGGTTTCTGGTTCTCGAGCGTGCCGGAAACTGTGCTACCTGAGGCGGGGATCTTCGCGTAGCCTACGATTTTCGCCATCTGGCTTTGGTCGAACGCGGTCTTATCGTCAAAGGCCAGGATGTGAATGACGCCTCCGCGTCCAGCATCGACACCAGAGATATCGATCTGTATATCCCCGGCCGCCGCCTGAGATGCTGCAAGAGCCATAAGGCCAGCGATGAATGCAGTTTTGGTCATTGAGTTTCTCCTGAACAGTTAACCGATGTAAATTCCAAACAGACGCCATGCGAGATCCTGCACGACGTAAAGCAGCCCGAAGGCGAACCACATGATCGTGATGGCGTAGAAAAGGGGCGGGTTTTCCTGGCTGTCGATTGTCTCAATCAAAAAGGCCTGGCCTGTCATGAAGGATGAGGCGGCCCACCACATGAACAGCAGCCCCCAGATTGCGTAGATCTGAAACCATGTTGCCAACAGCAAGCATAAGAAGATGATCCAGGAAAAAGGGTGGGATTTGAGGTATTGCATTGAACTTCTCTATCTATTTTCGGGGTTTGTGCCCGCATCAAAGTGGGCACGACGAAGGGATACCTATGCCTCAAAAAACTGCGTGGCTTTGAAGAGGCAGTGTAATTTTCTGGCTTACGCCCATTGCAGATCAGTTGAAGCTCCGTCCACGTGGGCGACCTGCCAGCTGTTTAGTCATGGATTGCCTGAAGCTGGTCGAACTGCGCCTTGTCCAACCGGTAGAACATCAGGGCAACAATCGAGGCCATGTAAATGAAGAGGCTAAGGCAGGCATAGTTCCATCCCAGTGCACGGGTGACCTCGGGGGTCAGGTTCGATTGGTCTGGCGCTTCCGGAAAGCCTACATATGCCAGAAACATTCCGGAGATCGCTAACCCGCCAGCCGTGCCCGCCTTAAGCACGAATGTGATGACCGATGTGATGATCCCTTCGTTCTGGAAACCGTTCTGGCTGATACCCAATTCAACGACGTCCGCGGTCATCGACGTCAGCAGAGATGTGGTCCAGACAATCAGGATGATTTGCAGAATGCCGTGAACAAACAGCAACCAGATCAGAAGTTCGGTGCCATTTGCAGGGAAGAACCCGATTTCACGCAGCACGTAAGGGGCGACACCGACAATTGCCGAGAGGATCGACAAGTATATGGCGCTCGATTTTTTGTCGCCGGATCGTGCGATAGGTTTCAGGGTTACGCCCGCTATCAAAGCGCCGATCAGGTTGGCCATCAGGATCAGAGCTATTTGGTCATTGTTTAGCTCCCAAAAGAACGAGGTCAGGTAGGTCCACAAAGCTGCTCCGATCCCGGCGCCCACCGCGAAAACGGCCGAGCTGACAAAGATGGCAAGTAGTGCAGGCAGCTTGAACGCTGCGAAAAACTGTCTGAAAAATCCAGAGATGCTGTAGGTTGCCGCATGCGAAATATCCAGCATTCTGTTCTGCCATTTGCGCGTGCCCAATGCGGTGATAGTGATAGCCAGCGCTATGAGGATTGCACCGACAAGGCCTGCTTCCTGATAGCCGGCTTGGTTGAGGATGCCGTAAGGCATCGTGTCGGTCGGAACCAACCAGATCACATACATCGCGATGACCATGATCTGACCGGCAATCCAGGTGACCGAGACCTTGAGGCCAGACAACATGGTTCGTCCACCATAGTCCTTGGTCAACTCTGGCACCATCGCGTTGTGTGGTACGTCAAACAACGTCATCGCCGTCCGCAGAAGGATCGTTGTGATCAGCAGGAACCAGAACAGCTGGGTCTCTGAGCTCAGTGCTGCAGGTGGGTTCCAAATAAACCAGAACAGGAGTGCGACAGGAATGATCGCCGCGTAGATGAACGGGTGACGCTTGCCGGCACGAGAACGCGTGTTATCCGACAGGTAACCGACAACAGGATCGGATACAGCGTCGAACATCAGAGCAATGAAAAGCGCAAAACCCACCGTCTCGGCCGGAAGGCCGATGACCAGATTGTAGTAGATAAGCAGGAAAAAGCTCAGCCCGTTCGACAAGATGCCGTTGGCTATGCCGCCCACCCCATAAAACAGCTGCATGCCGACCGGCGGGCTTTCAGTATTGGTATTCATTTTTCCTCCGGATCTTCTTGCAGCAAGACGGTGAGTGATCGATCACTCAAAGCAGATCACAAGGATCGTTTTTTGTCAAAGGTGTTAGATAAAGGTACCTAACGACCCCGTTTGAGAAGCAAATGACCGCCGAAGCAACAGGCAACAGCCAGCGGCCATTCGCGTAGTGGAGTGTCAATCGCGACCGCGTTCGCAGTCGGGTGCTTGATCAAAAGTTATGTGACAGGCTCACACGTACAGCGGTCCCGGAAACATCCCGGATCTGTAGGGCAGCGTCAGGTTCGTTCACATCGCCAAGCGTACCATATGTGACATCAACCAGAATTCGGGTCTGACCAATCGAGTGCACGGCACCAAGCGTGATACCTTTGCCGCCGCCTTCATAGTCAAAGCCAACAAAACCGCCTTCAGGTTGCGACCGAGATAGAATGCCGTAGAAATACCACTTCGGGTTCAGCAAGTATCCGACGCCAATTTGGTAATCGATCGAGTTTTCCGCGAATTCCGCAAGCGGACCGCCGAGGGCCGGAGACTCCACGCTGACGTCATCCCAGTTCCTCCAACGGACCGACCCGAAGGCGCCCCAAGGACCGCTGATTGCACTTTGTACGTTCAGGGCGACCGTCTGAGGAGTGGATAGTTGCGTGGTCACGTCAGCTGGAGCAAGAGGTTGCAACTGTTCGACGCCGTCCAGATCGTGTTTGATTTCCGAGTAGTATGTCAGGTCGGCGCGAAACGCGAGCGACGGGATCTCATACGCAGCACCCACGAGGAAGCCAGGATTGAAGTCCCCTTCGGAGTCCAGCGAGTAGCTAAGTGAAGGATTGATCAAGGCACCGCTGAAGTCGTTCAACTTTTCAAAGCGCACCCCAGCAAAGGCACTGAAATTTTCATTGAACTTGTACCGTGCCATAAGCGCGACTTCGGTGCCGCGATACCGGACGTTGGTGCCAGCAGACGGAGCACCCGTACCGGTTGGGTATAGTAGCTTATAGTTGACCGAATTGAACCCGTGGATTGCGACTGCCCATTTGTCGCCTACGTCCTGTTTGTAAGCCAGGGACAGGCCGCTGATGCTGGGTGTGACGTCACCGGTCGGTTGGCCGAATTCAGTGCCTTCGGTTTTTGAATCGGCCCATCCTCCGGTGATCTCGACATATCGGCCCTGCTCAAAAAGGAACCGGTTTGCCGACGGAAACCCCTCGATTCCGCCAGCAAATGCAGGGCCTGAAATCAAGCCTGCGCCCAATGCCAAAGTTGCGATTTTCTTCATTCTTCCCTCCCTTTCCTCGGCTTTGTTTCTTTAATTGTGCCGAGGGGATCTGATATGACCGTGGCGCAAGGGCGCTTCGGCCTGTTGAAAGCGCCGTGGTTTGCGCATGGTCGTGCAACCATCGAATGATGTGTCTTCAAATGATTGCGTTTCTGGCCTGTGGAACTGTTTGCGGTGCAGTAGGGAGGCGCGCAGCGTGTGGCCGTCGCAATTGCATGAGATGCGGGAATGTGGTCTTCCGTCTGAATGCAACGCCGCGCCTCTGAAGCGGGCCGTTTTGCAGCAGGCAATACCAATTGGTTCGGCAAACAAGCCGATTGCGCGTTTTTTCATAGTCCCTGTCGTTTTTTTGCAGCCCAGTCTTAGGCCGGGTTTTTGGTCTGATTATTGCGTTGCGAGTGGCCCCGGGGTGACACCTCCTCGTTGCTTAGATGTTTTGATTGGCGCGTTCCTCTTGGGTCTGCGCAGCGTTGCGGAACAACTGTTCTGCGCGAACCCTACCAACGACCAGAATGTATCGTGGATTGGTCATGGAACTGCCCCTGTTGCTTGCCTGCTGGCTATTTGTTTGTCGGTTCTGACAGTTATTTGTTGCACATAGCTGATATCTTTTCAATACGTTTGTATTGTACGTTTGAATTGGAATATTATTTCGTGGCAAACGTTGTATTTTCAGGGCTTTGATCCAATTCTCACAATCACCAGGGTTCCGCTCACACTTTTGCGGGATTTGCGCTAGGAAAGGCGGATGACGCAAAATTTGACAGAGAATCGGGCCAAACAGCGCGACAGAAACCGAGAACAGAAGCGACGTGAACTTGCCGAGAACGCGATTGCGACAATTGCGCGGGCTGGATACGCCAACACCACCTTGCGGGACATTGCGGCCTCGACCGGCGTATCGCTGGGCAAAATACAGTATTATTTTCCCGAAAAAGAGGGGTTGCTGTTGTATTGCGTAGATCTGTCGGTCGACAAGTTCACGTCACAGCTGAACGAGATTCTGAATGCAGAACTCAACCCTCGCGAGGCACGCAGCGCGTATATCGAGCTGTTTGCCTATTCGATCGTCAACTATGCGCATCTGCACAGGCTTTGGTATGACATCCGCAATCAGGCCATGTTCGATGACCAGCTCAGGCCGCGAGTTGCTGACGTCGAGGCCCGGTTTGTCGCAATTTGTGATGAGCTCGGAAAGAAATTTGCTGTTGATGATGTGCGTGGTGTCGAAATCTATGTGATGCTGGACGGCGCCTATCGGTATTACATCCAGCAAAGCATAGCCGGGATGCCAATAACCGCCGAGGACATCGCGCAGCGCCTAAAACGCATTTTAGGTTACCTGACGGGTGAAAAGTAAGGTGCAGACCAATACTCCGCCATCTTGCTATTCGCTTGCCCGGGCGTATTTTCACTCTGATTTCGCTCGGGTTGCAGACAAGATTTCCCGCTGATTTTCTGCGGCTAACCGAACTCTTGCGTACAATATATTGTCATGACAGAAAATAAAGCAAACGAGGCCGCATTGGCTTTTAAAACTGCCGCAGCAACCGCGTTTGCTGTGCTTACCGCTACTTCAGTTTGGCCCGATAACTTGGCACAGGTATTAGGCTTTCTTTCTGCGTCGCGTTGAGAGAGTGCGAATGATATGGTGACCCTGTTTCAATGGGCAGACTTAGTTGTTTTCAGGATTGCTATCGGATCGAGGGTCCTTATACCGGTTCAGGTCCAGCACGCCTGCCTGAATGGGGTCGCTTGCCAGAAACATGGTCATCACCTGATCGCTGGTTTCCCAGAAACCCGGGCTTGTCCTGCGCAGGCCATAAGTGGCTACTAAATCGAGCCATTCGGCCTGCGACCGCACTGATTTGAGGTCGGTTACAAAGGACGCCAGCTGGGCTTCCTGAAGTCGAAAGTAGAAATTTGGATAACTTCCGATCACCCCTGGCAGGATGGTCAGCACGTCGGCTTGCGGATTCCTGCGATCTTTTTCTTCAAACAGGAACGCCACATTATAATGGGCCTTGTCGTGGAGCAGCGAATAGAGAGACGTGGAACCATTTTCGTTGTCCACCAAAAGCAGGGAAACATCTGACAGATACCTGACCCAATCGCCGGTTTGATCCGCGAGCGCCCGCAAGTCGTCCACAACTTCTGAATTGCCATTCGAACAGTCGGCACCTTTGCATCTGTTGATCGTGTCCTCGAGGGCCCAAAGACCGTTGCCGCGATTTAGAAGTTCCAGAAGGAATTCCTGCTTTGGCTTGTCCGTTCCAAAATCTATGCCAGTCGGAAAACTGTCATCGGCACGACGCCGGTGCCAATAGGTGTGCAGCTCGGCCAGAGCTCCTTGGTACCAGGTTTTATGCATCCTTTGCCTGTCGCCTCGCGGCATGAAGTTCAGGAAAGTGTCCTCACTCTCCATCCGCAACTCATCCATGTATAACCGGGTTGAAAGCTGGTGTTCGAGCCGACCGAAAACATCAAAACCTGTGACCAAGTCGTAATAGATACGTTCGAACACCGGATAATCGATAACCCATGCGGTTTCGGGGATGCCGCCGTGGAACCCGGTCATGGCAGAGGCATTGTCGAAATGCCGGAACACGGTAATCAGCGCCTGGGGATTGGTGCCCTCGCCATCCCAGATTGCGTCATATCCAAACCCGTTTTTGTGCGCCGCGCTGTTGCGATATCGGGCATCCCGGAACTCAAGATACTTAATCTGGTTTTCATGGGACATTCCCTGAATGTCCCCCAAGAACCCTATATCTGCAGTACTCACCGGCAATTCCAGAAAGGCCGCCCCGTCCGCCAAAAAGCTGGGTTCTGTGACGGACAGATCGGCATCCGGATCAAGGAAACTGACCCAGAACCGGTCTTCAATCACGTCAACAGCGGTTTCGCCGTGACAGACCGGTCCGCGGATGAAGCTGCGCACATAAAACAATGCGTCGTCCAAGAGAAACTGATAACGGCTGCGGGCCGGTATGTTGGCAAAGGTGCTGAACGGGTTGCCGCCTTCGTCTTCTCCGTACGCAGGCAACTCGGTGACGGACCACGCCGGATCAAGGAATAGCTGCTGGTATCGCGCCAGACGATCCGGACCAAAACTATAGACCAGATGATCTTTGTGCACGATCGTTTCGTCGAATGCCTGCAGTCGATAATAGAACGGCCCTGCGCCGGGGCTATCGAAGGGACGGCGTGTCGCGATGATCTCAATCTTTGATCCTGGCGGGCTGGCGGACCGCACCAGCTGAAAAAACAGTCTTGGATTGTCGGACGGAAAATGGAGACGCGCCAGAAACAGATGTTCGTATATATATCTGCTCATCAATTGATGGCGCAGGTCGGGCGCGTTCAGAAAGGCCTCCCACTCTGTGATCTGATCCTGAATGTCCTGAGGGATTTGTGGTGTGGCCGATGGCAAGGGCGCACCATTTTTAAGCCATGACATGAGGGTCTGGTATTCTTGTTCACTCAGTGGGGCCGTGGCGTAGGGCATTCCCGCCCTTGGGTTTGCCGTGCTGAAGGCGTCGAATTCCTGTGTTGTAGGGCAGGTCAGGGGGCGATCAATCGACAAACCAAGCTGGGTTGGGACAGGCGTGTTAGCCGTCAATCGAGCTTGCCTGCCGAGCTTAATGGAGCGCTCTAACACCGATCCACCCGCGCCGGTCACCTCGGACGACGGAAGAACGGAAAAGAACCCAAGATCCCGCCACCCAGGGATTGTGTGCGCGTCGATTCCAAGCCGCGTTGGTTGCGCATCTTTTAGTCGTTCGGAGTGGTAAACTGCCTCTTTACTGGCACCGCGCAAAAGGCCGGCAGGGGATGTCAGCTTGAGTTGGCAGGGCGCGTCGTAGCAACTGTGACAGACCACGCAGCGGTGGTTCAGGATATCCTGCACGTCGGCCCAGTCTGCATTTTCCTGCTTGTCGACAATGGTCGCGCCGGGTGCTACTGCATCTGACTGGGCCAAACTTTGGTCAGCAAACGTAAATGCAATCGAAGCCGCTAAAACAAAGGTCAAAAAACGCAAATATTGTAATGTTCGCAGCATAGATGCCCCCGTCTGAATGGTTTGATTTTATTGACCATCACGCAAAGCCCATAGGCCCTAACAGGTTTATACTACTGAATTGATTTCGTTTGTCGCGTTTCCTGAACTTTTACGTTGAGGCATCGTTGGGCGTGTTTGCCGCAGTTTCACATGCGGCAAAGTAGATTTATTGGGAGCTTAGTTCGCCAATAATGTCAGACCGTTGCGCCCTTGATGCGTATGGCCGATCCCACGCTACCGGCGCAAAGGCCAATGCCAATAGCAATCAACAGCTCGAATGTATCGACCGCGGCAAATGAACCATGGGCGAAAACGAAGGTCGCCAACACCCCGACAATGCCCCCCATCAATGCACCCAGCCAAACGCGGCGAGTCATCATTCCAAGGGCCAGCCCAAGGATACCCGGCAGACTGATGACGTTGGCCCCGATTGTTCCCAGAATTTCCAGCATGTCGCGTCCCTTTTTCAGTCTGCCCGAGTACTCAGGAATGATTTGATGTCATCGCCGTCAGCTGCGGCCTGTTGTTGCAACGAACCCTGCGCTTTGCTGGCCAGGGTTTCGGTCACTTCCTGATACCGCTCCTGATAGCCGGGTGGCAGGCTATGGGCGATGCCCTGGTGGCAATCGATACAGGTCATGTTTTCATCAATGGCACGTTGGTGCTCAGAGGCAGCGCGCGTTTCCTGCAACGTGAAATCCATATAGTCGAAGTTGTGGCAATTCCGGCATTCGCGACTGTCGGAGGCCTTCATCTTCTTCCAGACGGCGGTCGCCATGCTCAGACGGTGCTCTTCGTATTTCTCGGGCGTACTGATCGTGCCTGCCAGCTCGTGATAGACGTCCTTGACCGCCATGATCTTGGCTTTGATCTTGTGGTTCCATTCATGCGGCACATGGCAATCAGAACAGATGGCCCGCACACCGGAGTGGTTGTTGTAGTGGATCGTCTCGCGATACTCGCCCAGATTGGTCTCCATCGTATGGCACGAGGTACAGAACTCCTCGGTATTCGTCAGCTCAAGCGTCCAGTGGAAGCCACCCCAGAACAGGATACCAGCTAAAAAGCCTGCAAGGATCAGAAAGCCCGAGCTAAAGGCAACCGCCGGGGTCCAGATCCAGTTCCAGATGCGGCCAATCCACCCACGTTTTTCAGGAGAGTCTGCCATGTTGGTGCCCCTTTCATTCTTGCGTTGGATTAATTGCCCGAGGACGGTTGAAAGACGTTGTCAACCAATGGCGGTGCGTCTGCTTGCGGCACGTGGCATTGGTTGCAGAAATAACGGGTGCCTGCGATGTGATCCAACTCGTTGCCGTCGCGATCCAGATAGTGAGTCATCGACAATGTCGGGGCGTTGCGTTCGCCGGCTTTGGTCCAGTCGTGGCAGGACAGGCACTGATTTGTGCGCGTGTCGATCTGATATTGCTCGACCGAGTGTGGGATCAGCGGCGGTTGTTGGCGATAGTTGCGCTGCATGCGCCCTTCGACGTTCTTGTGGATCTGTTCCAAGGGGATCAGTTCATCCACATCGGCACCCCGCAGGGTTTCTACCTGAGCTGATTGCGCAAGGGCGAATCCGCCCAAAAGCAAAACGGGGATAAGGGCTGTAAGGCCTGTTCGGGTTGGCTTGTTCATCTTGGCACTCCCTCAGATAGGTCTGGCTGCGCGCGGATCGGGCGCGGGAACTGGATCGGTAGGTGCGGCGATCTTGTCGTCGAACCGGTGAGTAAATTTGAAAACGTCGACAGCGCATACGTCGATGCAACGACCGCAGGTGGTGCAGTCAGGGGAAAGGATCAGTGGTGTGGAACCCGACTTACCCTTCAGCGCAGGAGATATGACCTGATTTTCTGGGCAAACGGCATAGCAATCCATGCAATCATCGCAGGCTGCGCGATTTGAGGCGCTGACCTTCAGCAAACCTTTGGCACCAATCAGGCCGTAAAATGCGCCAACCGGGCAGATGTGACCGCACCAGCCGTGGCGCGAAACGAACAGGTCGAACACGAAGATGGCAATGATCATGGCCCACACGAACCCCGCGCCGAAAATCAGCCCGCGATGCAGCATGGTGATCGGGTTGACCAACTCCCAGGCGATCACGCCTGTCATGCCCGAGACGATTAAAACAGTGGCCAGTATCCAAAGGCGGGTGCTGCGCTTGGGTTGCCAGCCTTTGGGCAGGTCCAAACGTCTGTGTAACCAGTTGGCTGCATCGGTGACTGGGTTGATCGGACAAACCCACGAACAATAGACGCGCCCACCAATCAGAGCGTAGGCGACCAGAACGATTACACCCCCGATTAGGGCCGTCCATTCCGGCCAATGCCCAGCGATCACGCTTTGCAGCAGGATAAGCGGGTCGGTCAGCGGCAGCACGCCCAGCGTCAAAGAACCCGCGAGCGTGCCTTGCACGATCCAGATGCCGAACCACGGCCCCAGAAGAAACACAGCCAGAAAGAGCAACTGGCTTGCGCGGCGCAGCAGCAGGTATTTGTGGGCGCGCACCCAACCTTTTTCTTCGATGGCCTCCATTCCGGCCGGCATATGTGTGCGTGCACTCATTGTCCGACCCCCGGCAAATCGTATGCTGGTGCGAACCCGCCCGGTGCGGCAAGGTTGTCGGTGCCCGGTCCGGGCAGTCGGTCCGGCAGATCGATGAGGCCTTCAACAAGGGGACCGCCTTTGGCCTCTTTCTCTTCCCAGCCTTTGCGGTAGTGATCGGCACTGCTGCCGCGGGCCAAGCGCGCAGGCAGGACCTTGATCGCGGCCTCGGGCAGAACACAGCTTTTCTCGCACATGCCGCAGCCTGTGCAGTGGTCCGCATGAACGGTTGGGATAAACAGTGCGTGGTGGCCTGAACGTTCGTTATGGGCCGTTTCCAGCGTGATTGCCTCATCAATCACGGGGCAGACGCGATAGCAGACATCGCAGCGCAGGCCGAGGAAGTTCAGGCAGTTCTCCTGATCGACAAGGACGGCAACGCCCATCTTGGCATCATCAATATTGTAGAGGGCTGGATCCAATGCACCGGTGGGGCAGGCGGCCACGCAAGGGATGTCGTCACACATTTCACAAGGCACATCCCGCGCTGTGAAATAGGGCGTCCCTGTAGCAACCGCATCCACGCCCAATTCCGCCAGTTTCAATGTGTCGTAAGGACAATCCCGCACGCAAAGCCCGCAGCGAATGCATGCAGACAGAAACGCCTCTTCCGGTAGCGCGCCGGGGGGGCGCAACGCTTCGGCCGGTAACGCCCGAGCATCGCGGGCAAGCCAGGCCAACAATGACCCGGCGACCACACAGCCGCCCGACGCACGCGCCGCATCCTGCAGGAAGCGACGCCTTTGCGGCGAAAGAGGTTTACCTTCAAAGGGCATGGGGACGGCCTTTGCCTCGCTTGTCCGTTACGCGCGCTCGACCTTACAGGCGCATTTCTTGTAGTCGGTCTCTTTCGACAGCGGGCAAGTTGCGTCCAGCGTCAGCTTGTTGGTCAGCTGATGCTCGTCGAACCATGGCATAAAGACCAATCCGCGTGGCACCTTATTGCGGCCGCGCGTTTCAACCCGGCTGGTCACCTCGCCCCTGCGGGTGGAGAGTACGATCTCTTGCCCACGGCGCAGACCGCGATCCTTGGCGTCTTCCGGGTGCATGTAGACAACGGCTGACGGAAACGCGCGATGCAGTTCGGGCACGCGGCGGGTCATCGAACCCGAATGCCAGTGTTCCAGCACACGACCGGTGGACAGCCACAGATCGAATTCCTCATCCGGTTCCTCGGCGGCAGGCTCATAAGGGGCAAAGATGATCTTGGCCTTGCCGTCCTCGTAGCCGTAGAACTTAACGTCTGCGCCTTCCGGCACATACGGATCATACCCTTCGCGGAAGCGATAGAGTGTTTCCTTGCCGTCGACGACAGGCCAGCGCATGCCACGGGCCTCGTGATACATCTCGAACGGAGCAAGGTCGTGCGCGTGGCCGCGTCCGAAATCGGCATATTCTTCAAACAGACCTTTCTGAACGTAGAAGCCGAAATGCTCCGCGTCGTCGTTGTGGAACCCTTCCGCCGTTTCCGACAGCGGGAACAGGTCGACCTTACCGTTGGCATAAAGCACGTCATACATGGTCTTGCCGCGATGCTCGGGCATCTTGGCCAGCAGCTCTTCGCCCCAGACCTCTTCGATGGTAAAACGTTTCGCGAATTCCATCAGCTGCCACAGGTCCGACTTGGCCTCACCCGGTGCCTGCACCTGCTGGCGCCAGAATTGCGTACGGCGTTCGGCGTTGCCATAGGCGCCTTCTTTCTCAACCCACATGGCCGTGGGAAGGATCAAGTCGGCCGAAACTGCGGTGACAGTTGGGTAAGGATCCGAGACTGTGATGAAGTTTTCCGGGTTACGGTAACCAGGATAGCCTTCTTCGTTGATGTTGGGCGCGGCTTGCATGTTGTTGTTGCACTGGACCCAATAGGCATTCAGTTCGCCGTCCTTCAGTTTGCGGTGCTGCAACACGGCGTGGAAGCCGGGCTTGGGCGGGATAGTGCCCTCGGGGATGTTCCATGCGGTTTCGCAGATTTCGCGGTGCTTATCACTCGTAACAACCATGTCCGCCGGCAGACGGTGGGCAAAGGTCCCCACCTCACGCGCCGTGCCACAGGCCGACGGTTGACCCGTCAGCGAGAAGGGAGAGTTGCCGGGTTCGGAAATCTTGCCCACCAGCAAGTGCACGTTATACATCAGCGAATTCACCCAGGACCCGCGGGTGTGTTGGTTGAAGCCCATGGTCCACAAGCTCATCACTTTACGGTTCGGGTCGGCATATTGCTGGGCCAGTTTCTCCAGCTTGTCTGCAGGGACGCCAGACAGTTCAGAGGTATATTCCAGCGTGTAGGGCGCGACGGCTTCGGCGTATTCTTCGAAGCTGATCGGATCCATCTTGCCCGAGTTCGGATTTTCGGCTTCTTGCTGCAGCGCGTTGGTGTCGCGCAGGCCATAGCCGATATCGGTGGCGGTTTTGGTGATGTTAACGTGTTTTTTGACGAAGTCTTCGTTTACCGCGCCATTTTGAATGATGTAGTTGGCGATGTAGTTCAGGATCGCCAAATCGGTTTGCGGTTCAAAAACAATGCCGTTGTCCGCCAGTTCGAACGAGCGGTGTTCGAAAGTGGACAGCACATGCACCTCACATCCCGGCTTGGTCAGGCGCGTGTCCGTCAGGCGCGACCACAGGATCGGGTGCATCTCAGCCATGTTCGAGCCCCACAGCACGAAGGTGTCCGCGTGCTCAAAGTCGTCATAACACCCCATCGGCTCATCAATGCCGAAGGTTCGCATAAAACCTACGACGGCCGAGGCCATGCAGTGCCGGGCGTTGGGGTCGATGTTGTTGGACCGGAACCCGGCTTTCATCAGTTTGGAGGCCGCATAGCCTTCCCAAACCGTCCATTGCCCGGAACCAAACATACCGACACTGGTCGGGCCTTTCTTGACCAGCGCTTCTTTCCATTTTGCGGCCATGACATCGAACGCTTCGTCCCAGCTGACCGGCTCGAACTCACCGTTTTTGTCGTATTCGCCGTTGGTCTTGCGCAGCAAAGGCGTGGTCAGTCGATCCTTGCCGTACATAATCTTGGATAGGAAATAGCCCTTGATACAGTTCAACCCTCGGTTCACGGGCGCGTCGGGGTCGCCTTGCGTCGCAACGACGCGACCTTCTTTGGTGCCAACCAGAACAGAGCAGCCTGTACCACAGAACCGACAGGCCGCCTTGTCCCAGCGGATGTCCGGCGCTCCGGCTTGGGCATTGGCTTGACCGGCTGCCAGCGGAATACCAGCGGCAGACGCCGTTGCTGCGGCCGCAGAGGCCTTGAGAAAAGTCCGACGGGATTCAGAATGTGTCATTGCGTGGGCCTCCGGCTGGGGGTTGGGCTTGGGGCATCGGGCTGCGGACGGGCGTCCGCAGGATCCTCGAAATGGTGATAAGTCAGTGTCAGTGAGATGACGCCCGGGATCTGGTGCAGATCCATGATGATCTCGGACGCAAGGCGTGATGGCGTGTCTTCGACAACGACAACAAATCGCCCATCGTCTGTTTCGGCGTGAATTTCGATACCCGGTGTGTCCCTCATCACCCGCGCTGCTGCGCTTGTGTGATCAGGTGCGACATGGGCAAGACAACCGCAGATGTTCATTGAGTAGTTTCCATTTGTGGTTGAGATTGGCGTTTAAGCGCAATGGCATCGGCGGGACATAAACTTGGGCAAATCCCGCACCCATTGCATGTATCAAGGTCAAGCACGGGCTCTGCGCGGCCAGCGGTCATCAGTTTGAAACGGATGGCGCCCTGATCGCAGTTGTCCTGGCAGATGCGGCAACTCACGCCGTTCATGGATAGGCAGGTGTCCGCTGTCAGCGCGGCGCGCCATGGCCAATCTGGCAGACGGTCAATCGATAACGCTTCGGTTGGACAAATCCGGGCGCAGTCACCGCAGAAGGTGCAGGGAGTGTCAGTTGGCTTGAACAGGGGGTATCCGTCTGTCCCGATGACGATCGCATCTTCGGGGCAAGTATCTGCGCAATCACCACATTTGCTGCATGTTTCAACAAAGCACAGCTCAACCGAGCCCGGAGGTCTGGCGATATTGCCGTCCTCTGGTCTAATTTTGGCGCTTAGAAACGCGCGTCGGCTGGTCAATTGTTGCATTGCATGCGACCTGGCTACACTCGATTCCTGTAATCGAGTGTATCGCATACCGTGATCTGTGGGGGTCTTTTTTGATTTAGGTCATTTTGCCCGATTATTATTAGTCATTTGGGAAACTTTAACTTTTGCACCTATGCGACCTTTGGCGATCAGCGCCGAGGTCGAGCGGTTCGGATCAACAGAAGAAAGACAAAAACCGATCCCAGCGATGTCGTGACAATACCAACAGGCAGCTCTTGCGGGGCAAGCAACAGACGACTCAGGATATCCGAACCTGTAAGCAACGCTGCCCCAACAATGGCGGCGGTAGGCACAAGCTGGCTGTGCAATGGCCCTGCGATACCGCGCGCGATGTGGGGAACCATCAAGCCGACAAAACCGATCACGCCCGCAACGGAGACAAACACAGCAGTCGCAAGAGCGGCCACGAAGAACATTCGGAACCGCAAGCCCTGAACGGGCACACCCAGGGTGGCGGCGGTCAAATCACCAGTCAGCAGCGCATCAAGCCAGCGGCTGCGGTACATCGCATAGGCGAGGATCAATACTAAACCGGCGCAGACAAGCGGGAATGTCTCCCACCGGGCAAGACCCAGACCCCCAAGCATCCAGAATATTACCGAATGGGCCGCACGGCTGTCGCCCGCGAAAATGAGATAATTGGTAATGGCTGAAAACAAAAACGAAACTGCAAGCCCTGCAAGGATCAGTTTTTCGGGCGCGCTTGTGCGCAGCCCATGAACTAAAGCCAGCACAATGCCTGATGCGACAAGCCCTCCGAAAAACGCGGCCAGTGGCAGGGTCCAAAAGCCCAGCACATCTCCGGTTACTGTAATGACAAAGACAGCTCCCGCCGCAGCGCCAGAGGACAGTCCGAACAGAAACGGGTCCGCCAGATCGTTGCGTGTGGTGGTTTGCAGGACAACGCCAACGACGCCCAATCCGGCACCGATCACCGCGGCAAACAGCGCGCGTGGTAAGCGCAGGTCAAACACGATGCGGTGGAGCGGAGACATCTCTCCGTCCATCAATCCTGTGCCCAACAAGACACCGGCTAGCGCGTCAGAGGCCGGAATGGATGTGGTTCCGTAGATAGTCGAGGTCAGCAAAAGGGCGGCCAATACAGCCGCCCCCAGCAAGAGTGTAAGGCCAAGACGGCCCATATCAGTTCAGGCCCGGGTGCATGGCTTTGGCCATTTTCGAAATTGCTTCGATATTTGCCGGTCCGGGTGTCAGTTCTTCGTAGCGCAGACCAATCCAGCGTTCGTTCCTGACCGCATCCGTCTGAGACATCACGGGATGGTCCTGCAGGAACTTGAAGGTATCTGCGGCGCCATTTCCAGTTTGATAATCAAGTAAAACCAGGAATTCCGGGTTCGAAGCGGCAACAGCCTCCCACGAGGAACGACCCCAGCTGGTGTCCATATCATGGGTGACGTTCTCGCCGCCAGCGGCAGCAATCATCGCGTCGGGAATGGCAAACTTACCAGCCGTAAACGGGGCATCGGCGGGGCCGTCCAGCAGGAAAACGCGGGGTTTCGGCAGGTCGGCTGTCTGTGTTTCAATTTCGGACAGTTCCTCTTTCCAGCCGGAAACAAGCTTTTCTGCCTTGTCCTCAACGCGCATGACTTTGCCCAAGCGAAGAACGTCGGTGAACAGCAGGTCCATGCTGGCTTCGGGGCGATCCTTATCCAGATGTACGCAGCTTTCGGTCAGGATCATCGTTTTGATGCCAAACGGCGCAAGAGTGTCGGGGGTCACGTCACCGCCCGGCTTCATGCCATAGTACCAGCCCGCAAAGAAAAGGTCGGGTTCGACAGCGACCAGATTTTCTACTGTTGGATACTTGGGCGCAAGTTCCGGGATGTCGCCGCGCAGGGTTTCAAACTCGGGGCTGGTTTTGTACCAGCCGGTGATGCCCGTCAGGCCCACGATCTTGTCCTGCAAACCCAGTGCAAAAGCCATGTCGGTCATGTTCATGTCGTGCACGACCAGCCGCTCGGGTTGAGTTTCAAACACCATCGGCTCGCCGCAATTGTCGACGGTGATCTCGCGCGCTGTTGCGGCACTTGCAATGCCGCTGATCAGTGCAGCGCACCAGAGAGTTTTGTTCATGTTACTTTCCCTAGTTTGAGGTAGTGGTTCTTCGGATATCCAGTGCCGGGATCATGCGGCCTTCATGCTGAAAGCTAAGAAAATCGACACCGAACGTTTCACGGACCCTTTCGGGTGTCAGCACTTCGTGCACTGGGCCGAAACCGGTCAGGCGTGTGGATTTCATCAACGCGACATGGGTCGCGAATTCCGGGATCATGACCAGATCATGGACGATCATGACCACCGTAATGCCCAGCTGAGCCACCAGCGACAGCATGCGTCCCTTGGCGTCCGGGTCCAGATGGTTCGTCGGCTCATCCAAAAACAGCAGCGACGGGTTCTGCGCTAACGCCCTTGCGATATGAGCGCGCTGGCGTTCCCCCCCGGATAATACGGCCATCCGCTTGTCAGCGAGGGCAACCAGTCCGGTAAGCTTCAGGATGCGGTCCAATTCCAAGGCGTGCTCAGCCGCAGATCGATCGGCGCGGATCGGGATTTGCCCAAGGGCCACGTAGTCGCGCAGAAACAAACGCCCGTCCGGCGATTCCTGTTGACTGACCACGGCGATCATTCGGGCGCGGTCCATCGCCGAAAGCTGCCGAAGGCTGCGCCCCTTTACCAAAACGTCCCCCAGCACAATCTCTTCACCGCCGCACAAAAGATTCAGCAGCGTTGTCTTACCCGCACCGTTTGGGCCGGCAATTGCCAGAGTGGCCCCTTCACTCAGTTCGAAATTGATGTTTTGCAGCAGTACGTCGCCGTTCAGGGCGTAATACTCCAGCCCGCGCGCCTCAAGGAAAGCTCCGCAGGTCATGCGCTTGTCTCCAGCTTCAGCCGGGGCAGGCGCGCCAGGGTCTTTTCAAGAAGGGCAGGCGGGCGCTGCGTTGCGTTGGTCCACCCATCCGCGCTGCGATGGTATTGATGTGCAAATTCGGCCAAAGCATCCACGTCCTCAGTCGATTGGATGTCACCGAAAAGGTACTGCGCTTTGTCGAATGCCTGAAACCCGACGGTTGTGGGATGACCGCAACCGGCCATGCAGGAAACGCTTTGGATGTCAAAACTGGATGGAAGCTTGCTTGCAAGCGCAGCGCGCAATGAATCCGCCCGGTCAGAACCCTCGCAGGTCTCGCAAATCAGAAGGAAATGATCAGGACTGATCGACATAGCCCACTCCGCCTGTTGCCAAGCGCGGGCAGAAGGTGCCAATCATGTCATCACGTCTTAGACGTGTCATAAAGCCTCCTTCCAGGACGCCCCGCCCCGGGTTGGTTGAACATCGGATGGTAGGTCTCCTGACTTGCGGGTCGTGGCTTGGCCATCCTTCCCGACCCATTTGGGGTCAGTGGGTATTTGGCGTCGCTCACCGCTTACAGTTGCGGGGGCAGTCACGGACTTGGCGCTTGTTGGCAACCTCACCGTATTCCCTTTTCATCCCTTGGCGAACCATAGGGAACCATCGTGGGTGATGCTTGCCCGAGTTCCGATTTTGGGTCAAGCGATAATACTCAGCGCCCCACGCACAGAGGTCATTTGTCATTTGCCAACGATCTGACTACGCTGCGTCGCAGAAATGTAGGGACAAAGGTGGATATGTTCTGGTTCCGGAAGGGCCGCACATCCAATGTTTAAAACGACGAACACGCATTCGTAAACAAAGCCGGTTGAGATGAAAATTCAAGAAAACAGAACCTATTCTCAACTGAAGGTAGGCGACAAGGCGCAGGTCACCCGATTGTGCACCGTGGACGACTTGTACGCGTTTGCCTCGGCTTCGGGTGACCACAACCCGCTGAATCTGGCGGCCTATGACGGAGATGGAGATGGACACCCCGAGGCTGTCGCGCCCGCCTTGTGGCCCGCGGGTCTGGTGGCTGCAGTCATTGGAAACATCTTACCGGGGGCCGGTACGCAAACACGTCGGGCGGACCTGAGTTTTCATGCTCCGGTTATGGCGGGCGAAGAACTGACCGCCTTTGTGGCTGTTACCGAAAAGCGTGAAGACGGCGACCTGACCTGTTCCGCCGAGGTGCGCCGGGTCGGGGATAACGCATTGATCCTGAGCGGTACCGTACAGGTCACACCACCGTCGCGGCATTTGACCTTCGACTCGGTTGAGATGCCGGGACTGATCGTTCAACGTCACCGGCACTTCGACGCTTTGTTGGAAAAGGCACGTCCTCTGGACCCGATGCCCACAGCGATCGTTGCGCCAGAGGAGCCAAATTCGCTGGGCGGGGCGTTGCTGGCGTTGGAAAACAGCATCATTACGCCGATTTTGGTGGGCGACCCGGACAAAATCACCGCCGCTGCCGCCCAGCTTGGAGCGGATTTGGCCGGAATTGAAATTATCCAAGCCAAAGGCCACGATGTGGCTGCTCGTCGCGCCGTCGATCTGGTCGTCGAAGGCAAGGCCCGGATGCTGATGAAAGGTCACTTGCACACAGATGTCCTTTTACGCGCCGTTCTTCGCCGCGAAAACGGCCTGAGGACCGGGCGACGCTTGTCGCATGTGTTCGTTATGGACGTGCCGGGCATGTCCCGGCCCATCATGGTTACCGATGCGGCGGTGAATATCGCACCGGATCTCGAAACCAAGGCCGATATCGTTCAAAACGCCATCCATCTTGCGCATTCTATTGGCATCGAGATGCCCAAGGTTGGCGTCTTGTCGGCGGTTGAGACCATCAACCCGCATTTACCGTCGTCTGTCGATGCGGCGCTGTTGTCGAAAATGGCCGAGCGTGGACAGATCACCGGCGGGCTGGTCGATGGCCCCTTGGCCATGGACAATGCGGTTGATCTGAACGCCGCGCGGACAAAAGGCATCACCTCACCGGTCGCGGGGGTCGCAGACATTCTGGTTGTTCCGAATATCGAAGCCGGCAACATGGTAGCCAAACAGCTGACATATATCTCGCATGCCGAGGCTGCCGGCGTCGTGATAGGTGCTGCGGCACCGATTATCCTGACATCTCGGGCAGATGATGATGCTTCGCGGCTGGCGTCTTGTGCTGTCGCGGCGCTGCATGCAATTGCGAATGAAGGCAAAATCCATGGCTGAACATGTTTTGGCACTGAATGCCGGGTCGTCCTCGTTGAAATTCGCGCTTTACGAACTGGTCGAGGACCGACGTCCCAGTATGCGCTGGCGCGGTCAGATCGAGCGGTTGGGGGATGCACCACGCTTGTTGGCCCAATCAGCAGGGGGGCGGTCTGTCGACCGTCAGTTGTCTGGAGCCAAAACACATGACGAGGCCATCAATGCGTTTCTTGAACTTACCCGCGAATACCTGCCGGACATTCACGTCCGGGCCGTGGGCCACCGCGTCGTTCACGGCGGACCAGTCTATTCGGAACCTGTCGTGGTGGACGAGCACGTCTTTGATACGCTAAGCGGTTTCATTCCCTTCGCGCCTTTGCACCAACCCTACAGCCTTGCGGGTATCAAGGCGGCCGCGGCAGCCTTTCCGGGTACCACCCAGATTGCGTGCTTCGATACCGCGTTTCACCGGACGCATCCTTGGGTGAATGATACTTTCGCCCTTCCGCAACGTTTTTACGAGAAGGGTGTGCGCAGATACGGGTTTCACGGGCTGAGCTACGACTATGTCTCGCAAAAGCTTAAAGAAATTGCGCCGGGTTTGTACGACGGCCGCGTCGTCATTGCGCACCTGGGAAATGGCGCGTCGATGTGTGCGGTGTCGGGCGGTCGGGCCGTGGCCTCAACCATGGGGTTTTCGGCGCTCGACGGTCTGCCCATGGGCACCCGCAGCGGGCAATTGGACCCGGGGGTCGTGCTTTACATGATGCAGCAAGAAGGGATGGAGGCAGACGAAATCGCCGAGCTTCTTTATCGAAAGTCTGGCTTGCTTGGTCTGTCCGGCATGTCCTCAGACATGCGCACCCTGTTGGCTGCTGACACTCCGGATGCGCGCAAAGCGATTGAGTATTACGTCTTCCGCATCCGTCGGGAACTGGGTGCCTTGTCTGCTGCGCTGGAAGGCATCGACGCTTTGGTCTTTACCGGAGGTATCGGTGAAAATGCCGCCCGTATCCGACAGATGGTCTGCGAAGGGATGCGCTGGATCGGGATTGATATGGACCCGAACCGAAATGCAGACAACGCCACGGTTCTGTCCACTGATTTCAGCCGGGTGCGTATTCTGGCCATTCCCACAAACGAAGAGATGGTGATCGCGCGTGCAGCGGCCAGAATGGCATAATCGCTACTAATTCGTTTTGTTTTTTCCACGCCGCGCGTATCTGAGTAGGACGCCAAGAACCGTGCTGATAATGTCAGGCGACAGCATCCCGATCGGATCGCGTTTGAGACCGACAATCATGTTGCGCGCTTCGGTGACATTGTCCCGGACTTCATCCTCAATGTCGTGCAGCGCCATATCCCGCAACTCGACGGCCGCTGAGGTATCAGTTTCGGCCGTCATGGAATTTGCGACCAATGCGAGGATTACGGCCAGAACAAAGTTCACCCCGGCCACTATGATTGCCGCCAGAGACTTTGACATGGTCTCGGACAGCCAAAAGAACCCGGCGACGTTTAGCATGATAACCGCCAGCCCAACGGCCAACCCGGCAGCGGCATAAAAACCCGTGCGCTTTGCCGCGACGGCCAGTTGCCGTTGTGCAATCAACCGTTCAGCGCGCAGGATGATCGAAATGTTACGTGAAATACGGCTCATAATTCAGACTCCTACCGGGAACGGCCCAGAAGATAGCCAAGCGTGAAAATCCCAAGGGCGAATAGGATCGGCCTTTTATGTGGAAACTCCTCAAGCTCAGTCATGACCTCTTCTAACTGCGTTGACCACTCATCCAAACTTTCGACAATTCCGTCCGTCATCGATTTGTGTGGATCAGCTTGTTTACCGCTGTTCGAATCTGCGACGCCATCTCGTGCGCTGGACTGTTCGGCCAGCTGACGCCGCAACTCTGCGACTTCGGCTTCTAGCTGTGCTTTGGTTACCATCACTTGGGTCCTTTGATGGTCGCGCAAAAATCAGGCTCGCGACTTTTTCCTTTGTCGAGGGCCATGTTAATTCGATTTTTTGAATTCGGGAAAGGGTGTTATCCCGATGCAGCGATCAGCACCCGGTCCGGATGTGATCAAGCCGGCGCACGCGCTATCCGTTTATCAATAGTCCGATACCAGCAGGAAATCGGGCTTTGTGTCTTCCTCAATCGTTGCAAAGCGCGGAATGGGATCCTCGAACACATTGTCGGTCCGGTCATCGTTGACAGTCGATACCTCGCCAATCAGGCAGTCGCCCTGTTCCGCCCAGAATGCGTGCCAGATACCCGGCATCAGGGTCACGCTCTGACCGGGTTTCAGCCGCAGCAACTCACCAGGCTGGATGGTGACAGGGCAGTTGTCACTGGGAACAACCACCGGGTTATCCCGGTCTATACCGCCGTCCGGGTCCGAGGTATAAATCTCCATGACCAGATCACCTCCGCCCCGGTTGATGATGTCTTCGGCCTTGATGATGTGGCGATGCATCGGGGATAGTTGTTTGTCCCGAGAAACCAAAAGCTTCTCCGCATATAGCATTCCGCGACCTTTGTTCAGATCCTGCACATCGCCATTGCGCAGGGTAAATAGGAACAGGCCGAGTTCATCAAACCGGCCTTGACCATAGTCGGTAATGTCCCACCCGAGGCCGCGGTCACGGATGCCTTGTGCCTGTGCGCTGCGCATTTGTTCCGGCGACCAGTTTGCAAAGGGGGGCAGGACGGCCCCGAACGAGCGAATGAAGGCCTCGGCTTCGGTCTTGATGTTGTTGATATCTGATCTTTTCATCTCGGTCCCTCAGGGGGTCAAAGTTCATGCGCCCAGGGCGGGTTTGCGCCTGCGCGGGAAACGGTGATGGCGGCGACGTCTGCACCTTTGGCTAACGCCGCGCGCAAGTCGTCCTGGCCCAACGTCCGCAGATTGGACTTGGTCAATCGACCTGTTCGGTCCAATTCAGCAAGGACTCCGGCGTTGAACGTGTCACCGGCACCCACCGTATCGACCACCTCGACCGCTTTGACTGGCACCGAGGTTTCGGACCCGTCCGCCAGATATCCCGAGGCCCCATCACTGCCGCGTGTTACGATAACTACGGACGGTCCTGCTTGCAGCAGCAAAGGTACTTTCTCCGCCAGTGTTTCAGGTCCCGGAACGATCCAGTCCAGATCCTCATCCGAGACTTTGACGATGTCAGATTGTGCAATCATACGGTTTAGCCGGGTGCGATACCGCGTTTGATCCTTGATAAATCCCGGCCGGATATTTGGATCCAGCATGACCGCTCGGTCCGCTCCGTGACGCTCAAGCAGGGCTGCATAAGCATCAGCGCAGGGTTCGCACGCCAGGCTAATCCCGCCAAAATACAGCGCCGATGCAGCAGGCAATTGTTTTGGCATATCCTCAGGGGTCAACATGCGCCCGGCCGAGTTTTCGTCGACAAAGTTGTAGCTGGCATGGCCATCTTCCAGCTGGACAAACGCCAATGTCGTTGGGCGATCCGATCGGATCACATGGCTGGCGTCTACATGGCTGGTTTGCAGCGCGTCCGCCAGTTGCTGTCCGAACATATCCGACGATAGCCCGGTCAAAAGACCCGCTGGCGCGCCTAGCCGACCCAGCGCTACGGCTGTGTTGAACACTGCGCCGCCGGAGTGGGGCACGAATCCGCGCGACCCAGAAACGGTTGGCTCGGCGATCATGTCTATCAGGGCTTCACCGCAGCACAGAATCATGCCGTGGTCCTTTCTGTAACAGGGTCAGGCGGCCAGTTTACCGCGCGAGCGCACTTTTACAGAAATTGTTAGCGCCAACAATGCCAAATTCATCCTGCTCGGACACATACAGGTTCATTGAACGCCGCAAGTCACTGAACCGCCCGCCGGCGTTAAAGGCATCCCGGAACGCATCCTTGAACAGCCACCGGTTTTTCTCGGCGACGCCACCCACAAGGAAAACACCTCCTGTCGGCATGTAGGCGACAGCCAGATCGCCCATAATAGCCCCAAGGTGGGTTTTGAACATATGCGCAGATTTGACCGCAATCGGGTCGGATTCCGCCAGCGCGTCCTGCAGTATATCCTTGGCGTTGCGCCTTGGAGCATCGGACTGTCCAGCGGCCATGCTGGCGGCTTGGTACAGAATGGGAAGGCCGGTTCCGCTGAGGAACATTTCCGCTTCGAGCACTAGGCTGTCTTCAAAGAAGCATTCGGGCGCGATATGGCGTGCCGCTTTGAAGACTTCGACCTCATCCTCGTGGCGTGGGGACAGCCCGACATGGCCTCCTTCGCCCGACGCGGTATGGTATCGCCCTTGGGAATACAGCAATGCGCCTACGCCTAGGCCAGTGCCGGGGCCGACAACCAGCCGGGTTCCGACCGGCGGTGTCTCAGCCCCTTGCAGGACCTCGACATGGTCACCGGTGATTTCGGCGACCGACCAGGCGGCCGCGGTGAAGTCATTGATAACAAAGGTGTGTTGCGCGCCTGTTGCCTTGCCGATGTCGCTTTCGGACAAATCAAGATGCGCATTTGTCAGGCGGATTGTCCCATCTTTGACCGGACCTGCTCCGGCCGCAACGACGGCGCGTGGGTCTGTGCCAACCTCGTCACGAAGGCTGTGAAATGCATCCAGAAGCTCTTGCAACGACCCGGTTGGGTATTTGCGAAGGTCCGTCAGTTGTCCGTTCGAGATGACACCCAGTCGTGTATTTGTGCCACCGATGTCCGCGACAAGATTCCAGTGCTCGTGCATGGTTCCGGCAGGCTGAGCCATCGGCAGGGAAACAGACCCACCGGCCAAGGCCGATTTCAGCGCGTTGTACGAGGCTTTTGGCGTTCGTTCGAGCGTATCGAAATCTACATCAACCAACCCGAACCGCTTTTCATAGCCAAAGGACCACTCGTAATTGTCCAGCAGCGACCAGATGAAATAGCCCTTGACCGGAACACCTTCGTCCAGCGCCGTCTGTACCGCACCAAGGTGCTGGTTGAGGTAGTCAATTCGGTCGTCATCTTGCTTGCGTTCCGGGCTCGCCATGCCGTTTTCGGTGACATAAATCGGCAAGTCGCCGGTATAATCGCGCTTCGTACGGGTCAGAAAGCGGGTCAGGGCATCGGGTTCAATCTCCCACCCCATCTGTGTTTTGGGAAGCGGGCCGGGTACTTCTTCCAAGCTTGGCCATACGGTATCGGTAGGCGCGATCAGTTTTCGGGTATAGTAGTTCAGACCGCACCAATCGACGGGTGCACCAATGGTGTCAAAGTCGTCTTGCCAGCCGGACGGAAGATGAGGTTCCAACCCGTCCAGAACATTTTGCGGATAGGCTTTTTTGAACACACCACCTAGGAAAAACCGGTTGTAAATCCCGTCATAAAGGTCGGCCGCCTTGCGTGCAGCGGGGCTGTCATCGGCAGGTTCGGCCCATTCCAGATTGAACACAGCGCCCAGGTTTGACATGCCCAGACCACGCATCGCTTCGATGGCGCGGCCATGAGCCAGCAGAACATGGTGCATCGCGCGAGCCGTGGCGCGGATGTCGCGCATTCCGGGCGCGTGATGCCCTTCAAAATGGCTCAGCCAGCTGACGCACCACGGCTCATTGATCGGCGCAACACTGTACATACGGTCGCCAATGCGGCCCATGATGACCTCGGTGAAATCGGCGAACCAATTTGCGATATCCCGGTTGCGCCAGCCGCCCAGATCTGCAAGCGGAGAGGGCAATTCCCAATGATACAGGGTCGCACAGGGGCGAATGCCGCGTTCCAGCAGCGCGTCGGCGAGCCGGTCGTAAAAATCCAGACCTGCCTGATTTACCGGGCCACGCCCTTCAGGCAAAACGCGCGCCCAGCTTGTCGAGAACCGGTAGCAATCAAAACCCGCGTCCCGCACCAGATCGAAATCCTGTGGAAAACGGTTCAGGTGGTCACAGGCCAGATCTCCATTCTCGTTTCGCACTACGTTTCCGGGTGAAGCGGCAAAACTATCCCAATGTGTTTTCCCCGCACCGCCCTGTGCGTGGCCTTCGATTTGATAGGCAGAGGTTGCGACACCAAAGAGAAAGTCTTTGGGGAAGTCCGAACGAGTGTATTTCATTTTTCAGAACCTGTTGGGAGCGGGGCCGGTCGAGCCGCCAACTACCAGTTCGGCCTCCAGCAATCTAGTTTTTACCGGGTCTTCCGGAGATTTGATGCGTTCGATCAGCATTTCAGCGGCTATTTCTCCGGCTCGACGCACGGATGACCGTGTGGCCGTGAAAATTGGCACATCCTGACCGTTTTTCAGATAAGAAAGATCGTCGTCATGGGCGATGACTGATACGTCCTTGCCCATCTTCAACCCCGCCTCGTTGAGAGCACGGCGCACACCGATCGCGGAAATCATGGATGCGGTCAGGATGGCCGTAGGTGGGTCATCCAGGCGAAGCATATCGCGGGATTCATGGTGGCCATAAACCTCGGTCATCTCGGCGCTGCGCATCAATTCCGGGTCGGGGGACAGACCTGCCTCATGCAGGGCCTCAAGATATCCGTCGCGGCGACGTTGAGCGAAATCCATATCCTCAAGCCCGTTGATCAGGGCAATGCGACGATGCCCAAGGTCGATCAGAAACCGGGTGGCGCGCAGGAACGAACTTTTGTTGTTCACGTCGATCCAGTCATAAGGCACGTCCACCCCGGTTGACCTGCCATGAACAATAAAGGGCACGCCCATTCTGGTCAGGACCTCGATCCGGTGTTCGTTGACTTTGGGGCCTTGCAAAACAATACCATCGACCGCGCCACGCTGGAAAAGACTGCGATAGGCTTCCTCGATCGAGGTGTCATCTGCATTTGTGAACATCATGTCATATCCATGATCCGAATACTTGCGTGCAGCACCGGCGACAAAATCACCAAAAATCGGGTTTACCATTTCATGCTGGGATGAGGAGGGAATCACGTGCCCAATCACCATCGAGCGGCCTGTTGCCAATCCCTTGGCCCGGCTGTTCGGCCGGTAGCCATGCTTGGCAGCGGCGGCTTGGACGCGCAGGCGCGTGTCCTCGTTCACCTCGGGGTAGCCATTCAGCGCGCGGCTGACAGTGGTTTGAGATAAACCAAGGATTTCTGAGAGCTGCTTTAGATTCATCTTCGCCTCAAAGCGCCTTCAAATTTGATCATTTGCAGATTTGCAGGCGCTTCCCGCCCGACTGTCACATCTTGCTGACACTGCCCTGAATATTTATAATATGGGCATCAGTAAACAGATTATTGACAAAATTTGAATGTTAGCGGATAAAGTGCGTCATCCAAAGCGCTTTGAAAAAGAGTCTCAAAAGCGCGAGCAAAGTTGGGAGGAAACTTCATGAAACACTCGCTTTATGCGGGCGCGGCCACGTTCGCCCTGATGGCGGGCGCAGCGTATGCCGACAAGGTCACCGTGTTCGGCCCGTGGCTGGGGCCTGATCAGGAAAATGTCGAAAAGGTTTTGGACGGCTTTGCCGCAGCGACCGGGCATGAGTACAGCTATGTCGGCTCGGACAGCTTTGAGCAGCAGATCAGAATTGATGCCGAAGCCGGATCGGCGCCCAACGTAGCAGTGTTTCCCCAACCCGGTCTGGCATCAGATATGGCCAAGGCGGGATTCCTGACGCCCCTGAGTGAAGGAACTGCGGATTGGATTCGCGACAACTATGCGGCCGGCCAGTCGTGGGTGGATCTGGGAACCTATCAGGGCCCGGACGGGCAGGACCATCTGTATGGGTTTTTCTACAAGGTCGACGTGAAATCGCTGGTTTGGTTTGTGCCGGAGAACTTCGAAGACGCCGGCTATGAAATCCCGACCACAATGGAAGAACTGAAGGCGCTGACCGATCAGATCGTTGCAGATGGTGAAACGCCATGGTGCATCGGGCTGGGGTCCGGCGGAGCGACCGGTTGGCCAGCGACTGACTGGGTTGAAGACATGATGCTGCGCACGTTGCCGCCCGAAGATTATGACGCCTGGGTCGCCAACGAATTGAAATTTAACGATCCTAAGGTTGTCGCCGCGATTGAAGAATTCGGAGCGTTTGCGCGCAACGATGATTACGTGGCCGGCGGAGCCGGTGCGGTCGCGACAACTGACTTCCGCGACAGCCCGAAGGGTATGTTCAGCTCGCCTCCGCAGTGTTACATGCACCGTCAGGCCTCGTTCATTCCCGCCTTCTTCCCCGAAGGTACGGTTGTGGGCGAGGATGCTGACTTCTTCTACTTCCCGGCCTATGAAGGCAAAGACCTCGGCAGCCCGGTCCTTGGGGCCGGCACAGTTTGGGCCATTACCAATGACAGCCCGGGCGCGCATGCGCTGATGAAATACCTGGAAACGCCCGAGGCGCATGAAGCCTGGATGGCTCTGACCGGGTTCCTGACGCCGCACAAAGGCGTCGATACCTCGGTCTTCTCAGACCCAACGCTGAAGAAGATGAACGACATTCTTCTGGGGGCCACCACCTTCCGGTTTGACGGTTCCGACCTGATGCCGGGCGGCGTGGGTGCAGGCACCTTCTGGACTGGAATGGTCGACTATACGGGCGGAACACCTGCCCAGGACGTCGCCGACGAAATCCAGTCCTCATGGGACGCGCTGGACTAAAGCGTCTGAGATTGGGCAACCCGCTCTGTCGGGTTGCCCGAACCCATCGTCGCAAGGGAGAGCGGCATGCACCCGGCATTTCAAGGCCTGCTGACCATCGCCATCGGCGTGTCAGGTTGCGTGGGCTATTTCTATCTATCCAATCAGTTTCTGGACAGAGTTCTTTTCCCGCCTCGGGGGCCGAATGCTGGCCGCAATATCAACCGCGCGAACATGATCCGGCCTTGGTTGTTTCTGTTCCCAGCGCTGGCTGCTTTGGGCTTGTATCTGGCCTATCCGGTTGTCGAAACCCTGCGCCTGTCACTGACTGATCGTGTCCCGGGCGGCGGCTACAAATGGGTCGGGCTGGACAACTATGTCCAGATGGCCAAGGAGCCCAAGTTTTGGGAGGCGATGCGCAACAACATGTTCTGGCTGATCATTGTGCCTGCAATGTCGACGGCCTTTGGCCTGTTGGTGGCACAGCTAACTGACCGCATTCGTTGGGGCAATCTCGCCAAGTCGCTGATCTTTATGCCAATGGCGATCTCGTTCGTGGGGGCATCGGTTATCTGGAAGCTGGTCTATGACACTCGTCCGGCTGAGCAAGACCAGATTGGCATGCTCAATGCGCTCTATATTTTCTTTGGCGGGACCGAGCCGCAGACTTGGTTGACGATACCGTTCTGGAACAGCTTTTTGCTGATGGTTGTCCTTATCTGGATCCAAACCGGTTTTGCCATGGTTATCCTATCGGCCGCCCTGCGCGGAATCCCCGAGGAAACGATTGAGGCCGCAATTCTGGATGGGGCTAATCCGTTTCAGATATTTTTCCGGATCAAAGTGCCGCAGATCAAAACCACTATCCTTGTCGTCT
Source organism: Ruegeria sp. CDSB013 (assembly GCF_059611165.1). NCBI lineage: Bacteria > Pseudomonadati > Pseudomonadota > Alphaproteobacteria > Rhodobacterales > Roseobacteraceae > Ruegeria > Ruegeria sp. CDSB013. Next base: position 122,104 of record NZ_JBXWPA010000004.1, on the reverse strand, counting down.
GGACCACGATTACGATCACCGTCCTCAAGGTCTTTGACATCGTTTTTGCAATGACCAATGGCCAGTGGGAAACGCAGGTCTTGGCCAACTACATGTATGACAAGCTGTTCCGCGCCAACGACTGGGGCGTCGGGTCGGCTTCGGCCATGGTGATCATGCTCTTAGTGGCTCCGATCCTTGTCTGGAATGTGCGCAACGCGCGGAAAGAGATGGAGTAGGGTCATGAGCGATATTGCAGGAACCAAACCCGCCCTTCGCTGGGTCGTCCATGCCTCGGTCCTCTTTTTGGTGGTGCTGTGGGTTGTGCCAACTCTGGGTCTTTTGATCTCGTCTTTTCGGACAGCGGATCAAATCGCAACCAGCGGCTGGTGGCGGTCGCTGTTTCCGTCCGAGCAGAACCTGACACTGCGCAGCGCTGCCCCGGATACCCAGGTACTCAAAAACGGGCTGTACGTGATCGAAGGCAATCTGTTTGACGAAGGGACGAAGGCGACAATCTCAAAATGGGGGATCAGCTCTCGCGCGATTGATGCCTTTGCCCCCGGCGAAACAGCTGAGCTGCGAAAGGGCGGCACAATCACCGTAGATGCCGCAGGGAATTACCGCATGGAGAACCCGGACGAGTTCACCGGCAGCCGCGGATCGCGTGTTTTTGTAACTGCAGAATTGCCGCCTGAGTTTACCTTAGACAATTATCACAAGGTTCTTCTGGCAGAAGACAGCACCGACAGTATGGGACGCGCATTTTTCAACACGTTGACCGTGACGATACCGGCAACGATCATTCCGATTCTCGTGGCGGCTTTTGCAGCCTACGCGCTGGCTTGGATGGATTTCCCCGGGCGCGCTTTGATTATTGCGGCTGTCGTTGGCCTGTTGGTTGTCCCGCTGCAACTGGCCCTGATCCCGTTGCTGAAATTCCACCTAAATATCGGGATTGGCAAAGGATATCTGGGGGTTTGGATGGCACACACCGGGTTCGGGTTGCCGCTGGCGATTTATCTTTTGCGTAACTACATGGCGGGTCTGCCCCGCGATCTGATCGAAAACGCGCGGGTCGATGGCGCGACCGAGTTTCAGATCTTTACCAAGTTGATCTTGCCGCTCAGCTTTCCAGCGTTGGCGTCTTTTGCGATCTTCCAGTTTCTCTGGACGTGGAATGACTTGCTGGTCGCCAAGGTGTTCCTGATCGACGCATCCGGACAGACCACTGTCATGACCAACCGCATCGTTGAGCTTTTAGGCACGCGCGGTGGGAATTGGGAAATCCTTGCCACAGCGGCCTTTGTTTCGATCATCGTCCCGCTGATTGTTTTCTTCGCAATGCAAAAATATCTGGTCCGCGGTCTGTTGGCCGGGTCCGTCAAGTAGAGGCGTCTGATGAACGTGCAGAACACCGTAGAACTACATAAAGCAACCAAAGCGTCCGCCGATTGGTGGCGGGGCGGAGTGATATACCAGATCTATCCGCGCAGCTTTCAAGACAGCAACGGCGATGGTATCGGAGACCTCAGGGGTATCACCCAAAGGCTTGGTTACATCGCTTCGCTTGGCGTCGATGCCATCTGGATCTCGCCATTCTTCAAATCGCCGATGAAGGACTTTGGATACGATGTCAGCGACTACCGTGATGTTGATCCGATGTTTGGCAGCATGGAGGACTTTAAGTATCTCCTGGATCAGGCGCATTCAGTTGGGCTGAAGGTGATGATCGACCTCGTGTTGTCGCACACGTCGGATCAGCACCTATGGTTCAAGGAGAGCCGATCCAATCGCGAAAATGCCAAGTCCGATTGGTATGTTTGGGCTGATCCCAAGCCCGACGGCACGCCGCCAAACAACTGGCTGTCGATTTTTGGTGGGTCCGCATGGCAGTGGGATTCCCGACGCCTGCAATATTATCTGCACAACTTTCTGACGTCGCAGCCGGATCTGAACTTCCATTGCCCGGACGTGCAGGATGCATTGCTGGATGTTGCACGGTTCTGGCTGGACTTGGGCGTTGATGGTTTTCGTCTGGACACGATCAACTTCTATTTCCACGACAAACAACTGCGCGACAACCCTGGCCTGCCGATGGATCAGCGAAATGCCTCGATCGCGCCGATGGTGAACCCCTATAACCATCAGGATCACCTTCATTCCAAAAGCCAGCCGGAAAACATCGCCTTCCTCGAGCGGTTGCGTGCACTAACGGACGAATACGAAGGCCGCGCTTGTTTGGGCGAGGTTGGCGACGCGCAGCGCGGTCTTGAGATCATGGGCGAGTACACCAGCGGCGATAAACGCATGCATATGTGTTATGCTTTTGAGTTTCTCGAAAAACGCGCTTTGACCGCCGCGTACGCCAAGCAGGTGTTTGATCAGTTGGAAGAAAAGGCTGGCGATGCATGGCCATGCTGGGCTTTCTCGAACCACGATGTTCAGCGCCACGCGTCGCGGTGGGCGCTAGACGACGCTGCCATCCGTCAGCACGTCGTTTTGATGATGTGCCTGCGTGGGTCAGCGTGCTTGTATCAAGGAGAAGAGCTTGGCCTGCCCGAGGCGGACGTACCATTTGAACATCTGCAGGACCCTTACGGCATAGAATTCTGGCCGGAGTTCAAGGGCCGTGATGGCTGCCGCACTCCAATGGTTTGGGCTGCGCAGGACGAACAGTCCGGGTTCAGTACTGGAGCCCCCTGGTTGCCCGTCAGCCAAACGCAGGCCGAGCGTGCAGTAGACAGGTTAGAGCAAGACCCAAACTCCATGCTGCAACATTATCGCCGTGCCATTGCGCTACGCCACGCGCATTCCGCATTGATGTCAGGCCAACAGCGCGAGATGGCGCAGTCTGGACCGATCCTTGCCTTCCTGCGTGAGGACAATGTCCAACAGATATTCTGCGTATTCAATCTGGGATCTGACAGCGCGGAAATCACACTGCCCGACGGTAACTGGCAGGCAATCGGGCAAGAGTTGGGCGGCGTCGAAGGGGCGGGGACAATCACCCTCGACGCGGCTCAATTCTGTTTGATGATGCGCGAAAAGGAGTAAGCCATGTCGGAACTCAATCTCACGGATGTGGCAAAGACCTATGGCAACGTAGATGTGCTCAAAAACATCAACCTGGACATCGAACGCGGTGAACTGATCGTTTTTGTCGGGCCCTCTGGCTGTGGAAAATCTACGTTGCTGCGCATGATTGCGGGATTAGAGAAGATTTCGGGCGGAACGCTTGAGATCGAAGGTCAGGTGATGAACGATGTACCGCCCGCGCAAAGGGGCATTGCGATGGTTTTTCAAAGCTATGCCCTGTATCCGCACATGACGGTGCGCGAAAATATGGCTTTTGCATTGAAAATTGCCAAAATGCCGTCAACCGAGGTCGACGCGGCGGTTGATCGCGCCGCCCGTATCCTTCAGCTGGAACCGTTTCTGGATCGGCTTCCAAAGGCACTTTCTGGTGGCCAGCGGCAACGGGTTGCAATCGGTCGGGCGATCGTGCGCGATCCAAAGGTCTATCTGTTCGATGAACCGCTTTCCAATCTTGACGCAGCGCTGCGCGTCGCGACCCGCATTGAAATCGCGCGTCTGAAAGAGGCAATGCCCGACAGCACGATGGTCTATGTCACCCACGATCAGGTCGAGGCGATGACATTGGCCAGCCGGATTGTCGTCCTGGCCAACAAGGGGATCGCGCAGGTCGGCACTCCGCTTGAGTTGTATGAAACGCCCGACAATGAGTTTGTCGCGCAATTTATTGGCTCACCTGCGATGAACCTGTTGCCGGGGGTCATCACGCAGACTGGTGAGCGCACCGTCGTAAAACTGGATGGCGGTGGGACTGCGGTGACCAGCATCCCAACCGATGCAGCTGACGAGGGTAAACAGGTAAATATCGGAGTGCGTCCCGAAGACTTTCACCCCGTTGAAAGCAATCCGATTATGGAAGGAATTGTGGACTTTACCGAAGCACTTGGCGAGGTCACGCTGTTGTATTTTGCGGCCAAGGACGGGGAGGACCCCACAATCGCAAAACTGCCGGGGGTCCAAAAAAACATGCGGGGCCAAACCGTTGCCATTTCGGCAGATCCGGGCAAAGTTCATCTGTTTCACCAGGGCCTGTCTATGAGGAAATGACCGCGAGCCGCGCCTGATGATCGAAAGGTGCGGCACAGTACGCGAATGCCGCTTACTGTACAGTGTGGAACGTTGTCTATGCCCCGCAGTAGTAAGTCCCGAGTTCTGCGTGCGTTGCCAAATGCATGCAGTTTACGACTGTTTTTGGTGTGAATTCTTTCGGTCGGGCATGGCAAATACTTCTTTTCCCCTTTTGAATTGCGGCGCAAAGCCTAGTCCCGAGCTTGACGGGCAGCCGTGTCAATTTCTTACGAAACATTGCCAAAATAAGCTGCTCCGGTCTCAATATGTGACTGCGATCCCAGGGGGTAACTAGCCATATTTGCTAGATTAAATCGCAATCTGGACATACGAAATTGCCAATCCGTCACTTTTGGCCTGACAATGCTCCCGCAAAGTTCTAGCGTGGCAACCATAATAACAAAACAACACAGTCCAATAACGGGAGAACAAAATATGGCTGAACGGAAAACCGTTTCCAGACGCTCGGTCCTGAAAGGCGCAGGCGCAGCAGCGCTGGCAGCACCGCTTTACAGCAAAAGCGCGCTGGCATCTTCGGGTGAAATCAACATTCTGATGTGGTCGGACTATCTGCCGCCCGCATTCCTGCAAGAGTTTGAAACTCTGACCGGAATCAAGGTGAACTATACCGGTATCGGGTCGAACGAAGAAATCATCAACAAGATGAAGGCCACCAAGGGTCAAGGCTTTGACATCGTGTCGCCGACGAACAACCGCTCGCTTCAGTGGGGGCCGCTAGAACTGTTGCAGCCCTTCGACATGAATAAGGTTCCGATTGATCTGGTGAACCCTGCGATGGCGCAGATCGGCACTGACGCCTGGAACTTTGCTGACAGCGGCGTGCACTGGCTGCCGCATATCTGGGGTACAGAAGGTATTGCCTACCGCACCGACCTGTGGCTGCCCGAGGGCGACGCCCCGTCCTATGGGGACGTCTGGTCCGAAGCAAACGCAGGCAAGACCATGGGCCGCGCGCATTCGATGATGCTGGGTGCGGGTCTGTATATGGAAGCCTCTGGCGAGATGGAGCCTGGCTCTGTCTGGGCCGCGTACGGCGACGAAGACACCATGCGCAAGGTCTGGGGCCAAATCACTGACTGGTGCGTCGAGCGGAAGAACCGGATCAAGCTGATCTGGAACGATGCCGACACCCAGAAAAACGGCCTGTTGAACGAAGGCGTTATTGTCGGCCAGACCTGGGATGGTCCGCCGCTGGCGCTGAAATCAGCGGGTGAGCCGGTGCACTATCAGGCTCCGGTCGAAGGTGCGATGGCATGGGTCGACGGAATGTCGATGCCGACCGGTGCGCAGAACATCGATCAGGTTTATGCCTTCATCGATTTCGCCTATCAGGCCAAGCCTGCAGGTGTCGCCATCGACAGCCACGGGTACAACTCGCCAGTACTGGGTGCCGACCAATATGCGGGCGACACCTACAAGAAGAACTTCGCCGAGGCCTATCCGGGCGACTCGCTGGCAAACCTGAACCCATGGCCTGCTGAGGCTCCGTGGTATGCCGAAACTCGGACCGAGTTCGTCAACAAGTTCAAAAGCGCCTGATTGCTTTGACAAGGTGCCCTCCGCCACTGTGCGGAGGGCTATCAACCCGCATGCCAAAACGGCGTGACGGACGCTATTTCGGTGCGGTCATGGACTGTACCTGACGGAGATACCAAAAATGAGTGCAGGGGTCGGTGTAGATCTTGAGAACCTGTGGATCCGTTTCGGTGATTTTGTTGCCGTGAGGGATGCAAACGTGAACATCAACGGGGGCGATTTCTTTTCGTTTCTCGGTCCCTCGGGGTGCGGCAAAACAACGATCCTGCGGGCAGTTTCGGGCTTTCTTGAACCAAGCGAAGGCAAAGTTCTGATCGGCGGCAAGGATATGCGGGGCATCGGCCCGAACAAACGCCCGACCGCCCTGATTTTTCAGAACCTCGCGTTGTTCCCGCTGATGAAAGTGTGGGAAAATATCACCTTCTCATTGGAGATCAGTGGCGCAAGCGCAAAAGAGCGCCGAAAGCGTGCCGATGAGCTGCTGGACATGATCGCGCTGCCCGATCAAGGTGACAAGCTGCCAAGTGAACTGTCCGGCGGTCAGCGACAACGGGTTGCCATCGCCCGCGCGCTATGTGCGGAACCGGATGTACTGCTGCTGGATGAGCCGTTGTCCGCGCTGGACCTCAAACTGCGCCAGCATATGCGCACCGAGCTGCGTGAGATTCAAAAGCGCGTCGGCATCACCTTCATCTATATCACCCACGACCAGGGCGAAGCCTTGACCATGTCAGACAATATCGCGGTCATGCGGGCTGGTGTCATCGATCAAATCGCCGATGGCAAGACCATCTATAATGACCCCAACACTGCATTCGCCGCCTCTTTCGTAGGTGAAAACAACGTGTTCCGCGGCAAAATTAAACAGATAATGGGGAACGAAGCGCTGATTTCAACAAACCGGTCTGGTGAATTGGTTGCACGTATCTCGACCGCCAACCAAGGAAAGCTGAAAGTGGGCGATGACGCCATGATGTTCATTCGCCCCGAAGCTTTTGCGATCGCTGCCGATGGCGCATCAGGAGATCACTTTGTCACCGCGCGGGTGAACCACGAAGAATTCGAAGGTAACGTCTTCAACATCTTCACCGAAGGTGACGGCGGTAAAGAGATCAAGGTGTCCTTGCCAAACCTCGGCCAATCCTTCGATGACCACACAGGCCAAAACATCACGTTGGAATATGAGACCCGCAATGCGGTTCTGGTTCCGGCGGGTGAATTGGCCGCGGAATAAGGGGGCCGACTATGCCAGGCTTCCTGAAAGAATTCTTTAACCGAAACGGCATCGGCATGGGTGCCGCAATATTGGGTCTGGTCCTGTTCTGGACCATCGGCCTGATCATTCTGCCCCAGCTGTCGATGCTGGATTTTTCCTTCCGTCCGAACCTGCCACCGCCCGAGATTGGCGGGCCCAAGGACGTCTATACGCTGGAGAACTACAAGTACCTGATCTATGGCCCCGAAGGCGGTAGTCAGTCCTATAATGCCGTCGACCTGAGGGTCTTTTTCCGCACACTGCTGGCCGCAGTCTGTGTGACGATCTTCAATCTGATCCTCTGCTATCCGATTGCCTATTACCTGGGTCAGTCCAAAGGCAACCACATTCGCATTTTCGCGATCATGCTGATCATCCCATACTGGATCAACGAGATTTTGCGTGCCTTTGCCCTGCGGATCATCTTTGGTGAGACCGGTGTTTTGAATACCCTGTTCGTGGGGCTGGGCATCTGGGATACGCCGTTTGACTTTATTCGCAATGACATCGCGCTCTATGCCGGTCTGGGTTATGCCTACATCCTGCTGATGATCTTCCCAATGTACAACGTGATCGAAAGTCTGGACAAAAACCAGATCGAGGCCGCGCGTGATCTTGGTGCGCCATGGTGGCGGATTCACTGGCGTGTGGTCATTCCTTACGCCAAGCCAGGCATCAGCTCGGGCTGTACCATGGTGTTCATGCTAAGCGCCGGTGCGCTGGCCGCGCCGCAAATCCTGGGCGGACCGTCCAGTCTGTGGTTCACGCAGCTGATTTACCAGCAATTCAACGACAACAATGACTGGCCGCAAGGTGCCGCCTACGCCATCGTTCTTCTGGTGACATGTATCCTGTTCGTGCTGGCGATGATGCGCCTGTTCAAGGTGAACATGGGGGATATCGGGAAATGAATAATTCCTTCCTTCGTGTAAGCATCTGGGTCTATCTGGTCATCTTCTTCCTGTACCTGCTGGGCCCGCTGGTGATCATGTCGGTCACCGCCTTCAATTCGTCGGCCTTCCCACGGATGACGCCGTGGGAGTGTCTGACCTTCCAGTGGTTCGGCGAGCTGTTTCAGGATCAGCGCATTCTGAACGGTATCAAGAACTCGCTGATCATTGGCGCCGGAACGGTTGTTCTGTCGGTGGCGATGGGTCTGGCCGGTGCGCTGATGCTGACCCAGATCTGGCCCAAGTTGCGGGCGACCTACTATACGATCATAATCGCTCCGATCCTGATCCCGGGTGTTGTTCTGGGCATCTCGACTTTGGTGTTCTGGGATCGGATCAACCGGATGCTGGGACTGGGTGCAGATAGCTTCCTGTCCAACGGTATCTTCCTGACGGTAATCGGCCAATCTACCTTCATTGCAAGCTATTGCATGCTGGTTCTTGTGGCGCGCCTGCAGCGTTACGATGTGGCATTGACCGAAGCGGCACTGGACCTTGGTGCAACGCATGCTCAGGCTTTCCGCAAGATCCTGTTGCCCTTCATGCGTCCTGCGATCGCGTCGGCTGCTGTGCTGGCATTCCTCGCTTCGTTCGAGAACTACAACACGACCACTTTCACCTTTGGTGAATACCCGACGCTTACGATCGAACTGGCCCAAAAGGTGCGCTACGGCATTACACCCGCCATTTCGGCTCTGGCCTTCATCATCGTGGCGTTGACAGTGTTCTTTGCCTTGTTGAACGAAGCCAAGCTGAAGCGTCAGGAACTGGTGGCCGCAGCCCGCAAGAGCGCCACAGTTGAGGAGCTGGCCGGCAAGATTAAGCTGCCCAGCTTCTTTGCTGGCAACATGGCGGCTGTCCTGCTGGTTGTGTTTGCGGTTGCGACGATCACTGTCGTTGGCACCGCAACGGCCTACAACCCCGGCCAATGCATCGCCAATGTGAAAGAGCAGAAACGCCTGGAAGCCGAACAACGCATTCAAGAGTTGCGCAAGCAGCGCGAAGAACAGCGTAAGAAGCGCGAGGCCGAAGAAGCCGATCAAGGTGGTGCGCAGCAATCCACACCGAAACCATCCAACAACAGTGGTTTTGGCAATGTCTTCGCGCCGAATACTCTGGGTGGTGATGCCGAGGAGGAGAGTTCAGATACTGAAACTCCGCCTTCAAACAACGGTGGCTTTGGGGGGGTGTTCGATCCCAACAGCCTGCAGACTGACCAGTAGGTTCCGAAGTTAAATCCTAAACGTGCGCCCGGAGAGGCTATTCCTCTTCGGGCGCGTCTTTCTGCGTGACAGCAACGTCACAGGCGTCAACGACGTCACCGTTCCATGCGACCGGTTGCGCATTGTAATTTATTAGGAAAACATGCGTGGCCGTCTCGCGACGGCGCAACCCCTTGGGCATCGGATGAAGGGCAACGTCGGTTTTGCGCGCGGCCATTTCAACAACCCGGTCCCATAATGTGTCATCCGGGAAACCTGCCAGATACCAAAGACGATTTTCACCCAAAAGCGCAGGGGTGCCATCTGCAAATGTCAGCAAATTGGGGGCAGTACCCGAAACCCTGTCGATCCAATGTTGCGCCGCACCGCCGCCATCGACGCCACGGCGGATGTTGGGCGGCAGGGTCTCGACCAGATCGACGTCGCATTTCAGACCGTTCAGACCGGGTCGTTCCCGGGGAATCTGGAAATCATGTGTGATCGCCCCGCTGCGTGGACCTAGGATGAGCAGATCACAGGCCTCCGCCAATTGACGTTCCAAATTGTCGCTCATGGTGGCTATCCCAGGAGCAAGGATGAACTTGTAGCCAACGCGCGGAATGTTGGTTGAGGACACGAAGTCCACAGACAAGCCCGCCCGCCGCAAAGCGCGATACGCCGAGAAAACCAGACGGAAATAGTCAAATCCCGCGCCTTGGGGCTGTGTCGACCAAGCCCAATCCGAGGCGTAGTCGAACAGGATGGCCACCTGGGCCCGTGTTTGCACAACGTTGCCGATTTCTGACAACGCGTCCGAAGTCTGCTTTGCCTCGGTCAGGGCCGGGGCAGGGCGGTTGTTGGGTGTCAGCAGCCCCGCATGCATTTGCTCTTGCGCAAACGGCGCCTGCCGCCAGCGGAAATAGCTGACAACCTCTGCACCATGCGCCACTGCCTCTAGGGACCACAGCTTAACCATTCCGGGTAGTGGTGCCGGATTGTACGGGGCCCAATTCACCGGGCCGGGTTGCTGCTCCATCACCCACCAACGCCCGCGGCCGACCGCGCGATACAGGTCATGATGAAAAGCCTGCATGTCTGGATCGCCCTGCTGAAGAAAGGCGGTTTTGTGGGCTTCATCCGCCTCAAGCCGATCAGAGAGGAAACCGATTGGATAGCTGTCCCATGTGGCGATATCCAAATCTTCGCCAACCTTGAAATGATCGAAATCCAGCACTCGGCCCATATAGTTGTGCAACAAAGGTGCATCGGTCAAAGCGCGCAGTACATCTGCCTGGGCTTTGTTATACGCAACGACCTGATCCGAACTGAAACGCCGGAACGCCAGAACATGCGCCGGGTTGGGTTCGGTTACTGTCAGATTGGGCAGATCAATCTGGTCGAAATCGCGATACTCCATCGCCCAGAATATGTTGCCCCATGCCTCGTTTAGCGCGTCAATTTTGCCGTATTGATCCTTTAGCCAAAGCCGAAAGGCATGCAGAGCGGCGAGGCCATAGCTGACGGTCGTATCGTGGCAGCCATATTCATTGTCGATTTGCCAAGCAGCAATATTCGGGTTTCGTCCATAGCGCTCGCCCATGATCCGGGCAATGCGGACGGATTCTTGGACATAACCCGGATGGCTAAAACAATAATGCCTGCGCGAGCCGAATTTGCGGGGGTTTCCTTGCGCATCCACTGCCAGCATGTCGGGATATTTCTCAAGCATCCAACGCGGAGGTGTCGCAGTGGGTGTCCCCAGCACAACCTTGAGCCCAGCCGCCCCAAGCGTTTCGATTGCACGGTCCAGCCAATCCAACTGCAGATCGCCTGGAACCGGCTCCATTCGGCTCCAGGCAAACTCACCGATCCGGACCCAGCTTATGCCAGTTTCAACCATTCGAGCCGCGTCTTCGGCCCACATGGCCTCGGGCCAATGTTCCGGGTAATAGCAAACACCAAGTTCTGGTTTCATAGAAGGACTCTGTGTTCTGCCTGGCCTGTGCCCGCGTCCAATGCGCCAAAGGTCATGCCATTGGTTGGTTGTGTTTCAACAGTGTCTGCGTCCAACCCCTGACGGGCAGTGGTGCAAAACAGCGTCGTCAGATCGTCGCCGCCAAAGGCAGGGCAAGATGTATGTGCGGCCTGAAACGAGACCGCATGCCGAAACCGTCCGTTCGGGTCGTAGCAGGCGACACGGTTTGCCCCCCATTGGGCGATCCAGATATTGCCTTCTGCGTCGACCACAGCGCCATCGGGATAAAGGTCATCAGCGCTCAGGTCGAGAAACACCGTGCTATTGCCTTCGGGCCAGCCCGTGTCAGGCTCCAGCGAGCAGCGCCTGACCTGTTGTGTGACTGTATCGGTGTAATAGACGCAGGACCTGTCTGAGGAAAAACAGATCGCGTTCGAGATTGTGACCTCGGGCACAAGCAGGCGCAGCTCACCCTGCCAGTACCGATAGATCGCGCCAGCCTGCTTTTCAGCGTTCTTTCCCATCGTCCCGATCCAGAACCCGCCCCACGGGTCTGCGCGCCCGTCATTGGAGCGGGTGACCGGGTTGTTCGCCTCAAGCGAGACGATCAGGTCTTTTTGACCACTGTTCAAACCAAACCGCCACAGACCGGTTTCCGAGGCCATCATTATTGTATCCCGGTCCACCCAACCTGCCGCTGAGACATGTTCCGAAAACTGCCAGCCGTGTTGCTCGCCCGCTGTCTGCGTCATCAGACGTTTGTTGATGATGTCGAACCAGAACAGTTGCTTGCGTTCAGGATGCCACAGAGGCCCTTCGCCTAGCTCACATGGACGGTCGTCAAAAACAAAGCTCATCCAGCTGCCTCGTCATAGGCAGCGACGATCCGCTTGGCCTGACCGGCAATTTCCGCGACGGACATCCCCGGTTTGAACAGGGCCGATCCGATGCCAAACCCGTCTGCCCCAGCCTTGATCCATTCGGCGAAGTTCTCAGGTCCAGCGCCACCAACGGCATAGACCAAAGTACCCGATGGCAATACGGGTCGCAGTGCGGCCAAACCACTTGGCCCGGCGGTGACACCCGGGAACAATTTCAATCCCGTCGCGCCAGCCTTAAGCGCAGCAAACGCCTCGGTCGGGGTATAGACGCCCGGCCAGCTTTGCATGTTTAGTGCGACAGAACGCACAATAACCTCGGCGTCATAATTCGGGGAAACGATCAGCTTACCGCCAACTTGTGCAACGGCTTCGACCTGTTCGGGGGTCAGAACCGTGCCAGCGCCGATCAGAGCTTGATCGCCGAATGAGCTGGCCAACGATTCAATGCTGTTCAGCGGGTCAGGCGAATTCAACGGCACCTCGATCTTGTCGATACCGGATTCGATCACGGCATGGCCTACATTGACGGCTTCTGCTGGTTGCAAGCCACGCAAAATGGCGATGATGGGTCGGCTCATGCGGTTTGCCTCGTTAGTTTGCGGGCCTGCGACAGGCCTGCCAATGTACATTGGGTTGCACTAGCGGTGTCCACGAAAGCACCCTGCAGTTGCAACGCGCCCGCATAGATTTGGGAAATCCCTTCAGCGCCGATGATTGCCAGCTGCTGCCCCAACCAATAGGGGCGTGTTGCGCCCAGTTCAGCCCCGATCAAGAGCCCGGATAATTTTGCCCGGGCTGTCCCCTTGTCCTGATCGTGCAACAAATCCGCCGCCCGCAGTCCAAACAGACGTGCAGCCAATTGTTCGGGTTTTGACAACGTGTCTGCCGTAGCTTCTGCAAAGGCATCGGCGTCCCAGCCGTCACCGACCGAATGCTTGAGCACTGATTGCTCGGAGAGAAGCTCAAACATCTCACCTGTCATGAACGTTCGAAAGCTCACGACTTCTCCAGCGCTGATCTGAACCCATTTTGAATGCGTCCCGGGCAGGCAGATAACCCCGTCCCAGTTCGGGCGGGTTGCCAGAAAGCCAGATATTTGAGTTTCCTCACCGCGCATAACGTCCGGCGGTGCGTTCTGCTTCAGCCCAGGCACCACGAATGCGCGTATCCGGGCATCGGTACCGGGTACCCGTATAGGCGCATCCGGCAGCGGTGCTGACGGGACGGCCGAGTAGGGTGCTTCGACCCAGCCTTGCCGCGCACCGACCATGCCGCAGGCCACAACGTCGACAGGTTCAGGACCCAGCCAGTCGGCGATCAGGTCAAGCAAGGCAGATTGAAACGCATCTCTGCTCAGCCGGGCCATTCCCCGATCAGACTGGGATTGCGCCAGTACGGTGTCGCCTTGCATGGCCCAGGCCCGCAGTTGGGATGTTCCCCAGTCGACAGCTATCCACTCTGCATTCATGGCTTTACCCCGTTACTACAACGCCGCCATCGACGGCAATGCACTGTCCGGTCATCGCGCGGCTGGCATCCGAGGCCAGGAACAATGTCGGTGCGATCATGTCATCGGGCGTCAGGTGTTCTTTTAGGCACTGGCGCTCCAAATGCGCCGCCAGGTCTTCGGGCGTGGCCCACATATCAAGTTGCTTTTGCGTCAATACCCATCCGGGAGCCAGCGCATTGATACGAATTTTTTGCGGCCCCAATTCGCGTGCCAAAGATCGCGTCATCCCGGTAATCCCGGCATTCGACGTCGTATAGATAGGGTACCCCGCATTCCCCATCATGTAGCTAATTGAGCTGAAGTTGACGATTGATCCGCCTTTGCCAGCCATTTGGCGCGCGGCCTCCTGACAGGCGAAATAGTAGGCCTTGAGATTCACCTCGATCATCCAATCCCAGAAGTCGGGGGTGGTTTCGTCAAGCGAGTGGCGTTTGTCATTGGCTGCGTTGTTGACCAACACATCCAAAGGTCCGTGTGCCTCGGCAGCCTTTTGCATTGTGGCGTGCAGCAATCCGGTATCCGTCATGTCGCCCTGCATGAACAGCGGCGCGCGGCCATGTTTGTCGCGCATTTCCTCAACGAATGCGCTGGCGTCCGAGCGGCCGATAAAGGCAACGTTTGCGCCCTGGGCCAAAAAACCGTCTGTCAGGGCGGCCCCGACACCAGAGCCGCCGCCGGTAATATAGACCGAGGCGCCGTTTAGATCGTGAAAAGTGGCTGGATGGTCCATCAGTGGCTCTCTCTGGTCACAAGGCGGGTGTCTTTGCCGACGAGGAAGTCTAGGTCCGCGCCCTGATCGGCTTGCAGCACGTGGTCGACATAGAGTTTCGCATAACCGCGCGTGTAGTGCGGATCATCCGGTTGCCACGCGGCGCGGCGGGTTTCCAGCTCCTCAGCGGCGACAAGCAACTCCAATTCCCCGTTGCTGGCAGAAACCCGGATACGGTCCCCGGTGTTGACGAGTGCCAGCGTACCGCCTGCCTGTGCCTCGGGGCTGACATGCAGGATGACGGTGCCATAGGCGGTGCCGGACATGCGGGCGTCGGATATGCGGATCATGTCGCGGACGCCTTCCTTCACCAGTTTGGCCGGGATCGGCATGTTGCCGACCTCGGGCATGCCGGGATAGCCCTTTGGGCCGCAACCCTTCAGGACCAGAATGGTTTCAGACGTTACTGGCAGATCATCCCGGTCAATATTTGCTTTCAAGTCTTCGATGCTCTCAAAAACGTAGGCCTCGGCTTCTGTTTCCAGTAGCGCATCCGTCGCGGCCGAGGGTTTCACAATGGCCCCGTTGGGCGCGAGGTTACCGCGCAGCACGCGCAGACCAGCGGCGGGTTTCACCGGATCGTCGAAGGGGCGGATGACGTCGGGGTTAAAGCATTCTGCCCCTTCAAAATGCGCCGAGATATCTTTGTTCAGAACGGTTTTTGCAGGGCGCAGGAAGGGTTTCAACTCGTTCAGAACCACGGGCACACCGCCTGCGTAGCAGAAATCTTCCATCAGGTATTTCCCTGAAGGCATGCAGTTCACCAGTAGCGGGATTTCCGACCCGATTTCAAAGTCTTTCAGCGTCAGGTCTACGCCCACGCGGCCCGCCAGCGCGAGTAAATGCACCACTGCATTGGTCGAGCCGCCAACGGCTGCATTGGCCAGAATGGCATTTTCGAACGCTTCCTTGGTCAGGATGTCCGACGGTTTTAAATCTTCGTCCACCATCTCCACAATCCGTTTGCCTGTCAGATGCGCCAGCGCCATCCGGCGGGCATCAACTGCTGGTAGGGCGGCGTTGGTTGGGAGGGACATGCCCATTGCTTCGACCAACGATGCCATGGTCGAGGCCGTGCCCATGGTCATGCAGACCCCGGCGCTGCGTGACATGCCGGACTCGGCGTTCATGAAATCCTTCAGTGTCATCTCACCCGCGCGCACAGCTTCTGAGAATTTCCAAACATCCGTGCCCGAACCAATGTCTTTTCCCTGGTACTTCCCATTCAACATCGGGCCAGAGCTGACCACGATAGAGGGCAGATCTACCGAAGCGGCCCCCATCAGCTGCCCCGGCGTGGTCTTATCGCAACCACCCAACAGGACTACGCCGTCGATGCCATAGGCGCGAATAGATTCCTCGACATCCATTGCCAGCAGGTTGCGGAACAGCATGGCGGTGGGCTTCATTTGGGTCTCGCCCAGCGACATGACGGGAAATTCGACCGGAAACCCTCCAGCCTCCCACACGCCGCGTTTGACACCCTCGGCCAGATCACGCAGGCCCGAGTTGCAGGGTGTGAGTTCCGACCACGTGTTGCAGATGCCAATGATCGGACGACCATCGAAGGCGTGATCAGGAAAGCCTTGGTTCTTCATCCACGATCTGTGGATAAAGCCATCCTTGTCCAGCTTGCCATACCAATGCTGAGAGCGGCGTTTTTTTGTCATTATTTTCAGCCTTTCAAAATTGGGATCAGGCCGCCTTGGCGGGTTTGCACCAGTCTGGCAACCAATCGGCATGTGCCACCAACAGGTCACTAACCAAGCTGCGGATCTGACGCAGGTCCAGTTCAGCGGCCGTATGCGGGTCCATCATAGCGGCGTGGTAAATGTATTCTGGGTTCTGCTCAACCAATGCCCGCACAGTCAGTTCCTGCACGTTGATCTGGCTGCGCATCAGCGCGATCAGCTGGGGCGGAATATCTGTTACGACCGAAGGTTGGACACCGTTAGTGTCGACAAGGCAAGGTGTTTCGACAGCCGCGCCAAGGGGGAGTTGAGGGATCTGTCCAGTATTGGGCAGGTTCCCATACGCCACGTAGGGCGTATCAGTCACGATCGCATTCATCAGGTCGGCGGCGAACTCATGGCTTCGGATCACTTCAATATCACGCCCGTCAGTCAGGGTCTTTGCCTGTTCTTTCCAACTGGCGATCTGTTCCTCGCAACGGGTTGGGTATTCATCCAGAGGGATGCTGAACTGCTCAATCAGGTCCTGGCGGCCATCTTTGATGAACCATGGAACGTATTCCGCCAAGTGTTCTGAACTTTCCGTGCAGAAATAGCCCAGATGTTCCATCACCTCATACCGCACCTTGTTGGGGCAACGTGGCATCAAAAGCGGTGGTTTGGGAATTTGCCCGCCGGAATACCCTTGCCGCAATGCCGGGTAGAGGTCGCGCCCGTCATGCTCTAGCCTCAGGAAAAAGGCCACGTGGTTCACGCCTGCCACCTTGTAGCGGAACTCGTCCTTGGGCAGGTCCAGATCGTGAGCAAGTTCTTCAACGGTGTTTTGGACAGAGTGACACAGGCCGACATGTTTCAGCGCCGGGAAACGTTCTGCCAGGGCCCATGTGTTGATCGCCATCGGGTTCACGTATTGCAGCAGCGTTGCGTTTGGGCAGAGCTGCATCATGTCTCGTGCAACGTCCCACAACACAGGAACCGTGCGCAGGCCTCGCATGATGCCGCCGACGCCCAGGGTGTCAGCGATGGTCTGGCGCAGGCCGTATTGTTTGGGGATCTCGAAATCCGTCACCGTGCAGGGTTTGTAGCCGCCGACCTGGAAGGCGGTGATGACGAAATCGGCGCCTTCAAGCGCGGCGCGCCGGTCGGTATGCTTTGAGACAGATGCCCCTGTTCCGACAGAGCGGATCATCGCCCTGGCGACGGCCTCGCTTTCGGCAAGGCGCACGGGATCGATGTCCATCAGCGCAAAATGGCTGTCGGCCAGTGCAGGTGTCAGCAGGGCGTCGCCCACGATATTCTGCATGAAGATCGTGGAGCCTGCCCCGATAAAGGTGATCTTGGTCATGTGGCAAACCTTTGGTTTGACGTTATTTTACGGCACCGAGGGTCAAACCCGCGATGAAGTGTTTCTGCATGAGGAAGAACATGGCCACCGGCGGCAGAGCCGCGACGATGGAACCGGCACTCATTAGTTGATAGGCCGCCCGAAATTGGGCGTTAAAACTGGTTATACCTGCTGTCACGGGTTGGCTTTCCGCACCCTGTGTCAGGACAACAGCCCAGAAGTAGTCGTTCCAGATGAAGGTGAAAATCAACACACTGAGGGCCGCGATCGCCGGTTTCATCAGCGGTAGGACCACGTACCAGAAAATGCGCCATTCACTGATGCCTTCAACGCGAGCCGCCTCGATCAGTTCGAAGGGCAGGGCGCGGATAAAGTTGCGCATGAACAATGTGCAAAAGCCCGTTTGGAAAGCAATGTGGAACAAAACGAGGCCGGTTTTGGTGTTGTAGAGACCCAGTTCTAGAGTAAGATCTCGCACAGGAACCATTAGGATCTGAAATGGTACGAAATTCCCGGCAACAAACATGAAAAAGATCCAGATGTTTGAGCGGAATTTATAGATCCCCAGTGCAAACCCGGTCATGCAACTAAGCGCAACGGCACCGATCACTGTTGGAATGGTGATCATGAACGAGTTCAGCAAATAGCGTGGCATGTCCGAGTTGAAGAATACCTGCCCATAGTTGTAGGCACCCTCAAAGCTGGACGGCATCCCCCAGTAGTTCGCATTGGTAAAGTCGGCTGCCGGCTTGACCGAGAACAGCGCTACCGCCAGCAGGGGGCCGAGCCACAGCAGCAGTGCCAGGGGCAGCATCGCCTGGTAGGTGATCTGAGCCCCGCGGGGTTGTTTTTCGATGGGTTTGGGAAACATCTTAATGCCCCCTTTCTTCGCGGTACATCGACCACAGGAAATAGGCGATGAAGCACAGCATGATCAGGAACAGGATCACCGCGATGGCGGCGCCATATCCCATGCGGAAGCCGTATTCAGACAGCGCGACTTCGAACATGTAATAGGCCAGCACACGGGATGAACCGAACGGGCCACCTTGGGTCATGATTGAGATCAGATCGAAAGACCGAAGCGCGCCGATGATGGTGACAACGAAAGCAATGAAGGTGGCGGGGCGTAGTTGAGGCAGTATGATATGCCACAGCATCCGCCCGCCTTTTGCACCGTCCAGACGTCCGGCCTCGATCTGTTCAGGATCCACAGCGTTCAGGCCAGTGAGATACAGGATCATGCAGTAGGCTGTTTGCGGCCAGAGTCCGGCAAAGATGATGCCGTAGGTGACGAAACGCTCATCCCCTAGAACATTCAGCGGGCCGAAGCCGAAGAAGCCTAGGAATTCGTTCAACAGGCCGAAAGTCGGATCATAGAACCACGTGAAAACGAGTCCGACGACGACCTGAGAGATGACAAAGGGGAAGAAAAACAGCGACTTATAGAGCCGAATGCCCCAGACGGTTTGATTCAGGAACAGAGCAATGAACAGACCAGCTGGGATTGCCAGCAGGTACATGATCAACCAGATCAGGTTGTTCTTCAGTGATATGTAAAACGCGTCGCGATCGGCCAATTCCCAATACAGGTCTTCGTAGTTGCGAAAACCCACATATTCCGCTGCGCCAAGCCCATCCCATTCGTACAAAGACAAGTTGAAGGATTGGAATACCGGAATGATCACATAGACCATGAAGAACAGCAGACCCGGAGCCAGAAAGAGCCAGGGCGCTATGCGCTGTTGATTTCTGTGGAACCAGCTTTCTTGTTCAGGGACATCGACGGCTGACATGTGCTCACTCGGTTTTGGATCAAAGGAGTAAGCCGGGTATGCACCCGCCTTACACAAGAAGTGGTGCAGGCCGGGCAAAAGCCCGACCCGACCGGTTTAGTTTTCGTAGATACGCTGACGTGCGCGTTCCAGTTTGGACAGGATACGGTCAGCATTATCCGGCTTGACCATAAATTCCTGGAACCCTTCCATCGACACCTTCGCCATTTCCGCAGGTGCGTCACGATCCCAGAACTGGGCGACGCCGCCGGGGCTGTTGGCGGACAGCATCTCAAAGCCTTGCTGCAGGAACTTGTCTTCATCGACGGACGATTGGGCGTTCACAGGCAGCTGGCCCAGGTTTGCGCCGTTGTTGATCTGAGTTTGCTCGTCTGCGGAAACGGCAAAGCGCAGAAACTCACGCGCGGCTTCTTTATTCGATGCGTTGGCCGGGATGTGAAAGGTATCGGTTGGCGCATCTTCCGCCAATTCTACATCCGGGTTGATAGAAACGAACTGATAGAAGTCCAATTGGTCGTCGGTCAATCCCGCTTCGCGCAGCGGAGCAACAGCAAAGTTACCCATCAGGTACGCGGCGGCTTCGCCGTTCACCATGAAGGGCAGGGCCTCTTGCCAGCTATAGGTTTGATGGTTGTCGACGAAAGCGCCCATGTCGATCAGCTGTTTCCAGTTGGCGAAGGTTTGTTTGACCCGGTCGTCCTCCCAGCTGATTTCGCCATTGGCAAGCTGGTTGTGGAAGTCGAACCCGTTGGTGCGCATGTTGAGATAGTCGAACCAACCGCCAGCGGTCCACAGGAACTTGGTGCCGATGGTATAGCAGGCACGACCGGAATCGACGATCTTCTGGCAGTTTGCCAGCTCTTCTTCCCAGGTTGTGGGTTCGGTCAGGCCTAACTCGTCAAAGATGTCTTTGCGATAGTAAACACCCCACTGATAGTATGTGTAGGGCACACCCCACTGCTTGCCGTCAATGGTCATCGCACCTTTGGTCGACGCCAGATTTTCGGCGATCTCAGGTTCGGCCCACAAATCCGATACATCTTCGAACAGGCCCGCCTCGACGTAGGGCTTCATGCGGTTCGCCGCATACCACGTCGCCACGTCCGGCGTATCCGCAGTTAGAAAGTTACGGATCTGAGTTTTGTACGCCTCGCGGTCGATCACGGTGGTTTCGATTTCCAGACCCGGATGCTGTTCCGCGAATCGATCGATCATCGCCTCCATCGTCGCGCGTGGCGCCGGGTTGGAGGTATCGAGAAAGATTCGCAGCTCGCCGGTCAGTTCGGCGGCAACAGGTGCCGCAAGTGCGACACTGGCTGCCAAAGCGGCGGCAGTGCGCTTGTACATGGAATGCATGGTTTCCTCCCTTAGCTTCCATTTTATGTCTTTAAGGTTCCAAATAATGAAACCGTGTTTTATATATTGAAAACTACACATCGACTCGGTTAGTCTTGTCAAGACCCTCGTGTCGATTGCGATGGGTTAATGGGAGGAGAACAGGCACCCGTGGCTGGTGACGGAACAATAGGAAAAGCATGTGATGTGCTGGATCAGGTGGCTGCGTTCGCGCGCCCGGTCCGATTCGCAGAGCTGTTGGAAAGCAGCAATTTCCCCAAGGCGACCCTGTATCGGTTCCTGCAAACGCTGACCAATCAGGGAATGCTGTCGTATGATCCGGACCGACAGACATATACGCCAGGGTTGCGATTGGTTCGGCTGGCTCATGCAGCGTGGACACAAAGCTCGCTCGCGCCGATTGCGCGACCGTTTCTGGATGCATTGAGCCGGGAAACCGGGGAAACGGTGCATTTGGCACAGCTTGATTCAAATCAGGTGCTGTACGTGGATAAACGCAACGCAGCCCAGCCGATTGAGATGTATTCGCAGGCTGGCAAGGTCGGTCCGGCCTATTGCACAGGCGTGGGTAAAGCCATGATGGCGTTTCTGGATGAGGCCGCGCTGGACCGCGCCGCGTCTCAGCAAAGCTACCACCGCTTTACCGACAAAACACTGACATCCGAGGCGGCGTTGCGCGCCGATCTCGACCTGATCCGCAGTCGTGGCTACGCCGTCGATGACGAAGAGCATGAGCCCGGCATCATCTGCATTGCCTGTCCAATCCTCACCTCGGGCGGGCGGATGTTAGGGGCGATTTCCGTGACCGGATCGACCGAACGGATGAATTTCGACCAATTGGAAACCTGGGTTCCCCGTGTTCGCCGTGTGGCCGAACAAATCGGAGCCGAAGCACAGGCCTGGCGGTTCCCCGAGACCCGCCCGAGCTCCGAAACAAACAGGATGCAAGCGACATGACAGGTGTGACTCTGAACCAGGCGATCAAGCGGTATGGCGAGACGCAGGTTATTCACGGCATTGATCTGGAGATCGAAGATGGAGAGTTCTGTGTCTTCGTCGGCCCTTCGGGCTGTGGTAAATCCACTTTGCTGCGGATGATAGCGGGCCTTGAGGAAACGACCGAAGGGCAAGTCCATATCGGCGCACGCGACGTGACCCATATGGATCCGGCCAAGCGCGGCGTGGCCATGGTGTTCCAGACCTATGCCCTTTATCCGCACATGACCGTGGCCGAGAACATGGGCTTTGGATTGCGCATGAATGGTGTACCCAAGTCCGAGATCAACAAGAAAGTGCAAGACGCCTCGAACATCCTCAAGTTGGATCAATACCTTAAGCGCAAGCCCAAGGCCTTGTCCGGCGGGCAACGCCAGCGTGTCGCCATCGGGCGTGCCATCGTGCGGGGCCCTGAGGTGTTTTTGTTCGACGAACCTCTGTCCAACCTTGATGCGGAGCTGCGCGTAGAAATGCGGGTCGAGATTGCGCGACTGCACAATGAAATTGGCGCGACCATGATCTATGTGACCCACGATCAGGTCGAAGCGATGACAATGGCCGACAAGATCGTGGTGCTGCGCGATGGCCGGATCGAGCAGGTCGGCGCGCCAATGGACTTGTATCGGGACCCGGACAATCGGTTTGTAGCGGGGTTCATCGGATCGCCTGCAATGAACTTCCTTGACGGCGATATTATCGATGGGAAGGTCTCGCACCCGGCCCTTAGTGAACCGTTGGATGTGCCTGTAAACGTACCG
Organism: Ruegeria sp. CDSB013; assembly: GCF_059611165.1. Classification (NCBI taxonomy): domain Bacteria; kingdom Pseudomonadati; phylum Pseudomonadota; class Alphaproteobacteria; order Rhodobacterales; family Roseobacteraceae; genus Ruegeria; species Ruegeria sp. CDSB013. Next base: position 99,920 of record NZ_JBXWPA010000004.1, on the reverse strand, counting down.
GCTGGGATGAACAAAGTGACTCTTGGTATACGTCCGGAGCACATCACAGTGGACCGGGCAGGCGACACTTGCACGGTTGATCTGACCGAAGCGCTTGGCGGCGTGAGCTATACGTATTTGCTGACGCCCAATGGCGATAAGTTGATTGTCGAGGAACGAGAAGATCAGCGCAGCAAGCAAGGTGAGCGCATCGGGCTGTCAGTGCGGCCGGAACGCGCGATGCTATTTGATCCCGAAACAGGTCACCGCCTTCGCTGAAAAATCCATTTTGTAATTTGAGCGCGCCCGATCATCGATCCGGCGCGTTTTCAATTTTTCTGGATTTTGTATCCAATATCCGTTATGGCGATTCCAAAAGCGTGTGTAACCGCCCAGCCATCGAGGAATTTACCAATGTCGACCAATGTGTTCACCGGCACGATGCCCGCTCTGATGACACCATGCAAACCCGACCGGACGCCTGACTTTGATGCCTTGGTGCACAAAGGAAAGCAGATGATCGGGGCGGGTATGTCCGCGGTGGTCTACTGCGGTTCGATGGGGGATTGGCCCTTGTTGACAGATGCGCAGCGGATGGAAGGCGTCGAGCGTTTGGTCGATGGGGGTTTGCCCGTTGTGGTCGGGACCGGCGCCATCAACACCAAGTCCGCCGTAGCCCATGCAGCCCATGCGCAAAAGGTAGGCGCCGTTGGCCTGATGGTCATTCCACGCGTTCTGTCTCGCGGCAGTTCACCTACCGCACAGAAGAACCACTTCAAAGCGATCTTGACAGCCGCCCCCGATGTTCCGGCAATCATTTACAACAGTCCGTATTATGGCTTTGCTACGCGGGCCGATCTGTTCTTTGCTCTGCGCGCGGAACATTCAAACCTGATCGGATTCAAGGAGTTCGGTGGCAAAGACGACCTGCGCTATGCGGCTGAAAACATCACCAGTCAGGATGATCAGGTCACCCTAATGGTTGGTGTTGATACCGAGGTTTACCACGGTATCGTAAATTGCGGTGCAACCGGATCGATCACGGGAATAGGCACAGCCTTGCCGCGCGAAGCATTGCTGCTGGCCGCCCTGTCCAAAAAGGCGGCGCAAGGCCATGCCGAGGCCCGCCAACGTGCGCAGGAACTCACAGAGGCGATTCAAGTGCTTTCCAGCTTTGACGAAGGCCCGGATTTGGTGCTGTACTACAAGCACTTGCTGGTCCTGAACGGGGAGCAGGAATACCGTCTGCACTTTAACGAAACGGATGAACTGACCGATGCACAGCGTAATTATTGCGAGCAGCAATATGATCTGTTCCAAACATGGTTCGCCGATTGGTCGAGGCAGGGTGGGGTGATCGCTGAATGCATGTGATCGACAGTCACACAGGCGGTGAACCGACGCGCGTCATTCTGGATGGCGCGCCGGGACTTGGATCCGGGTCTTTGACTGAGCGGGCAAGTCGCCTGGCGACCGAACATGAGGCGTTCTATCGCTCGGTCATGTTAGAGCCGCGCGGTCAGCCAGCCATGGTCGCTGCGTTACTGGTCGAGCCGGTTGATCCGACATGCGTGACCGGTGTGATCTATTTCGATGTCGACGCCGTTTTGGGCATGTGTGGGCACGGAACCATCGGTTTGGCGATCACATTGGCTCATCTGGGACGAATCGACGTGGGCCAACACCGGATCGAAACGCCCGCCGGTGTGGTGACGGTCCAGCTGCACGATGCAAACACCGTTACCGTGACCAACATTGAAAGCCGTAGGATTCATCAGGCCGTTACACTGGATGTCGCGGGTTTCGGCCAGATTACAGGCGACGTGGCATATGGCGGAAACTGGTTCTTTATCGTTGACCCCAGCCCGATCCCCGTCGAGCCCGTGAACATTCGTAACCTAACGGACATGTCGATCGCCATCCGCGAAGCCTCGATCGCGCAAGGGGCTGGTGGAGAAAATGGCGAACCGATTGACCATGTCATCTTACAGGAATCTTCACCGGACCCGGCGGTACACAGTCGCAATTTCGTTCTGTGCCCCGATGACAATTACGACCGCTCACCATGTGGAACGGGCAGTTCGGCTCGGCTGGCCTGTCTGGCGGCCGACGGCCGTTTGGCGCCGAGTCAGGAGATCATCCAGCAAAGCGTGATTGGCAGTTCCTATCAATTGTCTTACCAGCCCGGGCCAAACGGGGGTGTTATCCCCTCGATCACTGGGCAGGCCTTTATCATGGCTGAGGCCACGTTGTTGTTCGACGAACACGATCCTTTCAAAGCCGGGATCGAAACATGACCCCACAAGTCGTTGTCATCGGTGCCGGAGTAATTGGGATTACGACCGCGCTCGAACTGCAACGACGCGGCCATTCCGTCCTTGTATTGGACCGTAAGGGCATCGCGGCCGAAACATCAGCCGGCAACGCCGGTGCCTTTGCCTTTTCTGAGGTCGAACCACTAGCCACGCCCGGCATCATGCGAAAAGCTCCAAAGTGGTTGTTGGATCCGTTGGGCCCACTGTCTATCCCGCCGGCCTACGCCTTGAAAATTGCACCGTGGATGTACCGGTTTTGGCGGGCCAGTCGACCGGATCGCTATGAAAACTTACTCGGCGCACAAGCCAGTTTGATGGCGTTATCCAAAACTGCGCTTGATCAGCTGATACCAAACGTCGACGCCGAATACTTGTTGCAACGCGATGGGCAGATGCAGTTGTATGAAGGCGAGGCTGAATATCGCGCCAGTTTGCCGACATGGAACTTGCGACGCGAACACGGGATCGAATTTGAACTGCTTGAAAGCCCCGCCGCGATTGCTGAGATGCAGCCGGGCCTCAGCCCTCGGTTCACCCATGCGGGGTTTACACCGAACTGGCTGAACACTGTTGATCCGAAGCGATGGGTCGAACATCTTGCTGAGGTTTTTCAGGGTCGCGGCGGTCAGATCGAACGGAAAGATATCCGAATGCTGTTACCGCTGGAAAATGGTGTGCGCGTCGCATGCGCGAACGGAACAATTGATGCGGCCAAAGTGGTGATTGCCGCGGGTGCCTGGTCTCATCACATAGCGCAAACATTGGGCGATCGCATCCCACTGGAAACCGAGCGTGGATACAATACGACTTTGCCGGAGGGCGCATTTGATTTGCGTATGCACCTAACATTCTCGCGCCACGGCTTTGTTGCCAGCAAGATCAACGGCGGCGTGCGCGTAGGGGGGGCTGTCGAACTGGGTGGATTGACCTCGCCGCCAAACTACAAGCGCGCCGATATTTTGTTGGAAAAGGCGGCGGCGTTCCTGCCTGGACTAAAAACAGAAGGTGGCACGCAATGGATGGGGTTTCGTCCATCCTTGCCAGACAGCATTCCGGTGATTGGCGCGTCTCGTAGATCGGTGGATGTCATTTACGCCTTTGGGCACGGGCACTTGGGCTTGACCCAATCTGCGGGAACTGCGGAACTCGTCGGGGCGCTGGTCGATGGGCAAGACCCACCAATATCATTGTCGCCTTACGCCGCCACCCGGTTTTGAGGAGGGGATATGCGCAGTATCAAGACCATTCATGTCGTGTCGGCCCATGCCGAAGGCGAGGTCGGCGATGTTGTCGTTGGCGGCGTCTCACCGCCGCCGGGTGACACGATCTGGGAACAACGAACGCATATTGCCAACGATCAGACGCTAAGAAACTTTGTACTGAACGAACCGAGAGGCGGTGTATTTCGGCACGTCAATCTTCTGGTTCCGCCCAAACACCCGGATGCCGACGCCGCTTTTATCATCATGGAGCCCGAGGACACTCCACCCATGTCCGGCTCAAACTCAATCTGTGTTGCGACGGTTTTGCTGGATAGCGGGATCATCCCGATCCAAGAGCCTGAAACCAATCTGACGCTCGAAGCGCCCGGAGGCCTGGTTCGCGTGCGCGCTGAATGCCGAGACGGTAAGGCAGAACGGATCCACGTGCAAAACCTTCCCAGTTTTGCGGGTAAGCTCTCTGTCCCGTTAGAGGTTCCGGGTTTGGGCACGCTGACTGTTGATACGGCTTTTGGAGGCGACAGTTTCGTGGTTGTAGATGCCGCTAAGCTGGGGTTTGACATAACCCAAGACGAAGCCTGTGAAATCGCCCGGATCGGCGTTTCAATTACGAATGCCGCCAACGCGCAATTAGGGTTCTCGCATCCCGAGAACCCGGATTGGCCCCACATTTCCTTTTGCGCTTTTTGTGGCCCGCTTGAAAAAACCCCGACTGGTTGGCGCGGTAAATCTGCTGTTGCCATCCAGCCCGGAAAGGTTGACCGCTCGCCCACTGGCACAGCGGTATCTGCGCGCATGGCACTAATGGCGGCCAAAGGGCAGATGACGGTCGGGCAAACCTTTGAGGCCGTCTCGATCATCGGCTCGCGCTTTACCGGGCGAATTGTTCGGGAAACGCAGGTTGGCGCCCAACCCGCTATCATCCCAGAAATCAGCGGGCGCGGCTGGATCACCGGAACCCATCAGCACATGCTTGACCCAGACGATCCCTGGCCGGGTGGGTATCGGTTGAGTGACACTTGGGGCGTTTGATCAACTTCTGCGATTGCGCTTGTGTCTTTTCCGTTTCATTACGCAAATTTGGCGACCCGTTTCCTTGAGTATAGGTTCTGGATTGCCACTTTAAGGTGAGTGCTTTGAACAGATTGGAGGTGTAATGCACATTCGTCTTGCCGCCCTGGCTATTGTGATCGCCACGTTGTTGCTGTCCTTCAATTCACCATCAAAATCTGGACCAAACTACACGCAGCTGGCCCAGTCATGCCTTGGCAACAAAGGCGGCATGGCAAATGTGGTTGCGGCCTGCACAACTTTGATGAATGGCGTGGATGTTACCCCAAAAAACCGGAGCACGCTGCTGAGATCTCGTGGTTGGGCGTACTACAGCGGCAAACAGTACGAAAAGGCAATTTCGGACTATAGCAGTGCTTTGGCTCTCGCTCTCGACGACCCACATTCAACTTTGTGGCGTGCTATTGCCTATCACGCGACGGGCGATGTCCAATCTGCTGAAACAGCGTATGAAAAAGCTCTGTCGCTTGCCCCAAGCAGCACTGAGGCATTGTTTCACAAGGCCCAGTTCGACAGGGATCAAGGAAACACATCTGCCGCTATTCATGGTTTTGAGAAGGTTCTGGATCTCGACCCGAGTCATGCGGGGAGCGGGAACCTCGGTTCCACGCGAGGCGGACGCTGGTTCTGTTGAGCATTTGGACACCGCAATTGAAGATCACGTGAACCAAATTGCAAACGAAGGCGGGTTCAAGGCGTTTTGGACCGGCAAAAAGCTGGATCAATAACTACCCGCAAAATTACTGATCAATAGTTATACCCATGGTCCAATCCGTAAATCTGACTACCCGTGGCAATATGCGCGCGCTTTAGATGATTGATCCCAGGCCCTTCCTGATTTATGGGAGGCCCTGTCAAATCAGAGTCACCGTCGGGGCGGTAGGAGAAACGCGCCCCACCTACGCCACGCAAAAGTGGAACACTCTTGGATCGCACGTCCCGAAAGGTTTAAAAAAGGTAAAAGAATATGGCAGATAACTCGAACTTCGACATATTGTATACCATTGTAGACGAAGCGCCCGAACTGGCCAGCGCCTCGTTTCTGCCCATCATTCGCAAGTTTGCTGGTGCCGCAGGTGTCAGTGTTGGCACCAAGGATATTTCATTGGCCGGTCGTATTCTCTCGACCTTTCCGGAAAAACTGACTGATGCACAGCGCATCACCGACGATTTGGCCGCATTGGGCGAGCTGGTGAAAACGCCCGACGCCAACGTGATCAAACTGCCAAACATCTCGGCATCGGTCCCGCAACTGGTGGCGGCCGTCGAGGAACTCCAGTCACAAGGCTATGACATCCCGAGCTACCCCGAAGAGCCGTCGACCGATGAGGAAAAGGCGATCCGTGCGCGTTACGACGCTATCAAGGGCTCGGCCGTGAACCCGGTTCTGCGCGAAGGTAACTCGGATCGTCGCGCGGCGCGTGCGGTGAAGAACTATGCTCAGAAGAACCCGCATTCGATGGGGGAGTGGGCGTCGGACAGCAAAACCAAAGTGTCGTCGATGTCTGGCAATGATTTCTATGCCAACGAGAAGTCCGCCACCATTACCGCCGCTCAGGCCGGTGATGCCAAGATCGAATTTGTCGGCAAAGACGGCAGCGTCACTGTCCTGAAAGACGCCTGGCCACTGGCCGAGGGCACCGTTGCAGACGCCACATTCATGTCCGTCAAGGCGCTGTCATCCTTCCTGACTGATGCGATTGAGGACACAAAGAAAGACGGCACGATGTTCTCGCTGCACATGAAAGCCACGATGATGAAGGTCTCGGACCCAATCATTTTTGGTTACGCCGTCAAAGCGTGGTTGGCTCCGGTGTTCGAGAAATTTGGAGCAGAGCTGGACGCATTGGGAGTGAACCCAAACTCGGGTCTTGGCGATTTGCGGGAACGTGTTCAGGACAATGCCGAAATCATGGCGGCAATTGACGCGATCAAGGCTGACCGGCCGTCCATGTACATGGTCGATTCAGACAAGGGCATCACAAACCTTCACGTGCCCTCGGACGTGATCATCGATGCCTCGATGCCTGCCGTAATCCGTGCAGGCGGCAAAGGCTGGGACGAGGCCGGTGCCAAGGGCGACACCAACTGTGTGATCCCTGACCGCTGCTATGCATCGGTTTATGATGAGAGCATTAACTTTTTCAAAGCCAATGGCGCGCTGAACCCAGCCACTGTCGGTGCTGTCGCCAACGTCGGCCTGATGGCGCAAAAAGCGGAAGAATACGGTTCGCACCCGACGACGTTCCAAGCGCCGGCCGACGGCACCATCCGTATCGTTCTGGCCAATGGCGAAAGGCTGCATTCACACGACGTTGAAAAGGGCGACATTTGGCGTGCCTGCACTGTGAAGAAAGCTCCGATCGAAAACTGGATCCAGTTGGCCATGGACCGTCAGCGCCTGACCGGATCCGAAGCGATCTTCTGGCTGGACGCAAACCGCGCTCACGATGCGGAATTGATCAAATACGTCAAACCGGCGCTTGAGGCGGCTGGGGTTGCCGACAAGTTCCTGATTATGGCTCCGCGCGAGGCGACCCGCCAGTCGTTGGAAACCATCACGGCAGGTAAGGACAGCATCGCAATCACGGGCAACGTTTTGCGCGACTACCTGACTGACCTGTTCCCGATTCTGGAACTGGGCACGTCGGCCAAGATGCTGTCGATTGTAAAGCTGATGAATGGCGGTGGTCTGTTCGAAACTGGTGCGGGTGGGTCCGCTCCGAAACACGTGCAGCAATTGGTCGAGGAAAACCACCTGCGCTGGGACTCGATGGGTGAATTCTGTGCTTTGGGTGAATCGCTGAACTTCCTGGCCGACAACAAAGGCAACGCCAAAGCGGGTGTTTTAGGTGCTGCGGCCGAAGCGGCCACGCAAGGCATCCTGGACAACAATAAATCGCCCAGCCGTAAAGTTGGACAGCCGGACAACCGCGACAGCCACTACTGGTTCGCGCGTTATTGGGCCGAAGCCCTTGCCGCGCAGTCCGATGATGCTGAATTGGCAGCAGAATTTGCGCCGATTGCAAAAGAGCTGGCGGACAACGAAGGCAAGATCCTGTCTGAATTGGCGACCGTTCAAGGTGCTGCGGCGGACCTCGGTGGATATTACCACACCGATCCTGCGAAGACCGCAGCGGTAATGCGCCCCAGCGCAACACTGAACGCGATCATCGGCTGATAAACAGTACCCACGCTTTGCGGCGTGGGTATTTTTGGATTGATGAGATCAATAGAAAAAAGGGGCGACCCCCAAAGTCGACCCTTTTTTGAGTGAGTGGTCAGGCCGAAGCCTCACCGGTGCAGTTGATTTCATGTTAACCAATCCACAATTCTTGGAAATTAGGGGATTCCCGTAATCTTCGAGTTTTAAGGTCCAAACTTCTCATAAATTCCGATAAAAAATGAAAAAGGGCCGGTCAGAAGACCGGCCCAAGGCGTTCGGATTTCCGAATTATCAGTTGGAAGCTGCCATCAGTTTTTCGTTGTGTTCACGCAACGTGTCCGAGACAACGGCGTACCATTCACCGGATTCACGCATCTCGTTCAGACCTTTGTTCAGCATCGCCAAATACTGCTTGCCAAACGGATTGCTGCGGTGGCTGATGAAGCGCAGCGACGACAGCGAGGTGACGAAGGGGTTCTCGATCAGGTCGTTCTGGTTCAGACCCATTTCTACCATGGTGTCCGAGAACAATTGAACTTCGAAAGTAGCGACATCTGCGGTGCCGGTCAGAACGGCGTCAAGGCATTCGCGCGCCGTGATCGGCTGCATCAGCGTCATGGTATCGCCGTTGTGCAGGCCTTCCTGCTCCATGTCATGGATGAACCAGCCGTCCATACGGCAGATTGTGGAACCCTGAAGCTCATCGAAAGTAGTGGCGCTTGCGTACTGGCTTTCCGGCAGCGTGTAGAAGCCAACGACAATATCATAAACCGGAACCGACGAGTCGAACTGAGTGCAACGCACTTCGGTTTCCCAGGACCATTCGTATGTGCGGTTGGTGCAGTCCGGCATGTTCCAGGCCATCGAGACGTCGAACGCCCCCAGCGGCAGCAGTGTTTCCAAGTGCGAATTCCAGTCATCCACGAAGCTGACCGAGTAGTCGCGTGCGTTGCCGCCACGCTGCAGCGCGGTTGTGCCCAGACGAGTGATCGCGCCACCACCATTCAGTGATTCATCAGCGAAAGGTGCCCAACCGTTGCCGGTGACCAGCTTGATCGGCGGCTGATAAACGCTGGAGCGTTGCACGCTCGCAGCCCGCTGCTCTTCCGCCGCGATGATTTCCTGGGCGGTCTGACCGTTCGGCAGGCTACCGTCTTCGCAGGGCAGGGCCAGAACCAGGCCCGGCGCAAGCGCGTTCGGGTTGGTGATGACGTTACGGTTCGCGTTGAAGATCGGCTGATAGTTCGATGTGCCGTAAGCTGCGATCGCGATAGTTGCCATCGTGTCGCCATCGGCAACGGTATAGTTGGTACAAGCTTCCTGCGCAGCCGCGGCGCCGGCGCTCAGAGCGGTGACGGCGGTGGCCGACATTACAACTTTCTTAAGGTTGAATTCAAACATTTCCACTTCCTCTAGACTTTTCTTATAGTTAGGCCAAAAGGGGCCTTAACCGTTTTCCATTTGATGACGCAGAGCGGCTGCCACGATGTCTCGCCACTCTCCGGATTGCTGCATGATCGCCAGACCCTGATTGAGCGTCTCAAGGATCGCTTCCCCATCCGGATTGTCTTTGTGGGTCATGACGTTAAGCGACTTGATAGCCGCCAGATTGGGGTTCTCGATGATACGGTGTTCATAGCCCAGACGTCCGATTGCCTCGACAGCCAGGTGGGCTTCGATCGCAACGATATCGGCCGTCCCGTTCATAAGCGCGTGAAAGCAGTCATCGGGTGAAACCGGACGCAAAAGCGAGATTGCCGGTTCGTACAATCCAACCGTATCCATGTGCGACAGAGACCAGCCTTCCGGGCGACAGATGGTTGTCCCGGCGAAGTCGGCATAGGTCAGGGTTTGCTCATAGCCCGAGCCGTCGCGGGCAAAGAACGTGTCCACAACTTCGTAGAACGGGTTAGAGAAGTTGTATGTATCACACCGCGCACGATCTTTTTCAGAAAGCGCCCCGGCCTCTTCGCAGTTTGGACGCGACCAGGGGAAGGTGGCATCGAACGCGAGTGTCGGCATCAGAAGGTCCAGATGCGATGACCAATCGTTGACGAACTGGATTTTATAGGACTGTTCGGGCGCGGCACGCAGCATCGCTGTTTCGACAAGGTAGGTGTAGAGCCCGCGATTGGGCAGCGCCTCGTCGGTGAACGGCGCATAGTCACCGCCAGTGATAAGCAACAACTGACGGTCACGGATTTCCGGGCGTTCGCCGGCATCTGCATTACGGATCAGCGCTGCGGCTTCTGCTCGGGCGGCTTCGATCTCGTCCTTGGCTGCCGCTTTTGCGGCAATCACTGCATCTTCGCTTGCCTTTTTGGCTTCTGCTTCGGCATCGGCAACGCGGGCTTCCGCCTCGGCGATGGCTTTCGCCGCGCGATCCTCGGCGGCCTTGACCAGCTCGGCTGCCATTTCCGCGGCCATTGCCTCGGCTTCGGTCTGCGGAGCGGCCGGGGCACGACCGATCTCTTCCAGACAAGGCATGGTCAGAACGTCACCCACCCGGATGATATTCGGGTTGTTGCCGATCACGTCCCGGTTTGCATCGTAAATGATACGAAAGTCTTCGGTCGAATACACTTCGATCGTAAGCTCACGCAGGCTGTCGCCGCGTTGGATTTCGTAGGTTGAGCACGCCTGTTGCGCCGAGGCTGTGCCCGCTGCGGCAGCAAGTGCCAGGCTTGATATGATCAGATGGTTTCTCATGGGTCCTGTTGCTTTGCCTTGTTTAGTTTTTTGTAAGTTTGACAACACCGATTGAAATGTTGTCCTGATCCGGGTCGCCCTTAGCGTTCAGCGCGGCCTGCAGCGCCCCGGCGATGTCTTGTGCAAGCCCGCTGGCATTGGATTGAAGAATGGCCTGAATTTCTGCGTTGCTGAGATATTGCAGGCCGTCGCTTCCCAGAACCAAAACATCCGAAGGTGTCAGGTCCAACGGGGTTTCCGGGCAATCGACCTTTGGAATTGCAGCACCCATGATGACCGAAGTCAGTTGGTTGCGGTCAGGATGCGCCAGCGCTTCGGCTTCGGTCAAAGTGCCTTCGGCCATTTGCGCATCAATCATGGGTGCCATCGAGTGATCTTCGTTGATCTGCGACAGCTCTCCGTCCCGGAACAAGTATAGTGGACTGTCGCCGATCGAAATCCAGAACAGCCGTTGGCCCAGCAACAAAGTGCCCAACATGGTCGAGCCCATGTTGAATCCAGCCCCTTGTCCCTCGGAATAGCCGGCGATGGAGGCATTGGCCTGCATCGCCGCCAGGGGCAACGCGTCGATCAATGCGGACTCGGGTGTTGTTGCACCTTCAAGCTCGGCATCTAACGCGTCACGCCAGGCCTGGATCACAAGGTCAGAGGCGACTTCTCCCGCCGCATGCCCGCCCATGCCGTCAGCGACGATGACATAGCTTGCATTCGCCGCATCGAACATGCGCGAGGCAACCGCGTCCTCCTGCGTGTCACGCTGGCCCTTGTCCAGGATCAGCGCAATATCATATGCCGGTGTCGCCAGCATCTATCAGGAATCCCGCCAGTCAAAGCCATCGTCACAGAAGGCGGCAAAGCGGATTGAGGTTTCACTGATGCGGATCAGGTCCCCGCTGGACAGTGGGACGGTGCTGAGGACCGGCTTGCCGTTCAGGCGCACCAAGTTGGCCTTGCCACCGTGTCCCAAGTAACATTTGCGGTCCTCGGGATCATAGGCAATCACCGCATGGTTGCTGCGGGAAATACCAGTGTCTCCAAAGTCCAGCTGAATGGCCTGATCGTCATTGCGTCCAATCTGCATCAAGCCCTCGGTCAGCGTTACGCTTGCACCCCGACCCGGACCGCCAGTGATGACCAGCCAACCAACCGGGAAAGACTGTTCGGCATTGTCGGTTTTGGCTGCAGGTTCTGCTGTTTCAATGAGGTCCTGCACATGTGTATCGGCGCGTTCGAAACCCAGGAAGGTTGTCTTGACGCGACCACGACGATCTTCGGCAGCCGCGGGTTGCGGAACCGGTGCAACCTCAACCAGTGGTTCTTCGGCGACTGGTGTTTCTGCCACTGGTTCAGCGGCGGGTTCGTCAGCAACGACCTCGATAATCTGTTCCGGCTCGGGGTCCTCGACTTGAACTACTTCGTGCTCGACAACCTCTTCAGTGACCGCTTCGACCTCTTCCTCAACTGCCGAGTGCAGCGTCAACACGGTCTCTGCTTCGGGCGCGGGTGCCTCGTCCGCCACGTCCTGAACTTCTGCGATAACTTCAGCGACGACGATTTCATCCTCAGCCTCAGTTGTGTCCAGCGCGCCTTCCTCAAAGAAATCTGGCATTTTCTCTTCGGGTACCAACTCATCGGTTTCTTCGTAGCTATCCGAGGTCATATTGCCACCTGCCAGCGCTTCGCGCAGGGCATTGAAATCGGCGATTGGTTCGGTCTTTTCCGCCTCTGGCGTTACAGCTTCCTCGGCTTCGTTCTCTTTCGGTTTGCCGGCACCTTCGAGAAGCCGGCTAAGAGGGCTTTTGTATTTGAACATGGTGTCGACACCTTTATTTCTTGGCACAGGACAACGGTCCCATGGGGCTGCTTCTTACCTCTGTGCGCGGTTGCACAACGGCATGGATAGTTGCGATAACAAGTCACTTTCTACTTCCGCGACGGGCCGGTTCCCGTCAGGGGTGCCGAATTTGACACAACCCTCAGCAAACACTTACTGGCAGATCACACACGAACCGGTCAGATCACTCCTGCGCTAAGGGCATGTCAGCATTCGTTTCGACCCCACTGCGCAAAACGCTAAAACGGGCCTGCGGCTGGTTTTCGGAAACAAGTTTGGTCAACAAAACATCAAGGCTGTCCGAGCCATCAATGCCAGTTCCCGAATTTGTCTCTGCGACCAGGACATCCCCTTCCTGCAAGCTGCCTATCGCCTCGGGCGGAACCGAGCTCAGGACTGTTTTCCATCCCGCACCGTCTTTGTTCTGAATTGTAAAAACGTAGCCATTTTCCAGGCCGAGCACGCGCATCGCGGGCAGTGCCAACAATCCGTTCTGAGGGCGGGTTTCACCCAACGTGCGATACCGGGCAGAAACGCGGATGTAGCCGTCTGGATCTACCTTCAGATCGTTCAACACCTGAGCGGCAAAAGTCGTATCCGCCTGCACCGGTGTGCCATTCAGAGTAAAGATCGTGGCGCCGCGCTTGACCCACTCACCCACAACTGACGCGTCCATATCTTGGTCAACACCGGTTATCGCAATCACATTGCCTGTCGAAGCCCGGCGGCGTGATGTCTGAAACGGGATGTCTACGTCCCAGTGAGAGAATGCGATCTGCTGTTCTGCCAGGTTCACCGGTTCCGCCGGAACAAGCGGCGTCGGCTCGACGGTCGCGGCTTCAGCCGTTTCTGTCGCCGCAGCTTCTTCCTGCTCCGTGGCAACCGGGTCTTCTTGCGCCTGCTCGACAGGCTCTGGAGTGGATGCGACTTCGGCCTGCGTGGGCTCAGTTGGTTCTGGTGTCGGCTCCACTTCGGCTGCGGTCACTTGCTCGACCGGTTCCTGCTCAGATGTTTCGACTGCGGCGGTTTCTTCCACCGTTTTCGTCACGACAGGGGCTTGCGTCGATGCGGTGTCCTCGACCGGAGTTTCCTCTCCGGACATCAGGAAGAACCCGCCTGCCGCCAAAGCGGCGACCACGGCCACGCCCGCAACAATTTTGCCTGCACCACTGGATCCGCTTTTGACAACGGTATCCACCGCGACGGGAGATTCATCCTTCAATGTGAACGTGGCGAGCCCGTCGTCGTTCTTGTCCTCATTGCCCAGTGCAATGTCAGTGTTTCCGGCAAGCAATGCGGTGACAACGGCTTCGGCGTTTTCGCTTTCAGCCTTGATCCTGGCCTTTTCTTCTTCTTCGTCTTTCTGGTCCATCGCCACGATCACAGACACCGGCCGATAGTCAAAGCTGTCGAACATCACGCTGGGGCCGCGGAACATGCGTAACCAATCGAGTGCCGTCTGCAGGCGGTCCGTTGAGTGAACTTCCATCGCCTTGTCGATGGCTTCAAGGAACCCGTCGGGATAGCCTTCGAAGCGCCCGGCGAGTGGAGTGTAGGGGTCCTGCTGGCTGTTGTTGAAGGCGTTCAGGCGGGTTTGGCCGTCGATCGGACGTTCGCCACTGATTGCGTGATATAGCGTCGCCGCAAGAACATAAAGGTCACTGCTCGGCCCTTGCTCTGCGCCGCGCACGTAAAATTCGTGCGGTGAATACCCATCCTTTATGACCCGCAGTGTCATCAACGCGGCGGACTGGTGCGCCGCCTGCTCACGCGCGGCACCAAAGTCGATCAGAACCGGATCGCCGTTTTCGTCTATTAGGATGTTGTCGGGCGAAATATCCCGATGCAGCATGCCACTTTGGTGGATGAAAGACACCGCCGACAGCATCTTTTCAGTGACCTGAACGATAAAATCGGGGCCAGCCTTGTTTTCGGGGTTCTCGACATAATCCAGTAGATCGCAGCCGCGGACGTAGTTCATCGCGATATAGGCTGTCTCGTTGTCTTCGAAGACCTGATGTACATCCACAATGTTGGGGTGCACCAGACGGGCGTGATTGCGCGCTTCGAGGATAAACAGGTCGATGATCGCGCGCAGATCGTCTTTGTAGCCCGGTTCAACCGGTTTAACCAAGTCGCCATTGCGACGGCAAAGGGCACCGGGATAGCACTCTTTGATCACCACTTCACGTTCCAGGCTGTCACGCGCTAGATAGGTGATCCCAAACCCGCCATTGCTGATAAAGCGCAGTATTTCATACTGCCCGCGCAACAGCTTGGCGCCTGGTTGAAGACCTTCAATTTTCGGTTCGTCGTGCGTCGCGCCGACGGCCTGGTTGTGGCTCATTTCTTTCCGCCCGTTCTAATCGTTTTGCGGCTTACTTAACTGGGCTTTCAGCCCGCGAACTCACAACCAAACACAACCGCAGGACACTCAAGTACGTTAGACGTTTCAAATTTGACTTTATTGGGGCCGCCTGATGGCTTCACTAAGAACTCAGAGCAAAGAAAATCCACATATGGTGGCTTTGCGAGCGCATAACCCTAAATGTTGACTTTTTACCGGTAAAACTTGCGGACTGAGTGCCTGTTTTTTGCGGATTGGTCACTAAACCCGAAACAATAAACGCGCGATTCTGAGGGCTTCGAATCGCTGCATTGCGGCTCAATTAAAACGGGTAGGCGTCAGGTTCCGGTTTTTGCCTGAACGGAATCGACGCGGCTGCCGGCCCAGGCGAGGTTGTCGCTGAGTTGGGCGAGGATGCTGATTGCGTCCTTCAGCGGCGCGTCACCGCTTTCGAATTGCAGCAGTAAAAGAAGATCAGTGGCCTTTTCAAACTCACCAGGAATCCAGTCGGCTTCAGTGGCGATTTCGCCCCCTTGCTCCAGACGCTCTGCAAAATCTTCGACGATTTCCTGACAACTGTTCAGGAATGAAGCCGGTTCTATATCTGATGTCTCGCGCAAGTCGTCATAGATGCTGGCAATTGCCGCCAGCCAGTCTTCAAGGATTGGGTTTTCAAGTGGGGGAAGGGCGGATTCCAACGTTGCATGAATCGAGGGCGCTTCGACCTGCGCTGGTTCAGCTTCTGCGACGTTCAGGGTGGAGAGATACGGAAGAAACTCTTGCTCGATGTCATTTCGGGCAGCTTCCAAATCCTTCAAACGCCGCTCGGATGCTACTTGCAGGACCTGTTCGGCCAAATTTTGACCGCCACAGGTCTCCCACAGATCAAAATCGGGCTCGGGTTCTTGCGCCATGGCTTTGACCGCGACTGGTGTGCCGATAGACACGACAGACCGGAAGAATTTACCTTTTTCTTTTTCCAATCGGTTCAGAACACGGTCCAGCGCGTCGCGAACCGGGGGGAGATCCGCGTGGGTTACGGCTAGCAAGCTATTCGAGCGCAACTCTTGCGGAACTTGTGCCCACAGGTGGCGCTCAGTCTCACGCCAGGCATTGGTTCCGTTCGTGCACCAGATGGCACAATCGACATAGGACAATAGGTCCAAAGTGGACTTGTAGGTGTCATCCAATGCGCCGGTTCCCGGCAGATCGAACAATGAGATCTCTTGCAGGGCAGGGGTATTCAGCCCGATCGAGATAAAGTCCGGGTCATCTGCCGCGGCTTTTTCCAGCGCAATGCCGGAATAAACTTTGGGCTCTTTGTCCCACCAGCCAACGGTGGTTTCCGGTGCATCCGCATAGGCCACGATAACCAATGGCAATTTCAAGTGTTGAGGGCCGGTTGGCAGAATGTCCGCCCCGGCTAGCATGTTTGCGAGGCTGGATTTTCCGGCCCCGAATTCCCCGGCAAAACCGATGTTTACCGCATTCGAAAGCCGTTCGGCATGGAACAAGGCGCGCTCGCGCATCTTGTCCAGACCCGCCTCTGAAGGCAGGTTTTCGGTGGCGGTCAGGAAGCGTTCAAGCTTGCGTACTTCCTGTTCGGTTCCGGGAAATTCAATCATTCCGCAGCCTCTGCTAATTTCTTGTCGGCGCTATTGCCGCCAAATACCGCATCCAGATCATCTGCAACACGTTGTGCCTGATCGAATGCTGCCTGTGCTTCTGCACGAACATTGGTTTGGCCGGTTCCGGCGCGTTGTTCAAGATGTCCGGCCAACAAGGCCAGATAGTGATCAAGAACGGTGTTCAGACGCTCAAGCAGATCGGCGCGCGCCGTGTCCACCAGATCGTCCCCGATCATTTCGAATTCCTGAACGATCATCCGTTCGGCCCGAGCGACCACACTTTTACGCGAAATCAGACGGGACAGCCAACTGACGCGCAGTTCCACGGTAATGCCACGCGTCAGTGCGGTGGTATCCGGACGGAACCACCGAACCGCACTGGTATTCATCCGACTGTCGGTCGGGTCTTGCCAGCCGGGCAGGGCGCGAAGTGCGGCATTGCTGTTCATGTCGACCGCATAAAGCTCGCTGAGCATTCGCTGCCGCACCACCTGTGTCGCACCCTGAACCAGTTCGCGCATGCGGTCCCGCAGCGGCGAAAAGTTCAATTCGGTGTCACCGCCCTTGGCCAACAAAGGGGAATCGCCATTCGGCCCTCGGACAACAGCAGAAACGGCCTCGGACACAGTGTCATCCATGACGCCGCGAAGATTGGCCAACACATCATCCATATCGTCAATGATCTGTGTGGTTTTTTCCGAAACCAGCGCACGCAGCTCGGCCAATGTTTTGTCGTTTTCGTCGCCGTCGGTCATGTCGGCGGAGTTTTCGTCGTCAATTACGCGCAGATGGGCCTTGGACCGTTCCAGCTCACCTTGGGCAAAACTGTTAAGGTGCTGCCAGGCCATCTTGAGCTGTTCGTCACGGGGCCCATGCGTCAAGGCGTTGGTAACATGGCGGCGGAGATCGGGCAGACCCGAGGCGATCATTGCGGCAAAGCGCAACACGCCCTCACGGCTGATCGGGCCGGGACCTTGTTTGATCTCTTCTACACCGTCCAGATATTGTTTCATCTGCTCGGGGTGGGCGCGCAGCCAAGCCAGAACGTGATCGTGGTTCACGCCGGTATCGTCGCCGGTCAAGGCATAATGGGCCCATTGGGCGCTGCCCATCAGAACATCAATGTCCGAGTTGCCCAGGGCTTTTTCCAGGCCTTCCAATACATCCGTCCGGACTTTTCCGGCATCCTCGGCCCCGCCGCCCAACTCGTCCACTCGGTTGATGAACACGACGATTTGTCCCAGTTCCAGCGCCTGCATCAGGCGGAACAGTTTCAGATCTGCCCGTGAAAGGGCCTGATGCGCTGACAAAACCACAACAAAGAAATCGGATTCTTTGAGATACTGGCGCGAGATTTCTTCGCGGATCAGCAGTGGGTCGTTGACGCCGGGCGTATCCGTGACCGTCAGCGGGAACGGAAAATGGCCAATGTCAAAGTAGACCTCGGCTTTGCGTGTGATGTCACTGTATAGTCCCCGATCTGAACCGGGGTCGTATTCTTCACCGTCGGTTGGATCGTCACCGGCGCAAACATAGCGGGCCAGATCGTCCGAGTTCAGCTGCTCCAGATCGTGATGCTGACCAAGCAACTGCTCATAGCTGTCGCCCAATCGCAGTTGGGCGCGGGTTTTCATCGCGTCGACCTGCTCTTCGATCATCTCGCGTTTATAGCTGTCCTCGTCATCGGGGAACATGTTGCGCAGCTCTTCACCTTCGGCGATCAGCGCCTGCCACTGACGGTTATCGAAGAAATGAAATTCGGCCCCTTCGGTCCGACCCGAGGGGTGACCGAAATGCATATCGGTAATCACGGTCGTCCACGGATTCACATCCGAAGGCAGGTATTCGGCCTGCCCGGTAAAGCCATTGATCAGGCGAGACTTGCCAGCCTTGATCTGCCCGACAAATGCGATTGACGGTTTTAGATTTGAAAGGTCGCCGACAATACGCGAAATGAACTGGCGGGTCTCGTCATTGCTGACCCCGTTCATATCTTCGGCGATTCTTATTAACTCACGACGGTTATTTTCACTCATACTGTTACCCTGGGCACTTGCAATCACAGATTGAATTAGTCGAAAAATTGAATATTACGGGCGCGCTCATTCGGAACGCTCCGTCAGAGATGTCCACAGATTCACAATGGCGCCTAGCTTGCGCGCCTCGTGAACGACCATGGAAAATTCTTTGCCGTCATTCAGGACGGCCAAACCAGACCCCTTGCCACCGGACGGACGCATGACGATCAGTTGTGGATGATCCAGCGCGGCGGCCGCGTCATCATCCCAGCCCGACAGGTCACGCGCGAACTGCGCCAGCAAAGTTTCATCTGCATGTAATGGCTGATCTTCACTACAATCGCCGTCAGACTGAACCATTTCCCCGCCTTCAGCTTTGACCCGGATGCGACCAACAGCCAAACGCTGGCTACCGAGATAGAACTGGTTGGCCAAATCGCTGGCATCGTCTGTTGCTTCCACGTCATTTGCGGGCTCGGCTGCGTTCGGAACGATCGCTATGACGGGTTCAGCGGGCATTTCGATCATCGTGCAAGCACTAGCGATTTCGCTAAAAGTGATTCCGACATCGTCCGCTTCCAGCGTGGCGTCCGGCCGTAGGGATATCAGGCTGAGCGGTGCAGGCGCCGCGGCAATATCGGTTACCAGTTGCGCCAATTGTCCAGCCAGCGTATCGCGCTCTTCGGTTTCAAAATCAGGCGCAACGCCGGACCGGACACGAAAGACATCAGTAACCCGAGAGCTGTTGACCTCAATCGCGAGACTATCGCCATTGGCAGCCGTAAACTCCAACCGGCGCGGCAAAACAGTGCCACGGATGGACTGCAATACCTTTTCGCGGCGCTCAAGCGCAGTGTCTCCAGCAAGCGCGACGGCTGGCTCCAGTCGGGCAACCGATGATCGCCCAATGTCCTCGAGCAAATCGAGTATGTTTGTATCCATCATGCCGTGACCCCCTCTGGTCCCGTCTAAACTGCGGCCGCGACGGGCCCCAGACTGAGATGCGATTTTGTCAGTGCCAACCCTACATTCGCGCTGTTGCGACAGATGTAGCAGACCACATGATCCGGATAGGCCTGCGTCCGCAAGAAAATGTTCAACCGATCTTTTGAAAACACCGCGATTTCCCCAAATCCCGGATTTTCGGTATCAGCGTTACCCGATTTCCGCAGCAATGCTTCAAAAGCGCCCACGCCGCCGCCCTGAAACAGGTTCGCCACTGCAAGCGCAAGACTGTCCAGCACTTCGGCGTCCTCTTGATCGCGGACACTGGTCCCCAATAACATCCCTGTTTCCATGTCGATATACCCGGCTGCGACGCAGTCGGGTATCGTTTCCATCGCAGATTTCAGTGCGGCTTCGATAGACATCGGGCTTCCCGTCCTTCTACCTTGATTTCACGTTATAAAACATGCCATTCAGCCCCGCCCTTGTTCCCGGCTTTCGGAAGCGTTGAAACGTCTTTTTTTGCGTCGCGGGCGCCGTGTTCAGCGGCGATCTTGTCGAACTCTTCCAGGAAGGCCACAAAAACTTTTTTCAGGCGTTCGGAGTCTTCAGGAAGATCCTCACCAGCGGTGATCTCGCGCCACATCGCCGATGCGCTGAGTGTTGATCCGGCGTCCGCATTCAGCAATTTCTCAAGGGTTTCAGACTCAGGCTCGGCCTCGGACGTTCCGTTTGACATAGGCACGACCTGTGTTTCGATCAGGCCGCTGGTTTCGGGTTCCAGTTCGAACTCATCGGCCGTACCATCCGATTGCTCGGCGAGCAATGCAACGATTGACGACACAGATGTGTCAGCACGTTGCGCGTCTGCTTCGGTGTTTTCGGATACAGCATCTTCAGCTCCGTCAGCCAGCTTATCCTCAATCGACGCCAATAGGTGATCCTGACCATCGGAGCCGGTGTCAGGCTGATTTGCCTCGCCTTCACTCTCGGCTTCCAGTTCCAAGGTCTCTTCTTCGTCGAAATCCTCGTCATCCAGTTCAAGAAACGCGTTTTCTTCCGAAGGGATCTCGGCAACATCGGCCAAATTCAGAGGCTGACTGGGCGTTTCCCGGAAGAAAGAACGCAGCTCGTCCTGATCGGTTTCGGTCTCAGGTTTGGTTTCTTCCGATATCGCGGTCATCTCAGCGCGCAACCGTTCAGCCTCATCCGCATCAATCCGGGGGGCACGTTCCGTATCGTTTGAGCGTGCTTCAACGCGGGCAGGGCGTACAGGAAAGCTTGTCACCACTTCGTCCTGCGCATTTTCGTCCTGAACGGGATTGACCAGCTTTAGTGGAGTGGGCTGTTCGGCGCTTTCAGTGGTTTTGCGTGGGGGGATCGGTTGGACACGTGGCCCATCAGCAAGGCTATTGTCGATCTGGTACCGCGCCAGCATGTCTGCGCGATTGTCCATGATCTGCTCGGTGATCTCAAGAAAGCTGTCTACCATCTTGCCGCCACCGCTTCGTCCCCACAGTTCGGCATCGCCGCTCTTGTCGCGGGCGGTGATCGCATCGCGAGCTGAGAACAAAATCGACCGGTTGAACAGATGCCCTGCCTCGCGGTTGACGCGGCGCAACACCTTTTGGCGGTCTTTCGGACCCAGTGTATCCGCACGTGTTACCAACAGCAGCGAGTTGTGCTGCAACCGTTCGGGCAGGGCGACCCAAGTCGCCCGCTCGGTCTCGCGCCAGGCTTGGGTTGCATGTGTGCACCACAGCACGCCATTGGCCTGACCTACGGCGCGACGCCAAACATCGGTTGAAATCTTGGGGTCCGAGATACCCGGCGTGTCGATCAGATCAACCGCTTCGAGGATATCGGATTCAAGAAAAATACGAATGAATTGGGCGTCGTTTACGCCGACCGATTCCAACGCATCCAGTTCAATATTCTCGCGCGTACCATCATGGCGCTGCACATAGGCTGATTGCTTACCCCAGCTGAACCAGACCGGCGGTAACTGTGTGGCCGTCACCTGGGTTGGCAGCGCGTGCGACCGAAGCAGAAAGTTCATCAGCGTCGATTTGCCGGCGCTGAACTCTCCCATAAGGGCAAAGACCGGCTTGCGGCGGGACCACTGCTCGATGCGTTCCCATGCTTTGGGCGAGACGAAACGGGTTTGTGAGTCTTTTGCCATATCGCTACTTATGCTGCCTCGTTGCTTAGATCTTTCAGGATGTCGCCCAGAATATCGTCACGCGATTTCTGTGGTGTCAGTCCTGCCATCAGAGCTGCGTTGCGGCTTGGGTCATTCTCGGCCGAGGCCGAAATGCTAAGCAACGTCTCTTTCTGCTCGCGCATGAAATCCGACAGGACGGCACGTACGTTTTCCAATACGGCTGCGACCTGATTTTCTTCGATATCCTTGGTGATCGAATTCGCCTCGGACGCGATCAGGCGCGTATAGTCGGCTGCATAAGCTTCGAACCCTTTGCGGCGCTGCCACCAGCGACGCCACCAGGTGCTTTGCAAGTCCAAAGCGATTGTTCGCCCAATTCCGAGTGGGGGTGGGACACGCGGAACAATGGGCGCTTCGATACTGAACTCACCCAAGTGGTTGCCCAGTATCTTCTGATAAAGCGTCTCAATATCTGCGGCCGCCGTATTGTACAGCGCACTTGCTTCTTTGCGCATCGACCGCGCAAAGCTGAAATATGCGGCCTTTTGCAAGGTGCGCAGCCCCGCTGGGTCATACTGCCATGTGCCTTGTTCGCCGTTCAGCTCAAGGTGGGCAATCAGCGAATCCGTTGCACGTTTGACAAAGTTCGATTCCGCTGAATTCAGTCGCTCCAACACCTTCGCACGCAGGGATGCGGTCAATTCGGCCGCTTTCTTTTCATATTGATCCGAGAGTGTGGCAATCGCTTCCTCTGGCGATACCCCGTCCAAATCACGCACAAGGCCTTCGCCGCCCGAAAGGGTCTTGGCAACGGCCGTGGCGCGGATTTGACTGGCGATATTGCGGGCGCGGTGACGGACGCGATCCAGCAAACGGGTGCCTGCGCCTTCAGCGATGCGTTCGTTCATGGCCAACAGCAAATCGGGCAAGCCGGACAGTGCCCAAATCTTGTCGAGCGAGGGTGCCTGATCGCCAAAACCGGCGGCCAGATAGAACGTGTTCAACGCCTCGCGGGATTCATCGGAAAGAATCTCGGGGTTGCCCGTCAACGCGGCCTCGGCCCACAAGGCGCTGCCAAAGACAACACTGGTATTGGCGTCGATATTGTTCTGTTTGAGTGTATCCTGAATGCGGTCGCGGATTTCCGGCACCTGATTGACCGGATCAGCCAATTCGTCAATTCGGTTCACAAACAGGATGATCTGCCGGTTTTCGAATTGCGCGATAATGCGCATCAGCGCCATGTCCATTGTCGTCAGCGCCTGGCTGGCAGCCAGAACAACAACGCAGACCTCAGATCCGCGCAAGCTGCGCAGGGTGATCTGTTCGCGGACCATAAAGGTATCGTTGACACCCGGCGTGTCGCACAGTTTGAGCGCAATCGGGTATTGCGGAATATCCATATACAGCTCTGCCGACTTCGTCACATCGGCGAACCGCCCGGTCTTGGGGTTGATGTCCGGGTCATCTTCGTCACCCAGACAGACATAGCGCTGGATCAGCTCTTCGTCGAAGTAATCATATTGATGGCTCTGCCCCAGAATCAGGTCGAAATGCTGGCCCAATCTGGATTCGGATTTAGCCTTCATCTCGCCGATCTGGCGGCGAATGTCATCCATCTCGTCATCGGCTCCGGCGCGGTTTGCCAGCTCACCCAGGCGGCCGCCGCCGACCATCAGGTTGTCCCATTCTTCTTGTTCAAAGAAGGTAAACTTGGCGCGTTTGTCGCCTTCGGCGCGGGTGTTGATGTTCAACGTGGTCACCACCGATGTCCACGGGTTTACATCCGATGGAAGCAGGGCAGGGCGCCCGGCCAGGATGTTCACGATCGAGGACTTACCAGCCTTGACCTGCCCGACCATTGTAACGCTGGCCGAGAAATTCTCCATCCGCGTCTTGAGCGTGGCAAGACGTGCGGACGAACGTGCATCCGCCACCTCTGTCAGTTGATCAATCTGTGCGGTCAGCGAGTTCATCGCTGACGTCATGGGCGTCAGTGCCTCATTGCCAACTGACAAAAGATGGTCGTTGCGCGCCATGTTCAGCCTCCGGTTCCTGTCGCGGCCAACGTGTCTGTTGGCGTGCTGGTCATGGTGTCGATTCGGGCAATCAGATTCAGGGCATTGCCCAGGATCGCAGCTTCGGCCCCCGGCGAAATCGATTCGAAGGTGTGGCAATCCGCCAGAACTTCGATCGAGCTAAATCGCTCGCTGTTTTCAAGGCGGGCAAGACGACGCCCGGTCGGAAAGCCCTCGGATTTGGTTTCGGGCAGCGGCATACGCGAGTTGGCTAGCAAATATCGCCGCCCGGAGCGGGTGCGCAACGAAACGCCAAACCCGGTGTTTGGATGGTCGCGGTTCAGGGATTTGAGTTCACCAAGAAAACTTTCACGCGCAAGGCCAACGGCTTCTTGCTCGGCAGCAGCGGAGTTCATCATATTGGTCACGTTTCAGACCCTTGTACTGGAGTTGAGCGAAAAAACTCGTACAGCGCCCGAAGGCAAAAAAGACTCATTAACTCCTACTGCTCATAAGTGACTTTCAAGGCGGTCTTATTTTGACGCGAATAAGATTTTTTGGCGTTTGAATTGTGGCGCAATTGTGTTTGATCGTATTTTTCAACCACAACCTACGAGCGTATTTTCGACGTCAATGTGAACAGCGCCATTTATCGTTAGCAGCATTCAAGAGCAGAAAACTTGCAACGATGCGCACGTGTGGTATTTTTGGCAATGCGTCTATATCACTGTATATAAACAGTAATTATTCTATTTTTTGAAATCAACCTGACACCAAATCCACCCAGAGGACGTCTGTAAAATATATGTATAATGCATTCGTCTTTGGGTTCTCATCATAGCCCGCCCTTAGATGAGGGGCATTTTACTCAACGTAAGATAGTTTTCTCCTTCTCACCAAAAGGACCTGAATGTTGCTAAATACAAAACAATAAAATTAGTCAAACTTGCCCAAGTAATCTTTTCTATCTACTCGTAGAACGCCAAAAATCAGGCTACTTTCCTGCCGCGAACAGCATCACATGAGGATATCCCGCATCCCGTTTAGCGGCAGCGTCCGGCAGACACCATATTTGCACGACGGTCAGTTCAGAAGCATATTGCGCCGATGTCATCAATAATCTTGCGCACAACTCAATTTTCCCTCTCGCACTCCGTGGCAAGCTTTGCTATTCACCCCGACATTCCGGCACCGAGTGCCTGGGTTGCGGGTGTGGCGAAATTGGTAGACGCACCAGATTTAGGTTCTGGCGCCGCAAGGCGTGGGGGTTCAAGTCCCTCCACCCGCACCATATCATTTTAGAGAATTTTCCTGTCCGGACCGCCTTTGAGGGCTTTCAGGCAATCACCAAAGTTTTGTACTGGACAGCCGACTGGATTTTGATGTTTGAACAGTCGGGTCCGCTCGCCAAGCGAACGATTAGGTGACTGCATCCATGGTGAAAACACCGGCCTCTATGATTTGGAAATGCAGGTTACATGGCCTGCATTTCGGAACGCGCAGTCAGGAGAACAGGTAGTAGGTCGTTGGGGACGTGGCTAAAATAGCCAGTGCAACGACAAGCCAAACCAAAACGCAAACCCAGTAGGTTCCCGGATTTTCAGCGCGAGTTACCCGTTCCCACAAGTAGGTCGAACCAAACACCAAGTCTCTGATAGCCCATAACAACAAGCCAAGCCCCACATAGAACCAAATATCCATAATTCCCTCGCGTGATGAGTTTGGCGCAACTTAGGTTGTCAAAAATGATTGCGCAATTGTGCATTGATCATTTTCGGCAATTGCTGACCAAAGAATTTGGTTAATTTCGGCCTTTCAGCGATCTCTTCACGTCCATAGCACGCGCTTGCGGACCCACAACGCCGCCACTATTGCCCGGCCAATCCCATCTGGCGCACGGCCAGGTCGCGCATTATCTCTTCGGATCCGCCGCCAATTGCCATTATTTTGATTTCGCGCCAGACCCGCTCGACCGGATTACCCAGCATGTATGCGGCACCGCCAAAGATCTGCATCGCTTCGGAAGCAACAAATTGCAGTGACGTCGTGGCCTGAACCTTGGCCTTTGCAATTTCGGCGACTGGCATCAGGCCCTGTTCAATTGCCCAGCAGATCCGTTCGATATATGCCTCATTCATATCAATCCGGGCAGACATTTCTGCAAACTTGTGGCCAATGACCTGATGTGCGACCAGTCGCCTGCCGAATGTCTCGCGTTCCCGTGCCCAGTCCAGGGCACGATCGTAGCATAGTTTCATCATACCCAACGAAGCGGATGTCAGGCCAAGCCGTTCAAAGTTAAAGTTGTTCATGATTGCGATAAAGCCCCTGTTCTCAGGCCCCAACAAAGCAGTAGAATCCAGCTCGCAATCATCGAAATGCAGCGTCGCTTGCTGTGAACTGTGCCAACCCATCTTGCCACCCAACGGCGTGCGGCTGAACCCGGGCGCGTCATGAGGGACCAAAAACAATGAGATACCGGTCAGGCCCGGACCGCCAGTGCGGGCGCCGATCACAAACCATTCGGCATCCATACCCCCGGTGATATAGGTCTTTTCCCCGTTCAGAATCCATCGGCCGCCTTTGCGCTCGGCACTTGTTTGAATATTGGCAACGTCCGACCCTGCGCCTGGTTCGGTGATCCCAAGGGCCGACATCATGCGCCCCGAGATGATCTCGGGCAGCACTTTCTGTTTGAACTCCTCGGAAGCAAATTTCGCAATTGGGCTGATTGAAATCGTACGTCCCCCAACGGCGGCTCCGATACCGGATGCCCCACAGCCGAACAGGATTTCACTATAATCATGGCGCATAAAGGCGTTGTCGAAACCTAGACCGCCGTATTCCTCATCGATCCCAAAGCCAAATACGCCGAACTCAGCAATTGCGGCATGCAACTCCCACGGGACGCTGCGATCCGCCTCCCATTGCTCAATATGAGGTTTGATTTCGGCATCGACAAAACGCTGGAAATTTCCGCGGAAAGCTTCGCGTTCAGGGGTCATGAAAGGGGATGGCAGGGTCATTTGACCTCCTCAACGTCATTTTCGGGCAATACCTGAAGCTGGCTTTCCATCATGCGGGCGAAGCGATCCATCATCTGCGTAAGGTATTCTGGCGATGAAACGAATTTCTCATGCAACAACAAACCACGCAGGAAATTCCTGGCGATGCTCCACAACAATTCAGTGTCGTTACGGTCACCCGTTGCGCTGACATACCGGGCGGAGATCAGGCTGAGGTTCGACTTGTCCCAGTCTCTCAGGCTCTGTTCAAGCATGCCGAACAGTTCCGGATCGGTTCGGCAAGCAACCAGAATCTCGACTATGGCGCGCCCACCTGCGGAATTTACGATATTGGCCCAGGCAGACATAATCAGGTCATAGACGGGCTGAGGCGCGCGATCATGTGGCCAGAGCGGGTTTTGCGCATTGCCCAATAGTCGCATCGCGGTCGCTGCGACCAATGCCTGCTTCGTGGGGAAGTGATGCGTTATTGCCCCGCGTGAGATACCCGCCTTGGCTTGTACTTTGGCAAAAGTGGTCTCGGCATACCCAAGCTGATCCAGACAAGTGACCGTCGCATTGCTGATTTTGGCCTGCATATCTCGGGACCTTTGATCCTGGACTGAGGGTTTTTTTGGCATCGATTCCGTCATCTTCCGTCGCGTCGCAGTGGTAAATCTTCGTTGACCAAGGTGGTCAGTAAATCATAAAAACAGAACAGTCGGTCTGTAAACTGCGGATCGCACTCAAGCGGGAGAGACGTGGCGTGACACATTCTCTGCGGATCGGAGGAGCAAGTGGTTTTTGGGGGGATGCCCCTCATGCGACACAGCAATTGCTGCGTGCCCCAGGGCTCGATTTTCTGGTCTACGATTACCTCGCCGAAATCACCATGTCGATCATGGCGCGCGCCCGTCTTAAAGACCCCCAAAAGGGATATGCGGTGGATTTCGTCTCTGACGTTATGGCCAACAATTTAACCCAAATAGCCGAGCAAGGCGTCAAGGTCTTGTCAAATGCAGGCGGGGTCAACCCAGTTGCCTGTGCTGGTGAATTACGTCGCAAATCTGCAGAGTTGGGATTGAACTTGAAAGTTGCAGTGGTCGAAGGCGACGACCTGCTACCGCGTGTGGCTGAGTTTGTCGATCGGACTGAGATGTTTTCCGGTGCACCGATGCCACCGATCGAAAAGATCGCCTCGGTGAATGCTTATATTGGGGCTGGGCCGATATTGGCGGCGCTGCACGGCGGTGCTGATATCGTCATCACGGGCCGCTGCGTCGACAGCGCTCTGACTCTGGCGGCGTGCATGTATCATTTTGGATGGCGGCCCGAAGACCACGACTTACTGGCTGCCGGGTCGCTTGCGGGGCATCTGCTGGAATGTGGACCCCAAGCCACCGGAGGCAATTTCACGGGCTGGAAATTGGCAGGCGACATCGCCAAGATCGGCTATCCAATTGTCGAGGTAAACGCCGATGGCGGGCTGGTCCTGACCAAGCCGCAGGGCACAGCTGGATGTGTGACCCCGGCTTCGGTCTGCGAGCAGATGCTGTATGAGATCGGCGACCCGCAGTCCTATATTCTGCCTGACGTGATTTGCGACTTTTCCAATGTCAGGATTAAGCACTCCGAGCCAGACCATGTAACCGTTTTGGGTGCAAAAGGCCGCGCGCCGACCGGGCAGCTCAAAGTGTCCGCCACCTGGGCGGATGGCTATCGCGCGGGCATTACGATTCTGATCAACGGGCGTGAGGCACGACAAAAGGCGAAGGCTTTTGCCCAAGCGGGGTTGGATCGTGCGCGCGCTGTCCTGCACCGGATCGGTGCTCCCGACTATCGCGAGGTGTCGTTTGAAACCTTCGGAGGTCGGCCTGGCGACAGCGATTACGAAGAGATCTCGCTCAAGGCAGCCGTGAAACACGACGACCCTCGCGCGGTTGGTGTATTCCTGCGTGAGATGACCGGGTGCGCACTGGCCGCACCGCCGGGGTTGCACATCTTTACCGGAGGAGGGCGTCCAAAGCCCTCGCCAGTCGTTGTCCTGTTTTCCTTCTTGGTGCCAAACGACACGCTGACCTATTGCGTAACGATGGATGGGGACGATATCGCATACAATCAGCCGAAAACGTTCCTGCAAGACCCGGAACCTGTCCCGGCAAAAGCCCCGGAAATTACCGATGAAAAGGTGACCGAGTGGATCACATGCCCTTTGGAAGATTTGGCCTGGGCAAGATCTGGGGACAAAGGCGACACCGCAAACATTGGGGTCATTGCGCGCCATGCTACCTTTTTGCCCTATATTTGGGCTGCGCTGTCCGAAGCGACGCTGGCAGCTGTTTTTTCTGACCATCTATCCGGCAGGGTCGAGCGGTTCTATCTTCCAGGAACACATTCCATCAACATTCTGCTGCACAATGCGCTGGGTGGCGGTGGCGTCGCCTCGTTGCGCAACGACGCGCAAGGCAAGAGTTATGCCCAGATATTGCTGGCCACACCGATCAGGATTCCTGCAGAGTTATCCTTATACACCGAGCGAGGAGAAAGCTGATGGGTTTTGTCAGTAAAGTCGTCCGCGATTCTGACAGCTTTGCCAAGAACCGAGGCGATATGCTGGCTCTTGTCGACGAGATGCGCGCGCTTGAAGCGCGTCCTGTCGCCCTGTCAGAGAAACGGCGCGAACGGATGGAGGCCCGGGGGCAGATCACACCCCGTGACCGTTTGGCCCAACTGTTGGATCCCGGAATGCCTTTTTTGCAACTGCACGGGTTGGCGGGCTACTGTGTCGATACAGGCGATCCCGAGCAATCGGTTCCGGGCGCGTCATTGGTCATCGGCATCGGCTTCATCTCGGGCGTGCGCTGCATGATCATCGTGGACGATTCAGGGATCAAGGCCGGCGCGATGGTCGAGATGTCAGCTGCGGCCTTCCTGAGCGCGCAAGACATGGCATTGAAACAGAACCTGCCTTTTGTGCATCTTGTCGAAAGCGCCGGTGCAAACCTGATGGAATACAAGGTCGAATTCTGGGCCAATGGCGGCAAACTGTTCCGCAATCTGGCCCGCCATTCGGCCGCAGGGCTGCCCAACATTGCAGTGCTGCACGGCCCGTCAACCGCCGGTGGGGCCTATATGCCCGGCCTTGCAGACTATGTCGTTGGCGTGAAGAACAACGGTATGGCCGCCTTGGCCGGTGCCGCCTTGGTTCACGCGGCGACGGGCGAAAAGGCCAATGACCGTGATCTGGGCGGGTCCGAGATGCATGCCACCACATCCGGGCTGGTCGACTATCTGGCCGAGGATGATGCGCACGGTATCGAAATGGCGCGGAACGTGATGGCCCGGCTGGATTGGAACAAATCCTTGCCTGTGCGTCGCAGCAAAGAAGTGCAGCCACCGAAATATGATGTGGATGAGATCGCAGGCATTGTTCCAACCGATTATCGCGTTCCCTATGACGTCCGCGAGGTTGTGGCCCGCATAGTTGACGGCTCGGATTTTGAGGATTTCAAGCCCGACTATGGCTCAGCGACTGTCTGTTTGCAGGCCGCAATCAATGGTATCGCTGTGGGTATTCTTGGAAACAACGCGCCACTGGACCCTGCAGGCGCGAACAAAGCCGCACAATTTATACAGTTATGTGGTCAGGCCGATATTCCCCTTATTTTTCTCAATAATATCACAGGGTTCATGGTCGGCACCCAATATGAACAAAGCGGCATGATCAAGCATGGGGCCAAGATGATCCAGGCCGTTACGTCGGTCGATGTGCCCAAGATCACGCTCTATGTCGGGGCAAGTTTCGGGGCTGGCAATTACGGGATGTGCGGCTACGCCTATGACCCGGACTTCCTGTTCGCCTGGCCCAATGCGGCAACGGGCGTGATGGGCGGCGCGCAAGCCGCCGGGACGATGGAACTGGTCGCGCGCGCAGGGTTCAAACGCAAAGGGATCGACCACGACGAAGCCAAACTGTCTGCGCAGAAGGCAGCGATAACAGCGCATTTCACACGACAGGAAAATGCGTTTTATACCTCGGGCCGGTGTATCGATCATGGCGTCATTGACCCCCGCGACACACGGCGCGTGCTGGGCTTTTGCCTTGAAACCTGCCTTGAGGGGCGCGCGCGAACGGTCAAACCCAGTTCGTACGGGGTGCACAGGTTCTGAACATGCTGCATAGCTCACCAAATCCAAGACAGATAGCAGAGGCTGAGGCATGACATTCGACACGCTTCTCGTTGCCAATCGTGGGGAAATCGCCGCGCGTATCATGCGAACCGCCCGGTCGCTTGGGCTGCGCACAGTGGCCGTTTATACAACCTCTGACGCGCGAGCACCCCATGTCGAACTTGCTGATGAGGCGGTTTGGATCGGTGAAGGGCCGGTTGGTGATAGCTATCTGAATGCAGAAAAGACCATTGCTGCCGCTCAGAAAGCCGGGGCAGGGGCAATTCACCCGGGCTATGGGTTTTTGTCCGAAAATGCGGGTTTTTCAGCGGCAGTCGAGACCGCGGGTCTGACTTTTATAGGACCCGATCCCGAAGCGATCCGGCTGATGGGCGACAAGGCCGTCGCCAAACGCCTCATGATTGGCGCGGGCGTTCCCTGCGTTCCAGGGTATGAAGGCGATAATCAATCGGATACCGCTCTGGTCACAGAAGCGGACAAGATCGGCTTTCCCATTATGGTTAAAGCCGCAGCTGGTGGCGGTGGACGCGGAATGCGCGTGGTCCAATCCGCCGACGCTCTTTCTGAGGCGATTGCGCTTGCCAGATCCGAGGCCGAGAACGCTTTTGGATCCGGCAAATTGATCCTTGAGAAAGCGATCGGTGATGCGCGCCATATCGAATTTCAGATTTTTGCCGATAGGTACGGGAACGTAATTCATCTGGGCGAAAGGGAATGCTCGATTCAGCGTCGCCACCAAAAAGTCATCGAAGAAGTCCCAAGCCCCGCCATGACGCCAGAATTGCGCGAAAAAATGGGAGCCGTGGCGATTGAGGCGGCCCGTGCGGTGAACTATCGCGGCGCCGGAACCGTGGAGTTCCTATTGGAACCGTCCGGCGTTTTCTATTTCCTTGAAATGAACACCCGACTGCAGGTTGAGCATCCTGTCACCGAGATGGTCACTGGCATCGACCTAGTGGCGCTACAGATCGCTGTCGCGCAGGGTGACGCCCTTCCGATCTCTCAGGAAGACGTCACCATGAACGGCCACGCCATTGAGGCGCGGCTTTATGCCGAAGACCCCGCTAACGGATATCTACCGGCAACCGGTCCAATTGATTTCTGGCAGGCTGCGACTGGACCCGGAGTGCGTGTGGACTCCGGCATTCAACAAGGGCAGGAGGTATCGCCTTTCTATGACGCCATGCTTGCAAAGATCATTGCGCATGGTCCAACCCGCGAAACGGCACGTGCGCGGCTGATCAAGGCTGTGAACGAATCTATTTTGCTGGGAACGGTGACAAATTCGCGGTTTCTTGCAGATGTGCTGCAGCACAGAGATTTCATTGCCGGCGATGCAACGACAACATTTCTGGATCAGACCTACCCCCGGGGCTTTCCTGCGTACCGGGTAACTGCGCCGGACATCGCCTTGGCGGCCGCGCTGTTGTTGGATGCGGATCAATCCCGCGCAAGGGCGGCGGCGGGATATGTCTCAACCGAACAGTTGGGTTGGTCCAGCGCAGCCTTGCCGCCGTTCGCCGTGACGCTTGCCTATGTTGACGAAGAGATACAAACGCGCGCACTCGCCCGCCCCGAAGGATGGACCGTATGGGTTGAGGGCAACGCGTATGATGTCTCGTTTATCAAGCGCAGTTGCGGGAAGGTCCGGGCACGCATAAATGACAACACCGTCGACGCCACCGCACACATAACCCGCGACACAGCCCAGATCGCCATCGGCGCCGAGCGCCTGACGTTTCGACGCCTGCGTCCCGGTGCATTGGATGCGGGAACGATCGCTAGCGGTCGCGTCACCGCCCCCATGCCGGGTGCCCTGGTCGAGGTGGCGGCAAGACCTGGTCAAAGCGTTTCGAATGGCGACTGTCTGGCCGTTCTCGAAGCCATGAAGATGCAGCACCAAATCACTGCCGCCGTTGCGGGCGTCGTGACCTCTGTACACGTTGAGATCGGACAACAGGTGGCGGCGGGGGATGTTATGATCGAGATTGACGAAACATAGGTAGAATTGGGTGTGTGTCGGCTACCGCCGCTCAGGCACTGCATCCGGGGACATCGAACAGGCAAACACAAAATCGAGGGAACAAGCAGTGCAACAGGCAATGGATTTTTTGCAAGAAAGCGAGGCATTGTTTGCCATTCTAGCCGATATTTCGGGCGACCAATGGGAAAACCAAACCCAGTTCAAGGGATGGACGCTGAACGATGTTCTGGTGCATCTGCACTATTGGAACCAGATGGCCGATTTGTCGCTTCAGGACCCCGACGCATTTGCTGCGCGCATTGGCGCATTGTTTGTCAAAGCCAATGCCGAAGGGCTGCGCGCAGCCGAGAACGAAGCGATTTTGCTGCGTGGGAACGAGCTGCGCGATGCTTGGCGGACACTTTACACAGATATTGGCACACGTTGGGCCGATCTCGATCCCAAGCACCGGGTGAAATGGGCCGGTCCGGATATGTCTGTACGCTCGTCGATCACGGCCCGCCAGATGGAGACTTGGGCACACGGGCAAGAGATTTTTGACGTTCTTGGTGTCGAGCGCGTCGAACAGGACCGAGTCAAGAACATCGTCATTCTGGGTGTGAATACCTTTGGTTGGGCTTATCAGGTCAACGGCAAACCTGTGCCCGAGGCGATGCCGCGACTTGAACTGACCGCACCTTCCGGAGCCTTATGGGAGTTCGGTGAACCGGGGGACAATCGGATAACAGGACCTGCGGTAGAGTTTGCGCAAGTCTCGGCCCAAACCCGCAACATCGCAGATACATCTCTAAAGGTGGAAGGGCCGGTTTCTGCCGAATGGATGTCAATCGCGCAGTGTTTTGCCGGTGGTCGCGAAACGCCTCCAGCACCGGGTAGCCGTCACTGCGCTCGGGGCGCTCAGATTGCGTGAAAGACGTTGAATATAAGCCTAGAACCCGGCACAAAAGGACCCACACGTCCGACCGAAAGCGAAGATATGCTGCAGTTTAATGTGACAAAACTTGCATCTGGCCTGATCGTCGCTGTTGTCATCGGCTGGCTGCTGGTGCTGGGCAAGAGCATTTTTCTTCCGGTGCTTTTGGGCATTATCGGAATATACATTCTGGACTCGACCGCCTCGACAATCGGCCGTGTTCCGGGGTTGCGCCACATTCCACGCCGCGGGCGCCGTTTACTTGCACTGCTTGCCATATTTCTAACGCTGATTCTGATAGGGGTTTTTCTTGAGGCAAACGCGCAAGCGGTCGCCCAGAATATCCCGCGTTACCAAACCAACCTAAAAGCGCTGGTTGACTCGGCAATGGCGATTTTGGGTGTCAAAAAACTGCCAGACTGGTCCACGATCGAGCAGACGATTGCTGGCAAGTTCGATGTTTTGGGTTTTGTGCAGGGGACGCTTTCCACAGTGCAGGGTTTCGGGACGGTCATGTTAATGACAATCCTTTATATTGTGTTCATCCTGTCCGATCTGGACGATATGCCGGAAAAAGTTAGAAAGGCTTTGGGTGATGCTGAAACAGCTGACCGGTCGCTGCAAATTGTCGCCCAGATAAACCAGAAGATTGGCAGCTACCTAAGCGCAAAGACACTGATCAACGTCATTTTGGCTGTGATCTCATATGTGATCATGTTGTTGCTTGGCATCGAGTTCGCAATGTTCTGGGCCATATTGATCGGCCTTTTGAACTATATCCCATACCTGGGTTCCATTGTTGGTGTTCTGTTTCCCGTCATGCTGAGCCTCGTGCAATTCGGCGGCATCTGGCACGCCGGTGTCGCGCTGATCGCGCTCATGGCCGCTCAGCTGTTTGTCGGAAACTTCCTTGAACCCCGCCTGGTCGGAAACTCGGTGAACCTGAGCGGGTTTATGGTGCTGTTTTCGCTGACGATCTGGACCGCGATGTGGGGTCTGGCAGGCACCATATTGGCGATACCGTTGACTGCCGTGGTGATGATCATCTTGTCGCAAATCCATTCTACGCGACCGCTGGCGATTTTGATGTCAGAAAGCGGTGAACTTGACTGATTTTTCCAAAGCCCGGTTTTAAGTGATCGAATAATTCGTCATCTTTGGTGCGCGACCGCCACCCATTGGTCGGGGTGACGGTCGGTTTATAAGTTCTGACGTTTAAAGATTGATGCGGAACGCGGCAAAACCATCGGCGCCTTCGCCTGCGTCTTCGATCACCACTCCATTGACGTCGCTCATATAGTCGCGCGCTTTGGGGCCGGTTTCGAAAAGCACCGTGGTATCTGCGAGCGGGGCGAAGGACCAGTTGGCGTCCGCCTTTGGATCGATTGTGCCCTGCTCGACAATGTAACGCACGATGACGTCGCGGTTGGTGTCTGGGGCCTCGAAAACAATCGTGTCACCCAATGCGCCCGGGAAGGACCCGCCGCCAGACGCGCGGTAATTGTTGGTGGCGATGATAAACTCCATATCATCCGTAACTGGCGTGCCGTTGAAGGACAGGTTCACAATCCGTGCCGCGTCCGGGTTTACTTCTTCGCCTTTTGGTCCAAATCGCGAGGGCTGAGACAGGTCGATCTGATAGGTCACGCCGTCCATTACATCAAAGTTGTAGGACGGGAATTCCGGGTTCAGCAGAATTGCGTCGGCTGAGCCCGGCTCAACCTGATTGAACATGCCTGCCGAACGCTCCAGCCAACCCCGGACCTGTGCCCCGTTCACGCGGACCGCCCGCACGGTGTTTGGATAGAGGTACAGGTCAGCCACGTTTTTGATGGCCACATCGCCCACTGGAACATCGGTATAATACTCTGGACCACCACGACCACCGGCCTTGAACGGGGCAGCGGCCGATAGGATGGGCAGCCCCTCATGCTCTGTGCCCTTTATCATCTCTTCAACATACCATTTTTGTGCGATCGAAACGATCTGCACCGACGGATCATCCGCGACGAGCGCGAAGTAGCTGTGCAAAGGCGCGGACGTCTTCCCAACGGCGCGGCGCACATAAGCCAGTGTTTCGTCGTGATCTTTGGCAACCGAATCCAGCACGGTCTGGTCGTCGCCAACCAGCGCGGTGATTGAGCGATCTTCGTTGCGCTTTGATATCGGGCGCGCCTCGGACGTCGTTGTTACAACGCGCCATTCATTCCCGTCGCGTTCCAGCAGCAGGTCCAGCAGACCCAGATGCGAGCCCCAGAATCCGCCCATGACTGCCGGTTTGCCCAATAGTGTGCCTTTTTCGACGTCGATGCCTGGACGATCCGCGAAGGTGGGCGAAGGGAAGACCAGGTGATTGTGGCCTGTGACCAGCGCGTCGATGCCATCGACACCGGCCAGCACGACTGAGGCGTTCTCCATCCCATCAGTGTGATCGGCCTCACCGATACCCGAATGCGATAGGGCGATGATTAAATCACAGCCTTGCTCTTGCATTTCTGGCACATAGGCTTTCGCGGTATCGACGATGTCGCGGGCCTGAACGTTGCCTTCAAGGTGCTTGCGGTCCCAATTCATGATCTGTGGTGGGGTAAAGCCAATAACGCCAACCTTGATTGGATGCTTGCTGCCGTCGCCCATTTCAATTTCGCGGTCCAGAATGGCGTAAGGCTTGACCAAAGTTTTGTCGTCGCGTGGCCCCGCGCCTTGTTCCTTGACAATATTGGCCAAAACGACCGGGAAATCTGCACCGGCGAGTGACTTTTCCAGAAAATCCAAACCGTAATTGAACTCGTGGTTGCCCAAAGTAGCGGCGTCATAGCCTACGGTGTTGAATGCGGCGATGATCGGATGGCTGTCGCCTTCTTTCATGCCACGCTCATAAGCGATGTAGTCGCCCATTGGGTTGCCCTGCAAAAAGTCGCCATTGTCCACAAGCAACGAGTTGGTTGCCTCTGACCGAATGTCATTGATGATCGATGCGGTACGCGACAGGCCTACCGTATCGCGCGGCTTGTCTGCGTAGTAATCATAAGGGAAGACATGCACATGGATATCGGTGGTTTCCATGATCCGAAGATGCGCCTGATTGTCGGCAGCAGCGGCCGAAAACGGGTGTAGGGTGATTGCGGCGGCGCTGGCCGTAGTTGTGGCAAGGAACTGGCGGCGAGACATCGAAAAACGGCTGGAGGAGGTCATTGGGAACCTTTCAATATGTGGCTAACGCGCCTTCTGCATGACTTACAAAACAATCGTGTGACACTGGTATCCTACGCGTTTGCAGCGGCGCGGCGCATGCGGGAATGTTTGGTACTGATGCCCATTGTGATCTGCTTACCCAATCATGGCAACATATGTCGTTTTGAGACGGTGGATTATCGCGCGGTGCATATTGCGGAAATGGCGGCAGCCGAATTGGGGCAGAATGCTCGGTATCGTTTGCTAAAGCGGCGTTGGTACATCGGGCTATCGCAAGCATCCGCGTTTTTCCGCCTGAGTGACGCGGAAGGTAGAATCTGGTTGTGATAGCAATCTTTATCTATAAAAGTATGCATAGCCATGAGAGTTTTCGAAAAGTATCTATAAAATGAAAAACACCACCCCGATATGGTCCAGTGAAGCTGCTCAAGCTCTGTATGACCTTCCGCTGATGGAATTGCTGTTTCGCGCGCAGACAGTGCACCGCGAGAACTTTGATCCCAACAAGGTCCAGACATCGAAACTGCTGTCGATCAAAACAGGTGGCTGTGCCGAAGATTGCGCCTATTGCTCGCAATCAGCACGGAACGGATCAAAACTGTCGGCCTCGAAACTGATTGAGGTTCAGCGCGTTCTGACCGAAGCCCGCAAGGCCCGCGACGGTGGGGCAACCCGTTTCTGCATGGGCGCTGCGTGGCGCGAACCCAAAGACCGGGATATGGATGCCCTTGTTGCCATGGTCGAAGGCGTGCGCGAGATGGGGATGGAAACCTGCATGACTCTTGGCATGCTGGACGATAATCAGGTGGTTCGTCTGCGCGATGCGGGGCTGGATTACTATAACCACAACATCGACACGTCCGAGCGGTATTATCCCGAAGTCATCACCACGCGCACCTTTGCGGACCGCATTGACACGATGAACCGCGTGCAGGAAGCGGGTATCAAGGTCTGTTCCGGCGGCATCCTCGGGATGGGGGAAGAGGTTCAAGACCGCGTCGATATGCTGGTCACATTGGCCAATATGAAACCGGCACCGGATTCAGTGCCGATCAACATGTTGATGCCGCAAGAAGACACGCCTCTGGCAAACGCCAAACCGATCGATCCAATCGACTTTGTAAGGGTCATTGCTGTTGCGCGGATCATGATGCCACAGTCCTACGTGCGCTTGTCCGCTGGGCGCAGCGACATGAGTGATGAATTGCAGGCCATGTGTTTCTTTGCTGGCGCAAACTCGATGTTCGTAGGCGAAACGCTTTTGACGGCAGAAAATCCTGAAGAGGACACCGACGCCATTCTGTTCAAGAAGCTTGGGCTGCAGGCCGAAACCTCGGCTGAAAAATCCTGTTTGGATGCTGCTGAATGAAGGCATTGAGTCGTCTGAACTCGATGCTTGAACAGCTGGACACCCGGCACCGCCGCCGGGTGTTGGCACCGCCGCGTGGTCTGGACTTTGCGTCCAATGATTACCTTGGATTGGCGCAATCGGCATTCCTTCGCGATGCCGCGCAAACCGCATTGGCGCAGGGCGTACCGCTGGGATCCGGTGGTTCTCGCCTTTTGCGGGGCAATCATCCCGAACATGAGGCACTTGAACACGAAGCAGCCGCCTTTTTTGATGCTGAGGCTGCTTTGTTCATGGGCAGCGGGTTTCAGGCCAATCAGGCGATTTTCTCGACCCTTCCTGCCGCCGAAGATCTGATCCTTCACGATGCTTTGGTTCATGCAAGCGCGCATGAAGGCATGCGGATGGGACGCGGCCAAACACGTGCTTTTGCCCATAATGATGTTGCCGCAGCACGTCTGGCCATTGAGGCGTGGTTGGCAGAAGGCGGGTCTGGCCAAATCTGGATCGCCGTGGAAAGCATCTATTCCATGGAGGGCGACCTTGCGCCCTTGGTCGCGCTGTCTGATCTGGCCTGTGAACACGGTGCCATATTGGTCGTCGATGAGGCCCATGCGACCGGAGTATTTGGCCCGAACGGAAAGGGTCTGGCGCATGGCCTCAAGGCTGAGTTGCTGACTTTGCACACATGCGGCAAAGGGTTGGGGGTTTCTGGAGGGCTGATTTGTGGCCCGCGGGTGTTGATCGAAACATTGATCAACCGCGCGCGCCCGTTTATCTTTGCGACATCCCCATCTCCGCTCAATGCGGCCCTTGTTCGCGTGGTTCTGCAGCATCTTCAAACAGATAGTTCGCTGCCCCTGAACGCCCTGTCCCGCACCCGCCACGCGCATGCCGTTGCACGTCAGATCGGAACACCCCAAGAGGCGCTGAACAGCCAGATTATCCCCATAATTTTGGGCGATGACGCCAAATCCATGGAAATGGCCGCAACGTTACAGGCCAAAGGTTTTGATGTCCGTGGTATCCGGCCGCCGACCGTGCCACGGGGCACGTCGCGCCTGCGCGTGTCGATCACCGGCAACGTGGGCAAGGATGACATAAGCGCCCTGTTCGAAGCACTGGCGCATCAACAGACGGAGGCGGCATGAGCGCTGTAATCGTCACAGGCACCGACACTGGTGTCGGAAAAACGGTTTTTGCTGCGGGCCTGACGGCCGCGCTTGGCGCAACCTATTGGAAGCCGGTGCAATCCGGGCTTGAGGATGCAACGGACACAGAAACCGTCGCGGCGCTTTCCGGTGCTGTAATTTTGCCGGAAGCCTATCGCCTGAACATGCCAGCCTCACCACATTTGTCGGCCGAAGACATGGGCGTCGAGATTTCGCCGGATCGGCTTGCGCTGCCGCAGGTCAACGGACCCCTGGTCGTCGAGGGGGCAGGCGGGATCATGGTGCCGCTGAACCGCAAGACCTTTTTCCTTGATGTCATCTCGGTGTGGCGGGCGCCCGTGGTTCTGGTGGCCCGGACCGCATTGGGTACGATCAACCACACAAGCCTGTCCCTGATGGCTTTGCGGGGCGCAGGTTGCAACGTCGTCGGCGTAGCGTTTGTAGGCGACGCTGAGCCAGAGGTTGAACAGACCATCGCCGAGATGTGTCAGGTTACCCATTTGGGACGCTTGCCGCACCTTGAAACCCTGTCGCGGGGTACGCTGTCGGATGCCTTCCATGCGATCGATTCCGCAACAATTCGGAGGGCTCTGTGACCGCTCTAGAGTTTGATGCTCGCCACCTTTGGCATCCCTATACGAATGTTCTGAACCCCGGTCCGATGCATCTGATCACCGAGGCCGAAGGGGTATGGCTGACCCGGGAAGACGGCACTCGGATGATCGACGCAATGTCGTCGTGGTGGTGTGCGGTGCACGGGCATCGTCATCCGGCCATTACTGCTGCGATGCAGGAACAGCTGCGGCAAATGCCCCATGTCATGTTCGGTGGCCTGACGCATCGACCTGCAATTGACCTGGGACGCAAGCTGGTCGAGCTGTTGCCTGACGGGCTGGATCGCATTTTCTACAGCGACAGCGGATCGGTCGCGATTGAAGTCGCTTTGAAAATGGCCGTGCAGTTTCAGATGGCGCTGGGTCACACGGGGCGCACGCAGTTTGCGACCATTCGCGGCGGTTATCACGGGGACACATGGAAAGCGATGAGCGTCTGCGACCCCGAGAATGGGATGCACGGGCTGTTCAGTGGCGCGCTGTCAATCCAACATTTCCTGCCACGCCCGCCGATATCGTTTGAGCAGGAATGGACGGATGATCCAACCCTGAATGGGCTGGATGCTTTGGAAGAGCTGCTGGAAACCAAGGCCGATCAAATCGCGGCCCTGATCCTTGAGCCTGTGGTGCAGGGCGCGGGTGGTATGTACTTCTATCACCCCAAGTGGCTAAAAGGCGCGCAAGACCTGTGTAAAGCACTTGGAATTCTTGTGATTTTTGACGAAATCGCGACCGGGTTTGGTCGCACGGGCGAACTGTTCGCGATGAACCACGCCGAAGTGGTTCCGGACATCATCTGTTTGGGCAAAGCTTTGACTGGCGGCCATATTACTCTGGCCGCGACCGCCACGACTGAAGATGTCGCGCGCCGAATTGGGGAAAGCGAAGCCAGCGTTTTGATGCATGGCCCGACCTATATGGCCAACCCGCTGGCCTGTTCTGCTGCGGTGGCCAGTCTGGACCAACTATCGGTCAGAGATTGGCGCGCCGAAGTGCACGCGATCGCCGACCAGATGAAGCAAGAACTTGCCCCCGCACGTGAATTGCCAGGCGTTGCCGATGTGCGCGTGCTTGGCGCGATCGGGGTCATCGAAATGGAGCAATGGGTTGATCCCGCGGTCGCGCATGCGCTGGCACCCGATACCGGCGTTTGGTTGCGCCCGTTTGCCCGCAACATCTATTGCATGCCGCCTTACATCATCTCTGCGAATGAATTAAGCCGTGTCACATCGGCCATGATCTCGCTCGTCAAAGGCATGTCATGAAACAGCGGTGGTTATCGCGTTCGGGAACGGATGAATTGATCCTGATTTTTGGCGGTTGGGCGCTGGGGCCCGCGCCTTTTGCTGGGCTTTCAGGGCGCAGCGATGTGCTGTTCGTCGACGACTTTCGCCACCTTGACGATCCTCTGCCTGACATTGCGCGATATGATTGTGTCAATTTGATTGCCTTTTCTTTTGGCGTCGCGTCTGCGGCCCATTGGCTGACGCAAACCGGATATTGCCCTGATCGGCTGATTGCAGTCAGCGGCACGCTATGTCCGGCTGACCCCGAGCGTGGCATCGCGCCGGATATGATCCGCGCCACGGCGGAAAACCTGACCGCAGCCAGTTTCGCAAAGTTCTGTCGCCGCGCCGGATTGAACGGGCCGGTTCCCGAAATTGATATGGAGGCCGCGCAGGCAGAGCTTCACGCCGTGATCGACCGTGGTGGCGCACCCGAGGTGGCATTTGACCGGATTTGGATCCCCCAGCGGGACCGTATCATCCCGACCCCCGCGCAAGAGGCGGCATGGGCGCACCAACAATCTGCCGTGCGTGGTATTGCCACCCCGCATGTCCCGTTTCGCGACGGTCAGAACTGGCAGGAGTGGGTCTCATGAACGTGCAGATCGCAGACCGCGTCCAGCGCAGTTTCAGTCGCAGTTTCCGCAGCTACCACGGATCAGCGAGCCAGCAGGCCAAAATCGCGGATCGGCTGGTCCATGAGATGCGGGCCGGCGGCGCGCCGGACCGTTTCCCGGCCGGTTTGGAATTTGGGTGTGGTACCGGCCACCTCACGCATCGGGTGTGTAGCGCATTCGACATTGGTCAGTTGACGGTCAATGACCTGTCGCCCGAAGCGGCTGAGACCGCAACTGCGGTCGGCGCGGACTTTTTGTGTGGTGATGCCAAAACTGTTGAATGGCCATCTCAGCCCAATTTGGTCATTTCCGCATCCATGATCCAATGGCTGTTCGATCCCGCAACCTTCTTGCAAAAGGCGGCCAACGCATTGGCTCCTGGAGGGTGGTTGGCGGTTTCGGGCTTTGGACCAGAACAGTACCGGGAACTGGTGAAAGTCGGCTCCACAGCCAAAGCGCCGGGCCTGTGCCGATCTGAAGATTTGGCCGCGGCAGTCGAAGGCCAGTTAGAGATAATCAGTTGCGGCGAAAGCCTTTCTGCACTGCACTTTGATACACCCCGAGGCGTTCTCAATCACCTTCGAAGAACTGGGGTCAACGGGCGCGCGCAGAAGGTCTGGACCAAAACCAGTCTTGCCCAGTTCTCGGAACAATATGTCCGACACTTTGGCGACGATAATGGCGTGTCCCTGACATATAACCCAACTTGGATCGTGGCTCACAAAAATAGCTGAGTGCTGTTACCAATCAATGCGCTCATAGGCTTCAGTCTGGATACACGAGATCTCAGAGCCCGGGTTGGTCAGTACCGCTTCGGCCATGACATCGCCGTCGGTTTCCCCGTCACTTTGCACAAAATCCAAGTGCCACGGCACGGGCGGTTCAACCAGTGTTGTCGCAGCAAGCGTTTCGGACAGATCAAGGGCAAGGTCTTTTGCGATTTCATCTGTTTGCCCGACGTCCAGCGCAAAGGAAGTCACTGAAGTCAATTGCGCCCCGTTAAACCCGGTGTCCGTCACCAAGATTTCCCCTTCGATTGCGCCTTGAAATCCTGGGGGCGGGGAAATCTCAAGAAAGTCGAGATCCCAGCCAGATAGATCCGCAGAGCCGCCATCTGTCATCAGTGAATCCTCACCGCTGATCAGCAAAGTATTTGGTGGCAGCCCTTCCAAAGATACAGCAGCCTGATCACTTGCTTGGTCCATCTCGATTGCGACTTCAAAGGCCCCGTTTTCGCCGAAATTTGGGGCTGGGTCAGCCTGCAAAAGCTCGCGCCCCGTTGTGTCCGGCCCGTCCCATTCCAAATTCAATCCTGCACGACCGTAATTCTCAAAATACCGAACTTCGATATCATAAGTGCCGGGTTCCAGGTCGATTTCTCCGGACCGCGTTCGGAACCCATGCAGACCATCATTGTCCACGATCCTAACGCCGTTGACGAAGAGTGCTACGCCATCGTCCGCACCGGCAAAAAAAGTGTAGGAGCCGCCTTCTTCTATTGTGATTTTACCTTCGAGTTTTGCCCCAAACGTATCCCTTGAACCGCCTTCCCAGAATGAGTTGCGACTGTTATCAAAATTGATTTCAGGCACAAATTCCTGTTGCGTCGGGTCAGCGGACCAGTCGATGTCGTCCAGCTTTGACAACCTGTTGTCCATGTCAAAATAACTTGCGCGGAACCCGCCCACAATTTTGGCATCTGGTAAGGGCAGGTCAGCCTGAGTTACTTCGAAAGTCAGGTATTGTACGCCGTCGTGATTGCTGTTTTCACTGGTCGGCATAGAATGATGCAGGGCTGCTTCGACTGTTCCCGCAAATTCTGGCGGCGGTGTTATGGTGATCATCTCACCTTGCCAGCCTTCCATCTCTGCGATCCCGTCCACATTTGCCGCGAATGCGATTCCGCCAGCCTCGACAATTGTTCCAGTCGGCAGACCTGTCAGTTCGAACGTGGTTTCATCGGTCACGCTGAGCGTTCCCATATCCACATCAATGGCAAGTGGCATGCCCGAAACGGTTTGGGCCTCGGACACGTCTGGGGCTGTAACCACCTCACGCCCGTCAAGACCTGGGCCCTCCCATTCAAGCTTCAGTCCAGCCTGGCCGTAATTTTCGAAGTATCGGATTTCGATCGAATGTGTTCCCGGTTCAAGCTCAATTTCACCTGTTCGAGTTCGAAACCCGTGCAGCCCGTCATTTTCAACGACCTGTTGGCCGTTGATTACCAACATCGCCCCATCATCGGCGCCCAGAAAGAAAGTGAATGTTCCGCCTTGCTCAACTTCGATGCCGCCATTGATCTGGACGCCGAACGTGTCTTTCGCGCCTCCATCCCAAAATGTGTCGTGACCGTTAGCGTAGTTGATTTCGGACGTAACCTCTTCATGGGTCGGTTCTGCGGTCCAGTTGATGTCTTCCAGTTTGGAAAGACGATGATCAACGTCGAAATATTTGGCGTGAAACCCTGACGAAAACGTCATCTCGTCCGTATCCGCCACATTGACAGTAAAGCTTTCGGAGTGACGCAACCCGCCTGCGTCGATCACCGTGACATCAACGGTGACCGAGGATGCCTCTTCATAGTCCAACGCAACACCGGGTTTCAGACGCAGTTGACCACCGATGACTTCGAACCGGTCATCCGAGATTTCGAACCTATGGGTGTCGTCCTGATCCGGATCCTCAAAACTGAGCTGCCCGACAACGGCCCCATCAACATTTTCGGCTACGGTCAGCTCTGCGGCGGTCAGTGTGATGTTATCAACCAAGGCACCGTAGGTATCATTCTGTCCCTCAGGTTCGCGCAGTTCCAGCGTGTCTTGTCCGGTCCCAACGACCTGCAGCTGGAACGTTTCCCAATCTGCGGATTGCGGGTCCAGCTCCGCCACCAGATTGCCGTTCCAATAGACCTCGACCGTATCGGTTCCACCTGCCAGACGCTCACGCAGGTCAACGCCCAGATCATAGAGTTGACCATCCTCTGTCTGGACGACCTGGGAAATACTGTCGATGCCCCGACCATGATCCATCTCGAGCAGCTGATCGCCATCGGATGCACTCGTACCGCCTAAATGATCCCAGATTTCCATTCCATGCGCGTCTTGCCAGGACCCGCTTTCATCCGAGCCAAAGCCTTTCCACTTGCCTTTATCCAAGTCAAATTCTTCGAAACTGCCATTCTGAATGAGGTTTTCAGAGGTGTTGTCCAGCGCCAGCCCTGTCGGGCCCTCGTTCACATCCTGAACC
This sequence comes from Ruegeria sp. CDSB013, assembly GCF_059611165.1. Classification (NCBI taxonomy): domain Bacteria; kingdom Pseudomonadati; phylum Pseudomonadota; class Alphaproteobacteria; order Rhodobacterales; family Roseobacteraceae; genus Ruegeria; species Ruegeria sp. CDSB013. Next base: position 54,935 of record NZ_JBXWPA010000004.1, on the reverse strand, counting down.
TCCACGATGAAACGCTCGGTCAGGGTGGCCCCGCGAGAGTCCATGACCGTGACGTCGACTTCTATCTGTGCCGCTTCCTCATGATCCAGAGCAATGCCAGGCCTTAGCTGCAACTTGCCGTCAACGATGTCCAAACGGTCGTCCGAGATGTCAATGTTGTGCGTTTCCGATGCTTCCAAGTCCACGATGGAAATGTTTCCGATCACCGCGCCATTGGCGTTCTCCGCAACAGATGTGTTCTCCAGAGTGACCTCTTGTGGCGCGTTGTTTTCGGTCTGTGTGTCGGTTGAAGCTGCCGGCGCTGCATCCAGATTGGGTACGCTTGGCGGCTCTGGACGAGAGGCCGGACCGCTTACATGGGTTTTTGCCACACCTTCGGTTGTTTGGGGCGTTGAAATTGCAGCACGGAATGTTTCCATTCCGGCGGCGCTTTCGTCAATTTCCGTCGCCTCTGCCTTGGGGTTTTGTGCAATTGACCCAGCCGACGAGCTCGTTGAATGAAAAGTGTGGGCGACAGGATCAGTGTTTGTGACGTTGCCGGATTGTTGTGCATGCACGGTGCGTGGGTTCAACTCTTCCGGGGCACCTTCGCTCCGAGTGCTAGGTTCCATTGTCCCAGAGAACTGTTGGCCTGTGTGTAACGAACTGCGCGTCGGATCTTCGCTTGGCCCGACAACATTGCGGGAAAGATGAGAGGCGATCTCGTGTTGTTCGTCCATATCCGCCTGTGCGGACCTTGTGTGAAAATTCAGGTCGTTCTCTTGTTTACCCATCGCACAATTCCCCAAACAACAACTGATTCACCGAATTTGGTAACACGCGTCCGTCGATATTTGGTAACTAAGCGTTTAAATTTAAAGGTAAATCCTAGGCAAGATGCGCCGGGGAATTTACGGGTCTTAAACGGAAACCGACCACTCCTGCTGAAATGACCAAGGGGGTGGAAAGCATCATGGAACCGCGTGGATTTGTTGGTCGCATTTCGGCTCCTCACTTTGATATCCCGCTTTGGGTTGCCTCTCTGACTATGAATGTTCTGTCGCTTTTGATGCCGATTTCCATCTTGCTGATATTCGATCGGGTTATCCCATTTCAGTCTACAGACACGCTGCGCGTATTGACGGTGGCACTGGTGATCGGTGCCGGTATGGAGCTGATGCTGAGACAGTGCCGTGCCGTCCTTTTGACAACCACGGCTGAGGGGGCAGCGGTCTGGAATTACCGCCGCTTTATGACCAAAGTCCTGAACGCGAATTCTCTGGCCTTCTCGCGCGAACCCGCCAGCAATTATGCGGAACGCTACGCAGCTATCGGCCAGTTGCGGGACTACCATTCAGGGCAGGGGCAAACACTCTCGATTGATCTGCCCTTTACGGTCTTGTTTGCGATTTTGATCGGATTGATCGGGGGGTGGCTGATTTTGGTGCCATTGGGCGCGTTCTGCGTTGTGATCATCTTCGCAGCGGTCATGAAGCGGGGGCAGTGGGCTTTGTTCAAGCACCGCAAGTCCCTGGACACACGCCGATACGCGTTCTTGTCCGAGATTTTGTCGAATATGCCCACGATCAAGGCAAACCGGATGGAGCCACAAATGGCCCGCCGCTTTGAATTGCTTGAAGATCAGACCGTCGATATCAGCAATAAGCTGATCCATTTCTCGAGCTTCGCACAAAGCTTTGGAGCCATTTTCTCGCAGATGACTGTTGCCGCGATGGGGCTGCTGGGGGCCTACTTGGTGATCATCAACCTGATCGGTATCGCCGAATTGGCTGCCTGCATGCTGTTGAATGGCCGAATTATCCAGCCTTTGACCAAACTCATGGCGATGTGGGTTCAGTCGGAAAACTCTGCCATTTCACAAGCACGATTGAACGAAATGGAACAGCTTGAAATCGGGCAAAGTGCAGGGCTTTCCTGCGATCACTTGGGTCAGATCAAGGTGTCCGGTTTGTCCATGCGCCGTTTGAAAGGAGAGGGGAGAGCTTTCTTGCCCCTCAACTTACAGGTGGAGCAAGGGCATGGCGTTTTGATTGAGCCCGAAGAAAGCTGGATGGTCGAAGCTTTGTTTGACGCAATGACGGGGCAGCGAGAGCCAGATGAGGGCAGGTTGTCCATTGGTGGCATACCGGCCTCACAGCTGATCGGGTGGCGCGGGCACGATGCGCTGGTTGCGCTCGAAGCTGAGCCCGCGATCCTGTCGGGAACACTGCTTGAAAACATCAGCGCTTTTGGTGACGCAGAGACCGTTGATCGCGCCAAGCAAGTTGCCGTCGCACTTGGGCTAGAGAAACGCATTCACCGTTTGCCCATGGGTTATGCAACCCAGCTTAACACCGGAACCGGGTTTGAGGCCGACCCGGTGAACCGGCATCTCATTGCATTGACACGGGCCTTGGCGCTGCGGCCGCGGGTGCTTTTGATGAATGAACCAACAGCGGTTCTAGATACAACGGAACGCCAAGCTTTGGCGGATTACCTCCAATCCGTGTCACCGCGGCCCACGATATTTGTTGCAAGCCCGGACCCTCGGATGAGGCAGATAATGGACAAGTGCGTTCGCTTAAGTTCTTCAAACACCCGGGATCTGGCGGCATGGGCGGTGGACGCAGATCTTGAACGCACTGCCGCGGAAGCCTGGAAAAAGGGTGCCGCATGACCGTAATGAACACTCAGATTGCAAGCGGGTTGCTATTTAGACTGCTATTGGCGGGCGGCTGGCGCAATAATGAAGACCGGCTGCTTGAGGCGTTTCCGCACGTGCTGGATCGGCTCCGCCCAGATGACATTTTCGAGACGTTGGAAAACCTCAATATCCCCCACACGCAGATCAGATGTCGCGAACGCGAGATCACGGATCACGAATGCCCGGCACTGATCATACCAAGCAATGGTGCCTGCTACCTTGCGTTGGATCGGATAGGCGGCACGCTGCAAATCAACGACGATCTGAACCCAGATCTGAACCACCTCAAGCCCAGCCGCCGATGGTGCACCGTCATCCGGATCGACCGCTTCACGCATCACCAGACAGACAGGCGGTTCACATCTGTCCGCTCGGCATTCGCAGAATTAGGCCCGATGTTGCCCTGGCTGCTGATCGCCTCATTGTTGTCCAATGTTCTGGGGCTCATGGCACCCTTGCTGATCATGGGCATCTACGAACGGGTCATCCCGTCGGGTTCTGTTAGTTTGCTGGTTTCGCTGATGATCGGTGTGGTGATTGTAGGGGCGTCAGACCTGTGCTTCCGCCATGCGCGCACGCGGGCGCTGGCATATGTTGGCTGGCGTGGAGAGCGTCAGTTGATGGTTGCCCTGTTTCGCAAACTGATGTCTTTGCCGCTGAGCCAGCTAGGGAAAACGGACATAAACCAACAGCTATCGCGTTTTCGTCAATTCGAATCGTTGCGCGATGCATTTACCGGGCAGGTCATGACGACCCTTCTGGATCTGCCATTTGTGGTGATATTCTTTGCGGTCCTTGCTTATCTCGCACCGCAGGTCGGGCTGCTGACGCTCGGCTTGGCGGTCTTTCTTGTCTTGCTCGGCGCAATCATCGTCCCACACCAAAAACGGTTGGATCAAAAAACGGCAGAGGCCGCCGCCGCCAGCCAGTCAGCCGTTCAGGACGCTATTCTTAACCAGCGGGCCATTGCAAATCTGGGGATGCAAAACCAATGGTTGGACCGCTGCATGCCTCTTGCAGAGCGCTCAGAAGCGGCCGCGCGCCGCAGCCGTCAGTTTCAGGCGCTTGCGCAATCATTGGTTCAATCCGTTACGGCACTTGCGACGATGGGGGCCATCATCTTGTGTGCGCATGGCGCGTTGCGCGGTGATATCAGCTTTGGCGCGTTGATCGCCTCGATTGCGTTGGTGTCCAAAATTCTGGCGCCGATTCAGTCTCTGTATTCCAGCTTCCCCCAGATCCTTTCCTTCCGAAGCAGTCGAAATCAGGCGGATCGTGTCCTTAGTCTTGGCGTGGAGATCGAGGTGGGGCTGGAACAAACGCATCAAAAAACATTAAGCGGCGCGATTGCGTTTTCTTCGGTCACGTACCGGCCGGACCCTTTGAACGCGCCTGTCCTTTCGCAAGCCAGTTTCAACTGTGATCCGGGCGAAGTGGTGCTGGTCATGGGCAGCGATGCGGCCGGTCGCACAGCGGTGCTGGATCTGATCGACGGCCTTTACGCGCCTCTGGCAGGTACGATTGAACATGACGGCATCGACATTCGTCAAATTGCCAGGGACGAATTGCGTAAATCCATAACCTACGCCACTTACGACATGTCGATGTTCTACGGCACCGTCGCCCAGAATTTTCGATTGGCCTCGCCGTCTCTCAATGATGACAACATTATAGCTGCTCTGACCGATATGGATTTGCTGGATGACCAAGGTCTTCAGCCAGACGGCATCGACACTCGTTTGACCGACGGTGACCTGGCGCAGATGCCATCGGCAACCTTAAAGTCGCTGGTTCTTGCACGCAGCATGGCGCGCCCTTCTTCGGTCTATCTGTTTTCCGAGCCAACCAACGGCCTGTCTGATCATCGACGGATGTGTTTCAGAAACTGGATTCGCGCGCAGCACGGGCGCAGGACTGTGATAATCGCAACGGCGGATCGCTCATTCATGCAGATCGCCGACCGTTTCATCTTTCTGAATGGCGACAAGGTTGTCGTGAACAGCACTGGTGATGCGGGGCGCAAGAAACTTCAGGCCGTATTGAAAACGCTGGGGAGGGCACAGTGAAATCAGGTTCAAAGAAAAGTGACACGTCCGGTCCAATGCAACGTGCAAATTGGAGGCGCCGAATGCGGCGGCCTAGATTTGCGGCCTTCCTCTCGCTTGCGGTTTCGGCCACGGTTGGATGCTTGGTGGTTCTGGCAGGGCAAACTACTGTTCCCCAGGTAACCCGCGCCCCAGGGACGATCCTGCCAGTTGGCGCGTATCCACAAATCGAAACGATGCCCGGCGGCATTGTCCGGGCTGTTCATGTCCGCGATGGCCAGTTGGTTGAGGCGGGGGATTTACTGGTTGAACTGCATCACCCGGATCTGACGCGGGAAAGAGACGTCACGTCGGGCCAGCTTGCTGCGGTTCAGCGAGACTTGGCCACAGCGTCCGCTGTACTGGCGGTATTGGATCGCGAAGCTGTGCCTGACAAGGCGGAAATTGATGCGCTCAAAGGCAAGGGCCTGATTTCTGCAGCGGCAAGGTTGGACCTTTATGCTGAAGGCCAACGCATTCAGCTGGCCACGATCAAGCAGCAAGAGGGGACATTGGATATCCTGACACGGGCCACGCAGTTCGCTCAGGCCCGCGTTCGAAAGAAAGAGGAGATTCTGGAGAGATATGCGCAGCTACGGACGCAGGGTCTAAAATCCCTGAGCGATTTCCTTGAGGAAGAGGATGAAGTGGACGCGGTTCGCGCGGCTGCATCGGACGCCCGGGTGCGCCTTGCCGAAGCCCAGAGCGCATTGATGCTGGCCCGTGCAGCCAAAGCTGAAGAAACCCTGGCGTTGCGAGATGAGGTGCTAACTCGATGGGCCGAACTTGAGCAAAAGCGCGTGGAGTTGGAGATATCGCTGGACGTCGTAAACTCAAAATTGTCGGCACTGCGTATTTCTGCCCCAGCACGTGGAATTATTCAGGCGATAACATATCCTAACCCAGGGGAAGTCATCGCGCCGGGCGAAGTGATTTTTGAGATTTTGCCGACCCGTCGCGCTTTGGTCGTAGAAGCACGTATCGCAAATTCCGAGGTCGGCCATGTTGAGTTGGAACAGCCGGTTTCAGTAAGCGTAGACACATTCGATGCCCGACGTTTCGGTAAGGTCGAAGGACGCCTGCAATCCATCTATCCTGTGCCTCTGACGGATGAACAAACCGGTGAAACCTATTTCAGGGCCTCGTTTAAACTGACCGAAGCCAAGGTTGGCACGGGCCCGTGGGAGCGTCCGCTTCAAGCTGGGATGACCGTTGTTGCGGAAATGACGACCGGCGAACAGACCCTGCTTTCCTACCTGTTAAAGCCGGTGCAGATGACAATGGAACGCGCATTCAGAGAGCGTTAGCTTTCAGATGTAAGACCTTGCAATCATGTAGTAATTCCTGTTTATCGAAACGATCAGTACAGCAAATTGAGCATAAGGAGTGACACAACAAGAAACAGTATGGTCATGACCCCACCTGAGCGTACAAAGTCCATAACTTTGTACCCTGCAGGACCCATGATCAGGGCGTTTACCTGATGGGTTGGGATTATGAAGCTGTTCGATGTTGATATGGCAACTGTCAGGGCAAATACAGCCGGATTTCCGCCTGCTGCCACTGCAATTGAAACGGCCAATGGCACTAGCAGAACGGTGGCGCCGACATTGGACATCACCAACGAAAACGCCGTAGCCAGAACCGCAACGCCTGCCTGAAGGGACCAGGTCGGCCATCCATCCAGAATGATCATGATTTGCTGCGCGATCCACGCTGCCGTGCCGGTATTCTGAACGGCCTGACCTAATGGAATAAGACATGCGAGCAGAAAGACCGTATTCCACCCAACGGCCCGGTAGGCTTCGTCAACGCTCAGCACTCGAGACAACATCATTCCCGCGGCTCCCGTCAAAAGGCAGAGAGACAGCCGAATGTCGGTGAACAGGATCATCGACAGGGAAATGGCAAAAAACGCCAGCGCCCAACCGACCTTTTGCGGGCGAAGCTCGTCTTGGGGGAAGTCGGTGGTCACCACCACAAAATCGGGGTCGCGCTTGATCCGCATCAGGTTGTCCCAGCGGGTATGGGCGACCAACATGTCGCCTGCGTGAAACTCCTCAAGCCCGATTTGAGTAGACTCGTGCGTTTCGGATTCAACATGGCTGAGCGTTTCCTCGCCGCGATGGATGGCAAGCAACGACATGCCGTATGTCTTGCGGAACAATAGCTCGCGTGGGCATTTCCCGATCAGCTTGCTGTCGGGTGTTATGACAACTTCAGCGATGCCTGCATTGGTCGGTGCGAATTCTTCGACAAAGATGTCCAACGTCGGCAGGACGGTCAGCCCGTACTTCTGCGCGAACTCCTCTACGACCCAGCGCCTGCCGATGATCGCCAATCGGCAAGGCGCGGCAATTTCGGCCGTCAGGACCTGTACCATTGAGGTTTTTCCGCGATAGAATGTCGAAATGATGTACAGGTGATTTTCGTGGTTTATGTCGGCCAAAATCTGCCCGACCAAAGGGCTTTCGGCTGGAACGATTACTTCGAAAACATCGGCTTTCAGGCCGTAGACACGTTGCAGATACTCTTGCGTTCCCTGTCCGGTCCCGGTGTTTTCCGATCCCTCATCACCCGGCAAAACCCACCGACCCAGCAGCAGAAAGTAGGCGATGCCGGTCAGGATCAGAACAATCCCTATCGGCGTCACAGAGAAAAGGCCGAACTGCTCCATTTTCTGACCTTCGGGCAGGCCGTTGTTGGCCGACTGGATCAGGTCGTTCAGCAGGATAAGAGGCGAAGATCCGACCATCGTCATTGTGCCACCAAGGATGGCGCAGAACCCCATGGGCATCAGCAAGCGCGACAATGGGATGCCTGATCGGGAAGATATTCGGCTGACGACCGGAAGAAACAGCGCGGCAGCTCCAACGTTCTGCATGAACGAGGAAATGACCCCTACGGTGCCCGAAATAATCGGCAGCACGCGTTTCTCGGACGTTCCGCCATATTTCAGAATAACAGCGGCGACTTTGTTCATTATGCCGGTCTTGTCGAGCCCCGCGCCAACGATCATGACTGCTATAATGGAAATCACCGCATTGGATGCAAATCCATCAAACAGGTGCGGCACGTCAGCTAGTTTTTCGAGCCCGGGCGCGTAACTGAGGAGGCCGATAATGACCAGAACAAGTATGGCAGAAAGGTCAATCCTGACGATTTCGGATACAAAGAGAAATACGGTGAAGGCAAGAAGGGCGCAAACGACACCCATCTCAAAATTGAAGGCCACCTGTTCCACAATCGTCACCAGGAATTTGTTCTTACATTAAAAAAACATCTAACCCATCAATGTTGGATTGTCATGATGTTTCAAAACCGCAAGCTTGAGCGAAACAAAATTACTACCACTGCCAAAACGTCATGTTTCGAACCGGCGCGTGGAGCCCCTTTGATTGCTTGTCAAGCTGGGGCCTTCACGCCTCTCAAATCATCGGGGTCAGCCACGCCCGCGGTAAGGCGGAACACCCTGATCCGGGATCCAGACGCCTTCGGGCATTGGGCCAGTTTGCCAGAACACGTCGATCGGAATGCCCCCGCGCGGATACCAATAGCCTCCGATACGCAGCCACCTTGGCTCCAGAAACTCTTGCAGCCGGCGGGCAATCGAGATGGTGCAATCTTCGTGAAAGGCGCCATGATTGCGGAACGAGCCCAGAAACAACTTGAGCGCCTTGCTTTCCACCAACCATTGATCGGGTACGTAATCTATCACCAGATGGGCAAAATCCGGCTGGCCTGTCATCGGGCAAAGCGAGGTGAACTCGGGCGCGGTAAAGCGCACGTTGTAATCCACATCAGCCTGGGGGTTCTGCACGCGTTCCAGAACCGCCTCTTCCGGGCTGGCTGGCATTTTGGTGTCTCCGCCCAACTGGGTGAGGTTGCTGTAGATACTATCGGTCATGTTATCTCTCCTGCGGTCAGACGCCGCGCTTGTTGCCCCAGATCAGCACATGTAGCTGGGGCAGAATGCGAGGCGCGAACCAACCGGCATTCAAAGTCTTGTCGATCAGCCATTCCATACGGCTGGTGGCATTGGTCAAATCAACCGGGCTGGTCGGATCGGTTTCCGGGTTGCCGGGTTGAAGATAAAGTGGAAGGTCCGGATACCGGTCGGCTACACTGCGTGCCCAACTGAAATCCGTGTCGTCAAAGATCACGATCTTGAGGGCAGCTTGCGCAGGGCGCACGTTGAGGCAGGCGTCAAACGCCGTCCAATCCATATCCTCGCCACTGCTGGGCGGTTTCGGGCTGAGAACCAGCATAGCGAGGTCGGCAAACCACGGCTTTGCGATTGACCCTTGGGTTTCGCATGCAAAGGTATAGCCTTCCGCTTTGCCTTGCTGGATCAAAGGGCCAAAATCCTGAATGGCAGGATTGCCGCCAGACAGGGAAACAGTCAGAGGCCGCCCGCCCGACAAACGCTGAACTTCGGACCAGACGGCCAGCGTGTCCATTACCGCCCAATCGTGGCGATAGGCGCTGTCGACGGCGTGCAGACTGTCGCACCAACTGCACCGGAAATCGCATCCGCCCGAGCGTACAAATACCGTCGGCTGACCGATCAGCGCGCCTTCGCCCTGTACCGTGGGGCCGAATATTTCAGATATTCTAAGGGTCATGGGCGATACTCGGCCCATGTCTTGGGCGTTTCGGACACTTTCACCGCAGCGGTTTCGGGCCAGCGGGCCGCGCACCAGTCAAAGAAATGGCGCGCGAGGTTTTCAGCGGTCGACACGACGTTCAGCACATTGTTCAGATGCCGGTGGTCAAATTCATCGTCGATATAAGTCTTGAGCGGTTTCAGCTCGTGGTAATCCCGCACGAACCCATCCGTATTCAAATCGCGCCCGGCCAATTCGACCACGACAATATAGTTATGGCCGTGCATCCGGGCACATTGGTGATCATCGGGCAAGTGGGTCAGCTGATGTGAAGCGGAAAAGTGGAATTCTTTGGTAATCCGGTACATCAGACACTTGCTCCTGCGATGGCCGATTTCCAGAATTCGGCGTCTTTGTATTGCGTTGGGTCCGGCGCTCCGGCCAGCTCGAACGCCTCACGCCGTTCAACGCATGTTCCGCATCGGCCACAATGTAAGTCGCCGCCCTTGTAGCAGGACCACGTCTGATCGAACGGGGTGTCCACGCGCGCGCCCTCGCGGACAATATCGGCTTTGCTGCGGTGCACGAATGGCACATGCAGCACTACATCCGCGTAGCCGTCCAACGCGGCGCGCTGCATGGTGTCAAACGCATCTGTGAATGCCGGGCGGCAATCGGGATAGATGAAATGGTCGCCGCCATGCACAGCAGCAGCCACCGCATCATCCCCCTGCGCTGCTGCAACACCATAAGCGATGGTCAGCATGATCGCATTGCGGTTGGGGACAACCGTGACCTTCATCGTCTCTTCTGCGTAATGCCCGTCGGGCACGTCCACGTCGTCGGTTAAGGCCGAGCCCGTCAGCGACGCCCCGACAGAACGCAGGTCAATAACGTGATGGGGCACGTCCAGCCTCTGCGCGCAGAGGGCAGCGAAGGTCAGTTCTTTGGTGTGGCGTTGGCCATAGTCGAAAGACACAAGCCGCGAGAGGTTTCCTTCCGCGGCCAGCACATGGGCAAGCGACACGGAATCCAGTCCGCCGGAGCAGACCAATGTAGTTTTCATGTCTTCAGTCCTTGTTTTGATAACCGGGTAGGCTGCGACCGGCGGGCGGGACGCTTACGGTCTTTTTCCGGTAAGCGCAATGCACGAATTGGTGGGCAAAAGAGACCTTAGGCCTGACCGCTGCGCCCTTTAGGGATTGGGAAAGCGTGGCGGCACAAGTCCAGCTTGAAACCAACTGACCAATGTCACAATGGAGAAGACGGGCAAACCGGTAGCGCGCTGAATATCTGCCGCGTATGGGCACATATTCGTGCATTCCAGCACAATCGCGCCGAGGTCAGGGTTTTCGGATTGCAAGGCAAGGGCGGCTTCAATGTTATCGGCACGGGCCTTATCGACATCCAGGCTAACTTCGTTCCCCAGTATCGCACGGGTAAACTCGCGCCCACCTTCGGTGGAACCGATGGGTGTGTCTTCTGGTACCTGAGCACAGCGCAGATGATCACGGGTCAAAGTGGAGGCGGAAATGGTCAGAACTCCCACGCGTTTTCCGGCCGGAAGGATACCGTTCACCAACTGCACCTGCATCAAAGATGAAGTCACGACCGGAACCGGCACAGCCACGGATAGCTCTTTCTGAAACAGGGACAGAAACCCGCAATTGGTGGTAATGCCATCCGCGCCGTCTTTGACCAGTTCTCGCGCGGCATCAATGAACGCGTCCAACATGCCCTCGGCCCGGTGCCGAACGACCAGGTCCGGCGAGGCATCCCGAACAATGCGATAGAGTACCGGAAAAGGCCATGTCAGCGCATTTCCCATATCACCGGGGATGCGTGGGAATTGGGCGTCCAGCATAAGAATGCCGACCGACGCTCCGTAAATGGATTTGCCACCTTGGGCGATCATCCGTGAGCCTCCTCGATAATGCGGGCCGAGATGTCTTCGGATCCTTCCATGTAGATGCTGGATATGCCATGGCGCACGGCTTCCTGCACCTGATCCATTCGCTTGGAAATATGCGCGCCCAGTACTCGCGCGGCCTCATCCGCGTCGCGATCCAGCAAGGCCTGCATGACCCGTTTATGTTCGTCTTTCGAGCTTTGAACCCGATCCAAGCTCATGGAAACCCAGCGGATATATCGGATGCGTTCATTGATCCGGGTCAGGGTTTGCACCAGTTCGTTGTTGCCCGATAGCCTGGCAATGCCCAGATGAAAATCTTCGTCTCTGCTGACAGCTTCTTCGACGGTCAGGCCGGTGATGTCGATGCCGGTCGCGTAAAGCTCATCCCGAATTGTTTGTAGATCTGCGGCTGACGCTTTGTCGCAGGCACTGCGCGCGGCAGCAGATTCGATGATTTGGCGCAATTCGAACAGATCAAACACGCTCTGGGCGTCGAGCGGGCGGCAGAAAAACCCCTGACCGGGGCGAAAGTCGAATAAGCGCTCCGCCACCAATCGGTTTAGAGCTTCGCGCAGGGGGGTTCGGCTGACACCCAATTCTTTCGACAGCGCCACCTCGTTTAACCGATCACCGGGTCGAAGGTGAAACGAGACGGCCATCGCCTTTACCTGATCATAGATGTCGTCAACGCGTGGACCTGCCATAAGTGCCGCCTTTTTCCGTTTGCCAAGGCGTGCCACAGGTTGCTCTTGAAATCAATATACAAAACTGTATACAGTTCTGTGTGCAGATTGAAATCAAAGGAAACCCAGCCATGACCGGGACGAATTATCTGACGGGAGCCGAAGCAATGGTGCGCATGTTGGAAGCACATGGCGTGAAACATATGTTCGGCCTGTGCGGTGATACAACGCTGCCATTCTATGACGCTTTGGCGCGGATGGATCATGGCATTCAGCACATTCTAACCCGGGACGAACGTCACGCCGCCTACATGGCCGACGGATATGCGCGCGTTACTGGCAAGCCGGGCGTCTGCGAAGGCCCGTCCGGAGGCGGGGCGACCTACATACTGCCGGGTGTAGTCGAGGCCAGCGAAAGCTCGGTTCCCATTCTGGCGATCACTTCTGACGTGGCGACAACAAGTCGGGGAAAATACCCGTTGACCGAGTTGGATCAGACCGCGCTGTTCAAACCGTTGGCAAAGTGGAACGCGTCACTGGACGACGCCTCGCGTTTACCTGCGATGGTGCGCGCGGCGTTTCGGGCCATGACGACCGGAACGCCGGGCGCCACACATCTGGCGCTGCCCTTTGATACGCAGAAAGGTCCGGTGGACGAGGCTGAGGTTTGGGCGGATGCACGCCACCGCAGCTATCCCGCAGAACGGGCAGGACCGGACCTGGATGCCATTGAAGCGGCCGCGGATATCCTGGCCAAAGCCAAATCAGCAGTCATCGTTTGTGGCGGCGGGCCGGTTCTTTCCGGGGCCGAGGAGGCGTTGCGCCAAGTTGCAACCCTGTTGGATATCCCAGTTGCCACAACAGTTTCCGGTCAGGGTTCCATTGCCGAAACGGATCTGCTGGCCTTGGGCGTCGTCGGATCGAACGGTGGTGTTCCGGCCACGCGCGCCGTTGTGGATCAGGCAGATGTGGTCATGTTTGTCGGTTGCCGCGCGGGGTCGGTCACGACCGAACGCTGGCGCAGCCCCGGGCGGGATGCCACCATCATCCATATAGACAGCGACCCGATGGTGATCGGCGCAAATTATCAGACCGAAGTCGCCATTTGTGCCGATGCCCGTTTGGCGTTAGAGGCTTTGGCGGGGTCGCTTGAGACGCGGCACGATCTGCCAGGTTTTGGTGGAGCGGCCCAAGCCCGTGCGGCCTGGGAGGCCAAGTTGCAAGCGTTCGCACCGCTTGCGGCAAGTCGCGAAACTCCGATCCGGCCCGAAGCCGTAATGGCGGCTCTTGCAGACATCCTGGACGATGATGCGATTGTCGTCGCTGATCCGGGCACTCCGTGCCCTTACTTCAGCGCCCATTACCGCTGGCGCAAACCGGGGCGGCATTTTATCACCAATCGGGCGCATGGAGCGTTGGGTTATTCGCTTGCTGCGGCGATGGGCGCCCATGTGGGTCGGCCATCGGTCAAGACACTGTCCGTTATGGGGGATGGGTCGTTTGGCTTCACTTGCGGTGAGTTTGAAACGATGGTGCGGCACAAAATGCCGATTACCTCGATCGTATTCTCGAACTCAGTCTTTGGTTGGATCAAAGCGGGTCAGGATGCAGGCTTTGGGCAGCGTTACTACAACGTCGATTTCAATCGGACCGATCACGCCGCTGTTGCGGCGGCATTTGGGGTCAAATCCTGGACAGTGAAAGATCCGGATGATCTGCGCAGAGTTTTGAAGCAGGCCGTTGAGCATGATGGCCCGACGCTGGTCGACATCCACTCACAACAGCTTCACGAAGCTGCGGCACCGGTGTCGGAATGGGTGGCGTAAGACGCGATGGACGGGGTCAGTTGGGCCAGAAACTCTTGCGCAATCATTGATAAAGGGCGTCCTTTTGCGGTAATGATCGCAAGATCCAGCGTGACGGCTGGTGTGAAAGGGCGGGTTTGATATCCGCCCTCTTCATCGAATGTCACTGTGAACGGATCAATCATCGCCACGCCCATGCCCTGTTTGACAAAGCTTAGCAGGTTTTCCGACAAGTGCGTGTGTATTCGCGTCTGCCAGGTACGCTCTGCAGTCTGAAAAATGTCACGGGTTCTGCGATGTGTTTGGTGCTCGGGGCCCATGACGATGAACGGCTCATTCTCCAACAGCTCTGGTGTCAGAACGTCATGTGTCGCCAAATGGCTACCCTCGGGGAACGTGGCCATCGTTTCAAAATGGAAGACCTGATAGTTCAGCGTATCGTGGAGTATTGGCATCTCGACGATGCCGATCTCGAACAAGCCCGAGGTTACCCACTCCTGTATTTTAGAAGAATACTGCGACTGGAAGCTGACGGATAGATTGGGGCGTGACTTGGCAAAGCGTGCAATCTCTCGCGGCATGAAACCGAACGACAACAAATGGGGCGCCGCGACCTGCAACTGCCCGGGATGCTTGTTCTGAAGATCCGACACGGCCTGCGCGACGTGATCCAGCCCGCGGACCACGGTATCGACCTCTCGATACAAAAGCTCGGCCTCTGGCGTCGGCAAAAGACGTCCTTTGTTGCGTTCGAACAAGGGCAACCGGGCCTCGCGTTCCAGCTGGGCCAACAGATTGCTGATGCCCGGTTGCGAGATTCCCAGAACCGACGCGGCCCCAGTTACGGTACCCGTTTCCATGATGGCGTGAAACGCCTGCAACTGACGAAAGCGCAGAGACATAGCCTAACCTATCATTTCTTATGATGGACTTATGAAAACATAGTATTTGAAATGATATGTAGGTCAAGGCAGGCTTCCACCTACCGCTGGGGAGGACGAATGGTCGATCTGTCACAAAAAATCATCGGCTACGACCTGTGGCACCTTGAACTGCCCGTCACATCCCGCCGGGACCACGGCATTGGATCTGTCGAAGGCGTGTGCGAGGTCGTTGTCCTTCGCCTGACGTCCGAGGATGGTAGCCACGGATATGGCGAAGCCTCACCATGGTCGGTATTCACCGGAACGCCCGAAGCGACATACGCCGCCCTGAATCGCTACCTCCGTCCGTTGGTCATGGGGGCGAGGGTTGCTGATAGAGCCGCCATCATGGAGCGTGCTTCATATGCGGTGGCGCATTGCACCGAGGCTAAAGCGGCGTTGGAAGCAGCATTGCTTGACTTGACGGGTAGGATCAGCGCCGTTCCGGTCTGGGCCTTGTTGGGAGGGAAATGCCGCGACGCGATCCCGCTTAGCTGCTCCATCGCCAATCCCGATTTTGCGCAGGATATCGAATTGCTGGGCCGTTTGCAGGACGACGGCGTGACGATCGTGAAGTTGAAGACTGGGTTCAAGGATCATGCTTTTGATATCATGCGCCTTGAGTATTTGGCGAAGCATTACCAACAGTTCTCAGTGCGTGTTGATTACAATCAAGGCCTGTCAATCGAGGACGCTCCGGCGCAGGTGCGGGACGTGGCATCGTTCAATCCCGATTTCATCGAACAACCGGTACGCGCACATCACTACGGCATGATGGCGAAGCTGCGGCAAATGACGGATGTGCCGCTACTAGCTGATGAAAGCGTCTTTGGCCCCGAGGATATGGAACGCGCTGCAGGGGAAGGGATCTGCGACGGTGTCTCGGTCAAAATCATGAAATCCGGAGGATTGACGCGCGGGCAAACAGTCGCTCGCATGGCCGCCGCACACGGCCTGAGTGCTTATGGCGGAGATATGTTCGAGGCAGGTCTGGCGCATCTGGCAGGCACTCACATGATCGCCGCCACACCGGAAATCACGCTGGGCTGCGAGTTTTATCAGGCCTCATATTTCTTGGCAGAAGACATTCTTGAGGAGCCTTTCGAGGTGAAAAGGGGCCAGGTCATAGTCCCTGACACACCGGGTCTTGGAGGGAAGCCGGACGAGGCAAAGCTGAACCACTATGCTGTTTCCAAAGCGGTGGCGGCATGAGCGAGAAAAAGACCATTGCCATTATCGGTGCTGGTATCGTTGGTGTCTCGACCGCCGTCTGGCTGCAACGTGACGGACATAACGTCATCCTGATCGACAAGGCCGGCCCCGGAGAGGGCACCTCGCATGGCAATGGGGGTGTGCTGGCCTCTTGCTCGATCATTCCGGTCACGGTGCCGGGGCTTTTGAAAAAAGCGCCCAGGATGCTGTTTGACCCGTCGCAGCCTTTGTTCATGAAATGGGGCTACGTACCCAAGCTGTTGCCGTGGTTAACGCGCTACCTGAAACACGCAAACGCAGTTGACGTCGAACGTATCGCGACCGCACTAACCCCCATAGTTGGAGACAGCCTGAACGATCATCAGGCCCTGGCTCAGGGTACGGCGGCCGAGAAATGGATTGTGCCATCCGACTACCTGTTCCTCTACGAAAACCGCCAGCATTTCGAAGGCGATGCCTTTGGCTGGGGTATTCGGCGCAAGCTCGGTTTCAAATGGGAAGAACTAGAGGGGGCCGCATTCCACGCCTACGACCCAATCTACAGCAAAGATATCGGGTTTGCTGCCAAACTTTCTGATCACGGACACATTACCGATCCTGGGCGGTACGTGAAAGACCTCGCCGCACATGTCGAGACCAACGGCGGCAGGGTCATCCGTGCTGCTGTTGAAGATGTCGTCCACGATAACGGCAGGGTCACCGGCGTGCGGACCGCTGGTGAGACAATTGCTTGTGACACTTCCATTGTCACTGCGGGCGTCTGGTCCGGGCCTTTGGCCAGCAAATTGGGCGTTTCTGTTCCTCTGGAGACGGAACGTGGTTATCATCTTGAATTGGTGGAACCTTCCGCGATGCCAAAAAGTCCGGTTATGGTTGCTTCGGGCAAGTTCGTCGCCACGCCGATGGATGGCCGCATTCGGCTGGCCGGGATTGTCGAATTCGGCGGGCTGGACGCGCCGCCTTCGAGGGCGCCGTTCGAACTGATGCGCAAGAATGCCCGGGCGGCCTTTCCGGGCGTGACATGGAAGGACGAAGTAGAATGGATGGGGCACCGGCCCGCACCGGCAGACTCGATCCCGATCATCGGCGAAGTGCCGGGAATTGACGGAGCATTTATGGGGTTTGGCCACCATCATATCGGTCTGACAGGCGGGCCAAAAACAGGACGTCTGCTCGCGCAGATGATCGCGGGCAGGACCCCAAACGCAGACATGAGCGTCTATGCGCCGTCTCGCTACGCGACTTAAGAAATGTCCGGTAACACAAGCCGGCAAAACAAAATTAAACAGGGAGAAAAAGATGAAGAAATTGACAAGCCTTCTGGCGGCAACCGCTTTGACAGCCGCAGCAACCGCACCGGCGATGGCCGAGAAATGGGATATGCCCATGGCGTATTCGGCGTCGAACTTCCACTCGGCCACGGGTGCGGAATTTGCCAAATGCGTGACCACAGGCACTGGGGGCGAGATAGAAATCGTCACGCATCCGTCCGGGTCGCTGTTCAAAGGTGCCGACATCAAACGTGCCATTCAGACCGGACAAGCACCGATTGGTGAGCGCCTGCTGTCCGGTCACCAGAATGAAAATGCATTGTTTGGCTTTGACTCGATCCCGTTCCTTGCAACCTCGTTCGATGACAGCGCCAAGCTTTGGGAGGCCGCAAGACCTTCGATTGAAAATCTGCTGGCCGAACAGAACCTGACGTTGCTTTACGCCGTGCCATGGCCGCCGCAAGGACTGTACTTTAAAGACGAGGTGAACTCGGTCGCCGACATGGAAGGCATCAAGTTCCGGTCTTACAACAATGCCACGTCGCGTTTGGCGGAACTGACCGGCATGCTGCCCGTGACAATCGAAGCCGCTGAAATCAGCCAGGCTTTTGCCACTGGTGTCGCGGACTCGATGGTGTCGTCGGGTTCGACCGGGTATGACCGCAAAGTATGGGAAAGCCTGAATTATTTCTACGAGGTGGACGCGTGGCTGCCGCGCAATTACGTCATGGTCAACTCAGACATCTGGGCTGGCGTTTCTGATGCCAACAAGAACGTCATCAAAGGCTGTGCAGAGCTTGCCGAATACGCGGGCAACTGGCGCGCCAAGGAATACACCGGCTTTACCCTGCAAGGTCTGCGTGATGGCGGGATGACGGTTGGTCCGGCCTCTGAACAGATGACCAACGAGTTGAAAGAAATCGGTGTGACAATGACCAATGAGTGGCTTGAGGCCGCAGGTGACGAAGGCAAGGCCATCGTCGATGCGTTCAACTCGTCTCAGTAATTGGCCAAGGATGGGCGGCGGATCAACCTGCCGCCCGTTTCCATAGAATAACTAATAGTGGGGACAGCATGGCGGCACTACGAGGGCTCAGGTCCGTATTGGATTTCATTTATCAGGCAGCAGGGGTTCTGGCAGCACTTAGCCTGATTGCTATTTTGGTGCTGATCGTTGTGCAAATGCTGGCCCGCTGGACCGGAGAGGTTTTCCCGGGCGCGCCCGACTATGCGGGCTATGCCATGGCTGCCGCGTCCTTTCTGGCCTTTGCCAATGCGCTGAACCGAGGCAGCCACATTCGTGTGTCGATCCTGTTGAATGCGGTCCCCGACCGATTGCGCCGCGTCCTTGAAATATGGTGTTTTACAGTTGGCGCGGCGGTAATGTGGTATTTTTGCTGGTACGCCTACCGCTTTGTCTACTGGAGCTGGAAATTCAACGATGTCAGCCAGGGACAGGACAAAACCGCGCTTTGGATTCCGCAGTCAACAATGCTGATTGGCGCAGTCATCCTTGCAATCGCCCTGACCGATCATCTGATCCACGTCGTTTTTAAGGGCGATCACCGCATCGTCCGTGATCTGGCCGATCAGAGCCACGGGGAGTGAGAGCATGGAAAACGTATCAGTCATCATCCTCTTCCTCTTTGTTCTTTTCACTCTGCTTGGCACCGGTGTCTGGGTTGGCCTTGCCCTTATGGGCGTCGCGTGGGTCGGGATGGAGCTTTTCACGACACGCCCTGTCGGAGACGTGATGATCACGACCATCTGGTCGGCCTCATCGTCATGGACACTGACCGCGCTGCCGATGTTCATCTGGATGGGCGAAATCCTGTATCGAACGCGATTATCCGAGGATATGTTCAAGGGACTTTCGCCTTGGATGGCACCTTTGCCCGGTGGTTTGGTGCACACCAACATTGTCGGCTGCACGGTGTTTGCCGCTGTTTCTGGGTCGTCAGCCGCCACCCTGACGACTGTGGGTAAAATGTCGATCCCGGAACTGAGGAAACGCAACTACCCCGAACGGATGATAATTGGTACGCTGACCGGCGCTGCGACACTGGGCCTGATGATCCCGCCCTCTTTGACGTTGATCGTCTATGGTGTGACTATCAATGAATCGATCACCAAGCTGTTCTTTGCAGGCATACTGCCCGGATTGGTGCTTGCGACGATGTTCATGGGATACGTCGCAATTTATTCGAAATTCGGGAAAGACTGGAACCCAAACAGTGAGAACAAACTGAGCTTTTCTGAAAAACTCAAGAACTCTCGCTTTTTGTTGCCCGTAATCCTGCTGATCATGGTGGTGATCGGGTCGATGTATCTGGGCTATGCCACCGCGACCGAAGCCGCGGCCTTTGGTGTGATCGGTGGTCTGTTGCTGGCGGCAGGGCAGGGATCCCTGACCTGGAAGACCTTCACCGAAAGCCTGATGGGGGCCACCCGGACCAGTGCGATGATCGCCCTGATCC
Organism: Ruegeria sp. CDSB013; assembly: GCF_059611165.1. Classification (NCBI taxonomy): domain Bacteria; kingdom Pseudomonadati; phylum Pseudomonadota; class Alphaproteobacteria; order Rhodobacterales; family Roseobacteraceae; genus Ruegeria; species Ruegeria sp. CDSB013. Next base: position 35,278 of record NZ_JBXWPA010000004.1, on the reverse strand, counting down.
TTGCTGGGGCTGCGTTCTTGTCATTGTCCATGGGATTTACGGGTCTGCCGCGGGGTCTGGCTGATCTGATCGCAGGGTGGGAGCTGACTCGGTTTGAGCTTTTGATGGTTTTGCTGGTCTTTTACATCATTCTGGGCTGTTTCCTTGATGGCATCTCCTCGGTTGTTTTGACCATGGCCGTGGTGGAACCGATGATCCGGGACGCGGGTATTGACCTGATCTGGTTCGGTATCTTTATCGTGGTTGTCGTTGAAATGGCGCAGATCACGCCGCCGATCGGCTTCAACCTGTTTGTGATGCAAGGCATGACGAACCATGAGATGAGCTATATTGCCCGCGCGGCAATTCCGATGTTCCTGATCATGGTGGTGATGGTCTTCGTCCTGATCTGGTTCCCGGATCTGGCCACATGGCTGCCGGAAAACCTTAGGCAAAGCCCGGGCGGGTAGGGGGCATTGAACCCACTTCATCTGGCGGCGCGCAACGGTCCTTATGTACTGGTCGCAGGACTGGCTGCTGGATTGTTGCTGCCTGCGCTGGCCGAGCCGATGCGGGCGGTCTTGCCGCCGCTAGTCGCACTGCTGCTGTTCCTGACTGTCCTTCGAATTGAACCTTCTTTGTTGTTGGGGTCCTTGGTCGATTTACGCCAGGTGGCAAATACAGTGATCGCGTTCCAGCTGGTTTTGCCGCTAATAGTTGTGACTATTGGCATGATCGGTGGATGGACCGGCACGCCGGTCTTTTTGTCTCTGCTGATCATGGCCGCGGCTCCGTCCATCTCGGGCAGTGCGAATATGTGCCTGATGATGGGACATCCGGCAGAACACGCTATGCGCTTGATGGTGATCGGGACCGCCGTATTGCCGTTGACCGTGTTTCCCATATTCGTGCTGATGCCCGAACTGGGAGACTTTCAATCCGTTCTTATCGCCGTCTTGCGCCTGTTTTTGACAATTGCGGGGGCGACTGTTGCAGCCGTGTTGTTGCGCCTCGCGTTTCTGAGAAACCCATCCCAAACCACGCTAAAAAATCTGGAAGGGTTGGCAACAATCACACTTGCCGTATTTGTGATCGGCTTGATGCCGTCCGTGACCGCGACAGCGCTTGTTGACCCCGGTCTTGCGATTTTTTGGGTCGGGATCGCATGTCTGGCCAATTTCGGCGCGCAACTGGTGATGTTTTTTTTGACACGCAACCGAGTGGCTGCCGACAAAGCCACCGCTTTGTCAATTGTCGCCGGAAACCGGAATGTCGCGATTTTCCTGATTGCGTTACCACCCGAGGTGACAGCGCCACTTTTGGTGTTCATCGGGGCCTATCAGATCCCGATGTACCTGACCCCCATAGTAATGCGCCGTTTTTACCAAGCTTCGGGCAGGTTGGGGTAAAGCGGGCGCGGCAACATTCGCCGCACCCGCTATTGTATTAGAAATGCACCGAGCGGGCAGTACCGGGAACTTCCATCGGTGGTGCAAATTTGGTCAGGTCGATGCCTTCGACCGCGACCTTATATTCCTCCAGCGTCGGCGTACGACCCAGAATAGCTGACAGAACAACAACCGGGGTCGAACCCAGAAGGGATTCACCCTTCTTTGTCTCACTGTCCGCTACAACACGGCCTTGGAACAGACGGGTGGACGTTGCCAAAACGGTGTCGCCTTTGGCGGCTTTTTCCTGGTTCCCCATGCAGAGGTTACAGCCTGGGCGCTCAAGATAGAGGATATTCTCGTACTCGGTCCGTGCGGATTGCTTGGGGAACAAGTCATCGAACTCAAAGCCCGAGTACTTCTGCAGAATTGCCCAATCACCTTCTTCTTTCAGCTCATCAACGATGTTGTATGTCGGTGCGGCAACAACAAGCGGGGCCTTGAACTCGACTTTGCCATACTCGTCTTCGAGATTGCGCAACATCTGGGCCACGATCTTGATATCGCCCTTATGCACCATGCAGGAGCCCACAAAGCCCAGATCAACCTTCTTTTCAGCAGCGTAGTACGAGATCGGGCGGATCGTGTCGTGGGTATAACGCTTGGACACGTCGGCATTGTTCACATCCGGGTCGGCTATCATCGGTTCAACGATCTGATCCAGATCCACGACGACTTCGGCAAAATACTTGGCGTTGTCATCTGGACGCAGAGCCGGTTTTTCGCCCGAGTGGATTTCGGCGATACGTTTGTCCGCGATGTCGATCAGGCCCTGCAGCATCTGAACATCGTTATCCATGCCCTTTTGGATCATGATCTTGATCCGCGACTTGGCGATTTCCAGCGATTCAATCAGCGTATCGTCGTTCGAGATACAGATCGACGCCTTGGCCTTCATCTCGGCCGTCCAGTCGGTGAAGGTAAAGGCCTGGTCCGCCAGCAGCGTACCGATATGCACTTCGATGATGCGACCCTGGAATACGTTGTCGCCGTGTTGCGCCAGCATCTGCGCCTGCGTCGCGTGCACCACGTCGCGGAAATCCATGTGCGGTGCCATTTCGCCCTTGAACGTCACCTTGACGGATTCCGGGATAGGCATTGTCGCCTCACCCGTGGCCAGCGCCAGTGCAACCGTGCCCGAGTCCGCACCAAAGGCCACGCCTTTGGACATCCGCGTATGGCTGTCGCCGCCGATGATGATGGCCCAGTCATCCACGGTGATGTCGTTGAGCACCTTGTGAATGACGTCTGTCATCGCGTGGTACACGTCCTTGGGATCACGCGCAGTAATCAGGCCGAATTTGTGCATGAACGCCATCAGGCGCGGGGTGTTGGCCTGCGCCTTGAGGTCCCAGACCGAAGCTGTGTGACAGCCGGACTGATAGGCACCATCGACACTGGGTGACAGGACGGTGGCAGCCATAGCCTCAAGCTCCTGACTGGTCATCAGACCGGTGGTGTCCTGAGAGCCCACGATATTGACTTTGGCGCGCACGTCAGAGCCGGCATGTAACACTTTGCCCGGGGTCGCACCGCGCGCATTGGCATTAAAGATCTTTTCGACGGCCGTCAGTCCCTGACCTTCATGGCTGACTTCCTTCGCCGGGGCGAAGGCCGATTTCAGCTCGATGCCCAGTGTCTCACATGCAAATGTCTGCAGTTTTTTGCCAAAAACGATGGCATAAGAGCCGCCGGCTTTCATGAACTCCATCTTTTGCGGGGTGAATGAGCCGGCCATGTCGACCAATTCTTCACTGCCATCCGCGCTATAGAGCTTTTTCTTTTTCGTGTTGATGGTCAGCACGGTGCCGGTCTCAACCGAATAGCGCTGTTCCAGAATCGGGTTGCCATCGTTGTTGAGGATCGCCTTGCCATCCTCGTCCACTTTCTTGACCCAGTTCTTCAGGTCGACACCAATACCACCGGTAACGCCCACGGTTGTCAAAAAGATGGGCGAAATGCCGTTTGTGCCGGCCACGACCGGTGCAAAATTGACGAAAGGTACGTACGGGCTGGCTTGCTTGCCGGTCCAAAGCGCCACGTTGTTGACACCCGACATCCGCGACGAACCAACACCCATAGTGCCTTTTTCCGCAACCAGCATCACGCGCTTGTCGGGGTGCTGCAGCTTCAGCGCTTCAATCTCTTTTTGTGCGGCCTCGGAAATCAGGCATTTGCCATGCAACTCGCGGTCGGAACGCGAATGCGCCTGATTACCCGGCGACAGAAGGTCAGTGGAGATGTCACCCTCGGCTGCAATATATGTGACAACTTGGATTTCCTCGTCCACATCAGGCAGCTTGGTGAAAAATTCAGCCTTGGAGTAGCTCTCAAGGAGATCCGCAGCGATCTTGTTGCCCGCCTCATAGGCAGCTTTCAGACGGTCCGTGTCCGCCTCATACAGAAAGACCTGAGTTTTCAGAACCTCGCCCGCCTGAACCGCTATGTCTTGCTTGTCGCCCAGTGCAACATCCAGAAGCACGTCAACCGAAGGTCCGCCCTTCATGTGGGACAGCAGTTCGAACGCGAATTCGGGCGAGATTTCCTCAACAGTTACCTCGCCGACGATGACGGACTTCAGGAACGTTGCCTTCGCACCCGCAGCACTGGTTGTGCCAGGCAACGTGTTGTAAATCAGGTAGTGCAACGAATCTGCACGATGCGGATGACCGGTATCCTTGATTTGTTCGATGATTTCCTCGACCAGCGCACCATCGTCGATGGGTTTTGGGCTAAGCCCTTGTTCTTTGCGCGTTTCAATTTCATCCAAGTAATCTGAATACTGGCTCATGGCTGTTTCCGCTTTGTGTGAATCTGCTGCTGTTGAGAGGCGTGGGGCAACTCGCTCGATCGTATTTGTATGCACCGGTATACATTTGTTGCGGAGGTTTCAAGGTGCCACCGTGGAAATTTGCAGGTACTGTATACTTCTATGCTTGGTTCCAACCTTGACCAACGGTCGCAAATACAAACCTAGCCTTTTCCTAAACTCGCTGGAACCTAAGGGCCGGGGCTTGGTGTTTTCAATTGTGCCTTTTGATACAACGCCTGCGGGCCAAAAAAAATCATTCGCGACGACGGCATGGGTCACACGTTGATCCCTGCACAATCTCGTCGTTTTGGTCGAAAGCTCGCGGTTTGAAGAACGGGTGGGCGGAGCCACGCGGCTGTATGTGATCCTTCGATGCACCTTCCTACGAACGGGCAAAGGCTTCCGTAAAGCCGCCGAAGCGATCCGTATCGCTGCATCGGAATAACATGTACCTCAACACGAACGTTCACGTTGTTCATCAGTAATTCGGCTGTTTCCATTAACTCAACTTTGATGGTGTGGTTAGCGTGGCATAAGCGTTGGCATCAGGTTCGTCGTAGTCGGTGCGCGGGTCAGCATTTGGGCGATGCTCGGAACCGCGTTATTGACTGCATGCAACGGCGCGTACAGTCACGCCAGTCGCAACTAGCGGCAAACTCTCGTACGGTCGATCATTGAGCCTTCACAAAGCGATTACGTTCGATTTCACCAATAAATGTCGTTCTTACAGTGCACAGCATTGGTCGAAATGGGCTCTCCATACAGCTTCGCCGCTCGACTCACGAATGCGTACTGTCTGAGTCCGCGCCTTCCACGTTACCGACCGGGAACTGAAAAAGGGGGGGCGAACTTCAGCTGGCTCTATATTTTTTCGGCGATCAACCAAATTGGAGTGGAGAGAGAAGCCGCAATTGATGGCGGGCTGCAAGAGGTCAAAACAACGCCTGACACTACACCAGAACCATATTTTTGCCATGAATGTTCAATCTTTTGGCGAGTATTGAATTTGTTGGGAAATACTATTGTGAACGCGATTCATTCGGAGCTAGTGCCAGCACCAAGCAATTCGTCAATACTGACCCTTGAAACCGAACTGACGAGCGAAGTTCGTTCTGAGCGGTGTCGGCTGGATGCGCGAAGAGGGTTCAAGCAGTTTCTTCTATTGGCAATAGCGGTGGGATGTCTGGCAGTAACATTTCTAGCCGAGCTTCTGGGCGGCTTTGTCGCGGCCTGGAATTCCGGTCTTGACCTGAGCACCGCTGGAGCCAAACTCTGGGCTCCAATCCCGCTTGGTCTATTTTGTTTTTTTCTCGCGCGGTCACACGCATTGAGCGCTGGAAGTCTATGGGCGGTTTGGAGGGGCCGCGCGCCTGTAATTCTCAGGGCGGCTGAACTCCATGGTGGCAAAACGCAGTACACTGTCAAGAAAGACTACGTCGAAGCAATTGAAGCCCACCAGACAGAGGCCTGGCATTTTTCACATGTATCAAAACCAATTCACGTTGGGCGGTTTGTGATCTGGAAAAGAGCGAGCTACGGATTGTTTTTTCTTCCAATGCCTTCGGATGAAGACGCCAGAGAGCTCGTGAAGAAGGTGAAAGAGGAAAGCAGGGCGAAGAATTCCAGCGGTTTTGACCCAAAAAACGCTCCGATAGAAGCCAAACACCAGTATATATCCGCGACCGCAGCCTTTCATGCCTTGGAAGGGCTATCCAAAAAACTGGGGACACCCTGTCCCGCCTGGTTGGACTCAGTCTTCAACTATTTGGCGTATGCATGGATTTCGGGTCTCTCTATTTTTCTCTTTATTGTTTTGTTGACCGGGAAGTCATTGGATGCGGGTTTTCCGTTGTTTAATCAAATCGGTGTCATATTGCTGTTTGTCGCGATGACCACAGCAGCGGTAAATGATTGGCCCTATCTGCCAAAACTGCGCCATCTTCACTATTACCGTCACGGGCTTTTACGAGGCTTCGATTGGGGGCCGACGGCAGTGAGTTGCGACAAGGCGGCCATTGAAATCTGGCGCGAAGGTAAACGATTGCGCCTCGATTGGTCTGCGGTTCGTGCCGTTCATATTGAAAATGACCTGACCATTGTCGAAACGAAGGATGATCAGTTGCATGTTGTTCCAGAAATACCCGCCGCGGTAAATCTTCTTTCCGCCTACAGAGTGTCTCAGGGGCTGGGTCCATGGTCAGACAACAAACGAACGGCTGCGCCGAAAGTTGAGAAAAAGAAGTGGTGGCAATCCACATTCGCCAACATTGCAATTTGGGTCATCGTCTTTCTTGTCATACTGGGCTTTTTTAATTTGGCTGGAGCCAAACCTGCATCAGCAGAATTGCTACGCGACAAAAACCTACCTGAGTGGCACGAGGAGGTTTCGCAGCGGGATCGAGAAGCGGCATTGCATGCTGATACATCTGTAAGTCTCCCTATTCACGACGAAAAAATCCGGGTCGAAGACAACGGATATCAGAGGGTCAGGCAGAGCTTCTTTGCCGTGCATGATCGTTCAACTCTGGAACTTTATGGCGAGGTCCAATTGCTGGTGGACCCGAATTTTGAGCGTGCCACTCTTCATCGATTGCAGATCCACCGAGATGGTTTAGTGATAGATCAACTCGACTTGCCGTTCGAAGAACTCCGGCGCGAACCAGCGCTCAGCTCAGGTGTGATGCTGGGCGACATCGAGTATTTCGGTCAGATCGCGGATCTTCGTGTTGGTGACACCGTCGAGATGATCTGGTCGATCACTGCCACCACACCCGTTTTCCCAAACCAGTTTCACTATCGATCAGACGGGCTCAGAGACTGGGGTTGGGAACAGAGGCGCACGTCCATTGACTTGCCCGCTGCAACGCGTTTCGAGCTGAACCATACGGATGAGTTCGATGTTCAGCGCGAAGAGGCTGCCGGCAGGACGATCTTGAGTTGGTCCTTGGAAAAGTCTGAAGAAGATGACAGAAACACACGCTCTGCGGATGATTGGGATGTCTCCAACGATGGGTTGCAGCTCTCGACCTTTCAGGATTGGTTTCAGATCGTTCAGGGACTAACCGGCGACTACAAACCCAGACCGGACTTATTGCCCGGTGACCTGATCAAACTGCTTGATGAAATGCTGGAGCAGTCCGAAGATCCGCAATGGCGCGCGACGCAAGCTTTGCGTTTGGTACAGGACCGGGTCCGGTATTTCAGCGTTTCAATTGGTGAAGGCGGCTGGATACCTCGATCCCCCGACGAAGTCTGGCTGAGCGCATATGGCGATTGCAAAGACAAGGCGCTTCTTCTGATTTCCATGCTGGCCTATTTGCAGATTGAGGCCGATGTCGTTCTCGTCGACCAAGACATCGGGCCTGCTTTGCCGCGCATGTTACCTTCACCGTTTATCTTTGATCACGCCATAGTACGTGTTCGCGATCCGCAAGGTGACTGGTTTGTTGATGCAACCGATCTACTGCAAGGCGGCGTAGGTCGGGCGATCCCATTGAAGGATTTTGCCTGGGGCCTGCCACTGGCAGAGGACAGCACCGGACTTGTTGAAGTCGTAACGAATCTTTCTGATGAACCGACCCGAGAGGCTGTACAGGAATATGTGTTCTTGGATGAAGGCCCGATTGCCGCCGTACTCAATGTTACAGACACATGGCGGGGTGTCGAAGCGGACAACATGCGCTGGCGCTATGACGGCGAGGACATGGAAGACCGGCGCAAGCAATATGAAAAGTGGTACGCCAAACGGTTTCCCGGAGCCACGCACTCAGAGGTAATGATCATTGAGGATGATCTGGACGCCAATGTTTTTCAGCTCGTCCAGCGCTACACGTTGCCGCGCGAGGGGTTTGAAGAAAAGGAACTTTGGAACAAACTGAACCATTATGGCTACGCTATTTCGGACGAGCTTTATGAATTTGATGACGATGAGGTGCTTGAAGGGCAATCTCGCGTAAACGCTCCGATGCACAACGTCCATAAGATCGTGATGCGCAATGTTCCCGCCCCAATCAAAAAGCCCAGTTCGCTTGAGTTCGAAAATGACTTTATTAAATTCGAGACCGGCGGCGAGTGGGATGAGGCGGGGGCAACCTGGACATACCAGTGGAATCTCAAAACAAAACAAACAACGCTTAAGCCAGGTGACGAAAAGGCATGGCGAGAAGCCGAAGATTACGTGGACAATAACGATGGGTACTACGTCTACTTGCATCGTCGGCTATTTGAAGTCGTGGAAGAAAAACCGATATACATGGGGCTGAATGCAACGCAGTTGATGATTTTCCCAGTCTTCTTGATAGTTGCAATGCTCATGCTGTTTTTCTTTCGACAAGGAATACGAGCGGAGGTGCTTGCCGCGAAAGCCAAGCAAGAAGAGCGTGAGGGTTGCGCACCCTGACGCCGCTACTGTTGGGCTAAAAACTGATGAACCCACCGCGTCGTTTTTCACTCTACTTGTGAATATTGCTTAGCAATTTGCCCCCGATTTCGGGGGGCAGATTTCTGACGCCTGCGATATTCCTCAGTAGTTGGACCGTTTTGCAGGCGGCTCAGGTTTCAGCACCTGTAGCTTTTGTTTGGGCACCAAAGATGCAGGCAAGCAAGTTACTGAAACGTATATGGGCTACGAATGCTTCAGGTCGGGCTGTCCATCAATTCACTTTGATATCCGAAGAGTGCAGGCAGCCCGCCTGTGTGCAGCAGAATGACTTTCTCCGCCGACTTGATCTTTCCGCTTTCTACGAGGTCCAACAAGCCAGCGAATGTCTTTGCAGAATAAACGGGGTCAAGGAAAACCCCCTCGACCCGGGCCATCTTTTTCAATGCAGCGCGCGTGGTTGCATTTACTTTGCCATATCCCGGCGGCAAGGCCTCATCAAAAACATCGATCTTGTCCTGTAGAAGTCCTGCGTCAATATCCAGCAAGTCCGCAAGTTTTTGCAGAACGACCTTCATTCGGGCCTGCTGCTTTTCACGATCTCTGCGCACACAAATCCCATACACCGAAGCAGTGCTTTCTTCTAACGCCAGACCGGTCAGCAGTCCGCCATGCGTGGCACCGCTACCCGAGGGGACAACGACCGCGTCGAAATCCGGCATCTGTTGATACAATTCCTGCCCGGCCACAACGTAGCCCAAGGCACCCAAGGGCGGATGGCCCAGCCCCAGATGAATAACGTACGGTTTGTGACCTTTGGCTTTCAATTCAACTGCGCGCGCATGCAGCGCTGCGTCAGCTCCCGCTTCGTCTTCTCCTTCTGGGTAACTCATATGCTCGGCACCCAGGATTTGCGCCAGCAGCACGTTCCCGGACGAATAGTACTCCGCCCCCATGTCAGAGACACGCTCTTCCAACTGAAGCACGGATTGCATGCCCAGTTTGGCTGCGGCAGCGGCCGCAGACCGAACGAAATTGGATTGAACGGCGCCGGTGATCAGAATGGTATCAGCACCTTGTTGACGCGCATCTCCGAGATAAAATTCAAGCTGCCGTGTTTTGTTGCCACCAAAACTAAGCCCAGTCAGATCATCACGTTTCAGCCAGAGATCGATATCCAGTTCTGTCGATAAGTTGTCCAGACGCTCCAAAGGAGTTGGGCCGGACATGAGTTGGGCGCGTGGAAATTTGTGCAGATAATCGTTTTGTGTCATCGTGTAACCTTCAAGACCAAGCTATTAAATGCGCGCGATAGAACAAAACTAAGCAGGCAATCAGGGATACCACGCGGATCACTGTTATGACCACCGACTGTGGTAAGTAAGGGCCTACCACACGACCAAGTAGGCTGCCGATCAGAGTTATCGCAACAAACCCCAGTATTTGCGGCTCAAATGAGATTGCCTGCGCGTTGGACAATCTGTGCAACAAAAAGGCGATGCCGTATGCCACCAGCGCTATGGGTTGAACCAACTTTGCCACCTCTTTGGCGGAACGACCCTTTGCTATCAAACCGAACACCATTAGAGGGCCCGGTGTCGCCGCCCAAACAGTCGCAAGCCCAGACAGTCCTGTAACGACTGAAAACCCTGCGTTGCCAATGGATCCCCGCAAGGGAAGCAAGGTCGTAATCAACCCGATCAGCAGTAGACACGCCGTCAGGGCAAGAACAAATGCTTCGGTCAAAAAGGGATACACAACAAGGCCGGCGGCCACTCCGACGCAGCATCCAATGACCGCGGTGCGGATTAGTTGACGGTTGTTTTTTAGAACATGCCGGTCTGTCGCTACCAATGAAACAAACGTGTTCAACAAGAGTAAGACTGGAACTGCCGTCGACGTGCCAAGCAAAATCATCATGGGCGGTCCAGCGATGATGCTGAACCCGATACCAACTCCGACTTGCAGCATTGCGCCAAGGCAGATGGCAATCATTAGGATTGACAGGTCGACGGACACTCAAAACTCCTATGGATCAAGGCAATGTCGCAAGGCCTCAGATATTCCGAGGTCCCCGCCAGCGTCCATTCTTTTTCTCTTTCAGTGACCGCTTTGGTACGGTCAGCGCTGCCACGGCATCAGTCCCGAGTAGGGCGCTCGGGTCGTCACAGCGTGCGCCATTTGCGCCAGTGTGGTCAGGTCAAAGACAGGAAGCTGCAGTTCTTCCTGAAGCCGCGATGCGTAAGGCGGCAAGTCCGTGCATTCCAAAACCAACGACCGAATGTCCGGAGCTTCAAGAACCAGATTACGGGCCGCATCCAAGACCTCGGTCTCGATCAGGTCCGTGTCCATCCGGGTCCGTGTGTTCCGCAAGATCACTTCGGCGAATTCTGTGGTATCTTCCAATCCCTTCACGGCCACAGGAACACCTGATGCACCGACACCTTCGAAATGCCGAGGCGTCAATGCGGATGCATCTGCGGTTAGCACGCCCACTGGCGCGTTGGCCCCGGTCATGTGAAAGGCCAGCGGCACCTGGATCAGGCTGGAGGCAAAGACAGGAATTGAAACCGCAGCTGCCAATTCTTTTTGAAACAAGGCTAGAAAGCCGCAACTGCCCGTGATGGCTCGCACACCTTCAGCCTCAAGCCGCTTGGCGCCTTCGATGAACGGTGCCAGTAACTCGGGCGAAGGGTTGTTCAGCAAGGTCGGGACCGTCACGCCGTCGATCATCTCATACAGAACCGGAAATGGCAGACTGGAAGGGTTCTTGATGTGACCCGGCGGTTTTGGAAAATAGCTTTCAAGGCACAGAACACCAATTGACGCGCCGCAAATGTTCTGGCCACCCTTGTAGATAGGCATTGTCATCTGTTCCTTTTGATTTGAAGGTTCAAAACCGGGCCAGCGAAAACGGGGCCAGATCGATGTTTGGGCTGCGACCGGACACAAGATCGGCCACAAGCTCGCCGGTTTTTGGGGCCATCATCAGCCCATAGTGAGAATGCCCGAACGCAGTATAGAGCCCTTCTCTGCCGTTAACTGGCCCAATCGCGGGTAAACTGTCCGGAAAGGACGGACGTCGACCCATCCAAAACTGCGCCTCGCCTGCATCGAGGCCCGGCATCATGGCCTTGGCTTGTTCGGTCAGGATTTTTTTCTTGCGTGGATCAGCGGGCGCGTCGACGCTACCAAATTCGGCCGTGCCAGCGACTCTCAGACCGTCCTGCATCGAACTTGCGACCACCTTTGCGTCTACATCCATGACCGAATTGTTCAATTGGGCTAAGGGCTTAGGGAATTCGACATGGTAGCCCCGTTCGGCCACAAGCGGCACAGGCATCCCCAATGGTTTCAGCAGGTCGGCGGACCACACACCGGCCGCGAGGATGATGCTGGCAGCACGCATCGTGCCCTGCGAGGTTGTAATCTGCCAACCACCATCTTCAGCCGGTGCCAGCCTGGTGACTTCGGTTTGTACTATTTCTGCGCCTTGCGAGCGCGCTTTTTCAGCCAGAACTGCCCCAACACGTCCTGGTGAGGTTACGCGTGCCTGACCTTTTATCACGATCGCGGCTTTGAATTCTTCTGACAGTGCAGGTTCCAGGCCGCGTAGCTCGACACCATCGACAAGCTCCAGATCTCCTCCTTTTTCCTGGCGGATCAGATATCCAAGCCCATTCAGATCAGCCTGCTTCCGATGGCGAAATGCGTGAATATAGTAGCTGTCGGTGATCAGATTTTCGTGCCCGGTGCCTTGAAGATGACGACGATAAAGGTCGATAGAAGGGCGGCACAAAAGCTCCATCGCGTCCGAGATTTCACGCACTGACCTTTCGCCGGAGTTTCCCAAAAACCGCAGGCCCCAGGGGATCATTTTTGGCCAGTAACTGGTTCTGACCGAAAGCGCGCTTTTAGGGTCCAGTAGCATCTGGGGCAGAGATTTCCAAATACCCGGCATCGCTTGCGGAATGATTGACCACGGCGACACTACACCTGCATTCCCGAAAGAGGTTTCCTGCCCAGGTAGACCGCGGTCAATCAGCCGAACAGAAATGCCGCGCTCTTGTAGCGACAAAGCGCAACAAATGCCGACGACCCCCGCGCCGATGATGGTCACTTGATCTGTCATGGTTTCACGCCGGAGAGTGACTGCGGTTGCGGGCAATAAGTTGGGTGACGATGACAGGTGATGCCACAGCCAGCGCGATCAGATCAGCAGTCAGGCTGGGCGCTACAAAGATAATCCCAGCGATGGCCATCAGAATGCGTGACGCGATATTCAGCGGGCTCAACCAATACCCGACCACGGCTGCTGACAGGGCAATAACCCCGGCGATGCAACTGGTCGCAGTATAAGTGAACTCCCACAGGTCAAACCCGGTTGAAGACACGAATAGCAGCACCGGCGCATAGACAAAGGCCATGGGCGCGATCACTTTGCCCAATCCAAGGGTAAAGGCAGATAGTCCCGTTCGGAACGGGTTTGAATTGGCAATGGCTGCAGCCGCATAAGCTGAAGTACAGACCGGTGGCGTAATCTCGGATACCACACCGTAATAAAGCACGAACAGATGACTGGCGATGGGTGGCACGCCCAGCTGCGCCAGCGCAGGCTGCGCCACTGACACCAGCATGATATACAGCGCAGTGGTCGGAATGCCGGCGCCCATCAGGATACAGACGACGGCGATGAACACCAATGAGATGAACAATTGTAAGTCTTCCATCACAATGAACTGGAAGCTGCCGAACGAGATCATGTTGTACAGATCCGATGCCAGGTTGCCTGCGCCCTGTGTAACCATGAAACCGATGCGGAACCCGATGCCAGTGGTGTTGATCACGCCCACCACGATACCGACCGCAGCAGCGGCGGCGCCCACGGCCAGCGAGTATTTCACACCCAATTCTACCGCCTGCAGCATCTCGGGCACTTCGATGCGTTTCTGAGGGTTCATAGTTGCGACCACCGTCAATCCGCACAGGATTGTTGTCATGGTCAGATCAAAGCCGCCGTCTGAGAACTTCCACAGTACAAAGCTGAGGAACGCTGCCGCGTAGATCAATGTCGGTGGTTGCCTCAAGCGCGACATGCCCGCGATTACCGCAAGTGATATGCCGCAGAAGGCCGACATGAAGGGCGTGTAACCCGTGAACAGAACCACTAGCAGGCCGATTAGGGGCACTATGTTGGCCCAGCCTTCAGCCCAGACGGCTTTGAGCTGCGGCAGTTGCTCTTTGGTGAGACCTTTGAGATTCAGCTTGCGTGCCATCAGGTGCACGACAGCAAAGACGCCAACATAGTGCAGGAGTGCTGGGAAAATAGCAGCAATAACGATGGTGGTGTAGGGAACCTCAAGAAACTCTGCCATTATAAAGGCAGCGGCACCCATGATCGGCGGAGTGATCTGACCACCGGCCGAAGAAGCCGCTTCGACCCCACCCGCAAAATGGCCGGGGTATCCAAGGCGCTTCATGTTGGGAATTGTCAGCGCGCCGGTTGAAACGGTGTTGGCCACCGAAGAACCCGAGATCGTGCCGAAGAAGGCCGAGGATACCACCGACACTTTTGCCGGACCGCCAGTATAGCGGCCCGCCAAAATTGTAGCGTTATCGATAAAAAGCTGTCCCAATCCTGTGCGCTGCGCGATCACGCCGAACAACACAAAGTGGAAAACGATTGTCGAGACGACCCACAACGTGACGCCGTAGATGCCCTCCTGCGGGAAGTACATCGACGAAACGAAGGTTTTGAAGTTCACGCCAGGATGCTGCAACAATCCGGGGAAATACGGCCCAAGCAAAGCGTATGAGATAAATACGCAGATGATCAGCGGCAGCACCCAACCAAGCGTGCGGCGTGCGATGTCCAGCACCAGCAGGATGATGATCACACCCAAAATCACGTCATAACTGTTGGGGTTACCCATACGGAAGGTCTGTTCCTCAATCCCAAGAAACGGAATGCCGCGCCAGGCGACGCCCACGTACAGCGCCGCGATGATCCCAAGGGCCATGAAGACCAGATCGTAAAGAGGGATGTTGCCGATGCGAAACCGGCTGACCTTTAGCGCGTAAAGGCTTTTGGCCCCGATAATCGGGATCGTCGCGTAGACCAGAATGAACAGCAGTGCCAGATAGATGCCCATGTGCCAGTGATCGGCCGGCAGGCCAAAACCGGCCGTGAAGAATTCGTAAAACGCAAAGATCAGGGCCACAACGCGCAGGACCTTTCCGGTTGACGGCGTAACCTGCCGGACGGCAGCACCCTCGTCGAACTGTTCTTCGATAGCCGCTAATTCTTCGGCTGTGAGTTCGTGGTCATCAAGATTTTTAGTCGTGGACATGATGGCCCCCTGATTTCGCGCATTTCGAGTGTGCGGTGCCCCAAATAGGGGCACCGGACGATGAGTTGAGTTGAGATCAGGTTACTGAAGAAGCCCGGCTTCTTTGTAGAACTTCTCAGCACCCGGATGCAGCGGAACGCCCAGTGCTTCGACACCATCCAGAGCGGTATCAGGGGTGATCTGCTTGCCCTTGGCATGACCGTTATCCAGCAGCTTGCGGGTGTTGTCGTTCCACATCGCCTTGGTCAGCTCATAGACCAGGTCGTCAGACAGGTCCGACGACACAACCAGCATCGCGCTGACCGCAGGGGTCTTGGTTTCGCCGTCGATGCCTTCATAAACGCCACCTGGAATGGCAGAAGGGATATAGGCTGGAATGATCTCGTTGATCTTGCCCAGATCTTCGTCGGAGAAAGAGTGCAGGTTCATACCTTTGGTCGAAGATAGCTGCACCATCGCAGCAACCGGCCAGCCTGCGGCATAGAAATAGGCGTCAAGCTGACCATCGGCCAGACGTTCGGCACTCTGACTGTTGTTCAACTCGGCCTCATCCATGTTGTCACGGTTGACACCCCAAGCATCCAGCATCTGCAAAACGGCTACCTGCGTGCCAGAACCAGCCTGAGCAATACCAACACGCTTGCCTTCCAGGTCACTCAGATCGTTAATCGTCGAGCCGGCCGGAAGCACCAGATGCAGGTCTTCTGGGAACAGATTGGCTACGATGCGCAGTTTGGGATGGGGTTTGCCTTCGAACTTACCTTCACCCAGATACATCGAACGGGTGACGTCGGCTGCAGCCAGCCCGGCCTCAAGTTCTCCATTCTGCACAGCGGCATTGTTGAAGACCGAAGCGGTGGTGGATTGCGCGATCGCGATCAGGCCCGGAACACCGCACTGGCCGCCTTCTTCACACGGGCGCGATCCCGGAGGGGCGGAGATTCCATTTGCAATGGTGCCACCGATGGGGAAATAGGTTCCGCCAGCGCCACCGGTGCCAATACGGAAGAACGTTGGGTCCTGCGCCAGCGCGGGGGCTGCCAGCGCGCCCGCCAATGCAAGACCAGTCAAGCATTTCACAAATTTCATTATCATCTCCCTTGTTGGAATTTCGGTTTTGGTTTTCCCAAACTTCGATCCCACAAGCGTAGAGACAAACTGCATAAATACAAATTTGTTATATTTCACTAAACTAAAGTTTTGCTTATGTTTAAGAATATGAACCTAACTCAGCTAACCGTATTTCGTGAGGTGATGGAGACCGGATCCATCTCTCAAACCGCCAAGAAACTAAATCGCACGCAGCCTGCGATTAGCCTAGCGTTGAAAAACCTTGAAAAGACATTGGGCCTGACGTTGTTCGAACGTAAGGGAAGAAGATTGGTGCCAGTCCCCGAGGCGCACTATCTCTTAGCCGAAACTACGGGTATTTTGGACCGCTTGGCGACAATTTCCAGCACGATGGAAGGACTTATCAAAGGGCATGCCGGAAGCTTGAATATTGCAACGATGCCGGGTCCATCTGCCTTTTTGTTCCCACGTTTCATAAGCCAATCAGTTGGTGAAAACCCCGATATTCGCATCACGCTTTCGACACGCAGTTCACCGCAGATTATGGAGCTTGCGGGGACGCAAAATATCGACTTCGGCTTTGCTGACTTCGAGCATTCAGCCGGCAAAGAACCCCAGTATTCCGCTGAACTTATCCGGGCTGATTGCTTCTGTGCTATTGACTGTGAACATCCTCTTGCGTCGCGCAAGATCCTGAAACTATCGGATCTTGACGGAACGCCAATGGGCGGCCTGCATCCTTCACACCCGTTCCAACGGAAAGTCCGGCAGGAGTTTGAGGACGTTGCCGCCGAGTACAATCAGACTGTTACCTGCCAGTATTTTCTACCTCTTATCCCCTTTGTCAGTTCGGGGCAGTGTTGCAGCATCGTTGACCCGCTAACTGTTGCGACCGAAAAAGAGCTTAATCTATCCAATGGAAAGCTTGTGTTTTTACCTTTCGAGAAACCATTAAGATATGAATACGCTCTCCTCGAACCCGACCACAGGCCACCGTCCCAATTGGCAATACAGATCAAAGCAGGTTGGAAAGCCGAAGTGTTGAGGAAGTTGGAAGCGGTGATGGCAAACCCTCGCGCCACATCGATTGAAGGCACGCGAGGCGAGCAAAGTTGAAGTTTTTTAGCTGGCGTACCCTAAATTCAGCGAGATCGACGGGCGGCTTTGACCAATATGCAGTAACGCGACGAATGGTGGCTCTGGGCCGCGAATTACTCGGGCACGCGATCGCGCGCGAGTGTGTTGGCCCAATGCGGGAAAGTTCCAGTCGCAAGTTCGTTGCATTTTTTGTCGTATAATGCTGACCTTACCGGACAGATGCGTGCAACCTGTGCATGCCGATCCGAAAGGGCATCCAATGGCCGATACTGATCCTGCAAATTTGCACTATGTGACAAACCCGCTGCTGAACAAAGGTACTGCCTTTTCTCTACACGAACGAGAAAAACTTGGATTGCTGGGTCTTCTTCCGCCACACATCGAAACGCTCGAAACCCAGGTTGACCGTGTCTATGCCGCCTTTGAACGTGAGGAGACGCCGCTGGAAAAGCATGTTTATCTGCGCGGCCTACAGGATGACAACGAGGTTCTGTTTTACGCTCTATTGGTGCGGCATCTAACCGAGATGATGCCGATAATTTACACACCCGTTGTGGGCGACGCCTGCAAGAGGTTCAGTGAGATCTACGATCACCCACGCGGATTGATCATTTCGTACCCCGAGCTTGACCGGATTGATGACATACTTGAGAACGCCGTCCTGCCCTCTGTCGAGGCCATAGTCGTCACCGATGGAGAGCGGATTTTGGGTTTGGGCGATCAAGGCGCGGGCGGCATGGGAATTCCGATCGGAAAGCTCTCACTTTATACCGCTGCGGGTGGAATAAGCCCGTCTGTAACGCTTCCGGTGGTACTGGACGTCGGTACCAACAATCAGGAACGGCTGGAAGATCCCCTCTATATCGGCTGGCGGAATGAGCGCGTCAGCGGGGATGAGTACTTTGAATTCGTCGATCTTTTTGTGCAGGCGGTAAAGCGCAAGTGGCCGGATGTGTTGCTGCAGTTCGAGGATTTCGCACAGCAACATGCAGCGCCTCTGCTTGCGCGGTATCGCGATCAGCTCTGTACATTCAATGATGATATTCAGGGCACGGCGGCGGTAACGGCCGGCACCTTGCTGGCTGCCTCAAATGTCACCGGAATTCCGCTAAAGGACGCTACCATCGCGTTTCTTGGAGCGGGATCAGCAGGAGTGGGTATCGCTGAGCAACTGGTTCAGTTCATGATCCGCCAAGGATTACCAGAAAGCGAGGCACGCGCGCGCATCTACATGGTGGACCGGAATGGGTTGTTAACCGATGCGATGACGGACCTTCTGCCGTTCCAAACGCAAATTGTCCAACCTCTCACCAAAGTGGGGAGCTGGTCCGATGGTGAAATTTCACTGCTGGATGTGATTAACAACGCCGAACCCAACATATTGGTGGGTGTCAGCGGTCAGGCAGGCTTGTTCTCTGAAGAGATCATTCGGGCGATGGCAGCTCACACTGATCATCCTGTCGTATTGCCGCTGTCAAACCCGACATCGCGAATTGAGGCCGTGCCTGCGGATATTATCCGCTGGTCAGATGGTCATGCATTGGTCGCCACCGGAAGCCCATTTGATCCTGTTGTCTACAACGGTAAGACGCATCATGTGGCGCAGTGCAACAACTCCTACATTTTCCCCGGTATGGGGTTGGGCGTTCTGGCGGCAAGCGCTTGTCGCGTCACGGACGGAATGTTCATGGCCGCCGCCGAGGCGCTCGCCACGTTGTCACCTGCGAATTCCGATCGCACAGCCAGCTTGCTGCCCGATGTGGGGGACATTCGCGAGGTCAGCAAAGCTATTGCATTTGCCGTTGGTCAACAGGCGCAGTTGGATGGGGTTGCGCCTAAATCCACGGGGGATGACTTGAAAGCGGCAATGGATGCGAAGTTCTGGACCCCGCATTATGAGGAGATTGCCTAAGGCAGGTCAGGTTGGAGTGACCGGAAGGTCACTCATTGCGCATTCAGAACCCACGGCGTCCAAGTAGGGAATGATTCAGCATAGTTCTGAATACGACAGCTACGCCACCTTACGCCTGAGCGGCTTTTGCATCGCAGCACAAAGGGCACCCATCAGCAGGACCGCAGAGGCCACCACAAGGCTATCTCCAATTTCCCCGGTCAAGTCGCCAATGATACCAGCCCCGATAGGTCCCAGCGTCTGTGAAATAGCGAAAACAACTGTGAAAAAGCTTACGGTTGCACCCCAATCCTGCTGATCCACGTTCTGACGGACAAAGCTGGTGACTGCAGTGGGTGGCATAAAGACCGATAGCCCGAACACCAGTGCCGACAAAATCAGCCCATATCCAGATGGAACCAGGATTGGCAGGGCTGATCCAAATGCAACCCCGGTAAGGATCAGCGCCAACGGCGTTCCGGATGAAAAGCGGGCCAAGACCCCGCGCCAAACAAAAGGAGACGCCATAATACTGACCCCAAGAACCATCCATGTTGCCGTAGTCAACAGGACACTGGAATGCTGCTCTTTCATCCAGACAGAGATGAAAGTGACGTAGACAATGTAACCCAATCCGAACAGCGCATACCCCCCGAGTTGGCCAAGCATTTTGCGCACCGGTGGGATGGAAGGAAGCGCGGTGTCGTGTTCGGTTTCGTTCAATTTTGTGGAAGCCCAAACCGAAAATGGGCAAATGACTAGGGCCACCAACCCGACCCCGATCCACGCCCAGTCCCAATTTTGTGGTCCGAATACGTCCAACATACTCGGAAGGGTTGCGCCGCATAACGCGATACCAAATCCGCCGCCACCGCCAAAGTATAAGGCGATGGCCAGCGCATTCTTTCGGGCGCTGCTCTGGAACAGCGATGCTGCCAGCACGCCGCCTGACACAAAGGAAAGAGCGCCAAACAGTCCCACCAAAGTACGACAGGCAGTTTGAAACACGAGGCTTTCATCAAACCCGGTCGTCAAAAGGCACAGTGCGGTCGCCACAGTTCCACTTGCAAACAACCGCGACGGAGAAAAATGCCGGATCAGCAAAAGCGTTAAAATCGAACCCACTATGTAGCCAATCGAATTGGCTGTATTGAGCCAACCGGATTGAGTGAGGCTCCAGCCAAGGCTACTTTTCATGGATGGCAGGATTAGTCCGTATGCAAAGCGACCAAATGCGTTGGATATGCTGACCCCAAGCGCAAGGCCCAGCAATATGAGCCACGGGTTAGTAGGTTTTGCGGTGGCCATGAACATTCTTCCAAGTTGAACGGTCACCGTGCCCCAATGCGCTTGGACGTGCAATCCCAGCTAATCGGCCCCAGCGCATTGCAGCTCTGCTTGGACAATTTAAGATTGTACTATTTTGATGTGAGTTGAAGGGTTGCTTCCGGTCGATCTGTCTGCAGTCTTTGCTTACGTCATATGAGCAAGCCGTCCGCCAATGCGATCCAACCGCCAAAGCTTTAGAGCACGTGCGCGGCACCGCTTTCTTTCGCTGCCATCCGTTTCAACGCCATTCGGTCCAGCTTGCCACCCATGGTCAATGGCAATGCATTAACTACCCGCACCACATCCGGCGCCTTGTATCCGATCTGTTTCCGCGCGAAGTCGACAATATCTCCGGGGCGCACCGGTTTCGCCCCTTCGACCAAGCTCACAAAGCCCCATACATCTTCACCGTGCATCTCATCTCGCACCCCAACCACCACTGCCGCTGCAACGGCGGGGTGCGCTGTCAGTACATCTTCCACCTCCGCGGGGCTGATGTTCGAGCCGTCATGCACGATGATCTGTTTTTGCCGCCCCCGGAACCAGAAATAGTCATACTCATCCCGTCGCATCAAATCGCCAGTATCGAGCCAGCCATCCCGAAACGCTGCCGCTGTCGCACTCGGGTCGTCCCAATACCCCGTCATCATAGTCGGGCTCTTGACCCAGTGCCTGCCGTCCACTCCCACGGGCACCTCCACCCCGGCCTCATCACGAAGCGCCGAGACATACCCTGGATTGTTCAATCCAATGGCACCGACTTTCTCAACTCCTCCATGGGTGTTCGAATGTGACGTCCCCATTTCAGTCATTCCATAAAACGCCCCGATCGGCACACCTGCCAGCACGCCAAATGCGTCGACCAGTGTCTGCGAGGGTTTGTCGCCACCTGCCATCATCGTTCTTAATGAACCAAAGTCTTCGCGCACTGCACCGTGCCCCGTTACCAATGCAGCCAATGGCGCGGGCAATATCTGCGCCACTGTCGGCTTTGTCTGTCGCAGGAGCCCCAGGAGCTCGGCGGGTGAAAACTGCCGCACTACGTTCGTTCTGGCACCGGCCCAAAGCCCTGCAAACGTCAGCCGCAACCCGGCAGTATGGGAAATCCACGACGCCGGAAGCACCACATCCCCAGGTCTCAACCCCAACCCCTGAGCATTGCTTGCCACCATAGCCCCCATGCTGGCATGGCTATGCGTCACGCCCTTCGGCTTGCCCGTGGTCCCGGAAGTAAAAAAATATTAACGCTGGCGCGTCCGCCCCAATTGTCGGCAGTGTCCCCTCAGCCTCACCATCCATCAGGTCCTTCAAGGCGAGTGCCCCGTCCACTTCGCCTGCATAGGAAACCAACCCCAAAGGCAGCCGCCCTATGCCTGGGACTGCGGCCACATCCTTTGCGCGTTCGCCATGCACCAACAGCGCCGCCGGTGTCGCCAACCGCAGCGCATGGTCGATATCCGCGGCTGTGTAGCGATAATTGAGCGGCATCGCCACCAAACCGGCCCGCATGCAGGCCAGATAATGGATCACCAACACCGCCCGGTTCGGCATAATCGAAGCTATTCGGTCCCCCGGATTAAGCCCCAGGCTCAGATACCGAAGCGCCAGCCGCGTACAGGCGGCATCCAGCTCCTGCCAGGTCAAAGCCCCGTCCAAAGCGTAAAGCGCAATCGCCTTGGGATCCGCCGACAATCCCCGGCGAAAAAGGTTCGTCAAATCCGCAGGAGCGGCCAGCGGCGGCCCGGTTACCGGCATGCTTTTCTCTCCAAATCAACCCGCTTCCGAAGGGCCTTCAACTTTCCTCAGTGGACACCCAACGAGCGGAAACCAACCACTCAATCGGTTGGTCGGTGGATCGAGCATACTGCATTGTTATCCACTTCCAATAGGGAGCGGCAGGAACGCCTGCAGAACGCGAATTTGCCCAATCCGTGGTTCGAGTTGCCACCAAAGCCCCCTCAGGTTCAGATTCCTTTCCGTTGATTTGATCGCGCAATGTCATTGGCCAGGTTGGCCGCGCAGACCGATAGTAGAGCTTTTGCGCAAACAGCAGCCACTAATCTAATACAGATTTCCGATTCCAACACCTCTGTGACAGAGCCAATCGCAACTCTCTTGGTTTTGCGAATCCGGCTTTCGTGAATAGGATGTGCCCAGTTCTTTTTGATAAATTGTATTGGAGTAAGGGCATGGCAACAGAGCGCTGGACTGTCGGATCATATCTGGCAAGGAGATTGCAAGAGGCTGGAATTGCGGATTATTTTGTGGTTCCCGGCGATTACAATTTGGTGCTGCTGGATGAGCTGCTTGGCAATCGGGATCTGCGAATGATCAGTTGCTGTAACGAGCTCAACGCAGGCTACGCAGCAGACGGGTATGCCCGCGCAACCGGGGGGCCGTCAGCGGCTGTCGTCACTTATTCGGTAGGAGGGTTGAGCCTTTTGAATGCCGTCGCAGGCGCCTATACCGAAGATCTTCCATTGATCGCGATTTCCGGTGGGCCGAACACAAATTCAGAAGCCGAGTGGGAATACCTGCACCACACGCTTGGCGAAGTTGATTACGATTACCAGCGCGAGATATTCGCCCGCGTCACTGCAGAGGCTGTCACGATTCATCATCCGTCCCTTGCGCCTGTAGCAATCGACAGGGCGATAGACACCGCAATGCTTCGACGCAAACCGGTCTATATCGAAATCGCCTCGAACATTGCGGGTGCACCTACGTCCGCGCCCGTTCCGCGTAGTTTCGCCAGGCAGTCCAGCAGTGATCCGAACACATTAGCGACTGCGGTCGCACAAGTTTCTGAATTCCTGAATGCGGCAAAGCGGCCAGTACTTGTCGCCGGAAGCAAAGTGCGCGCGGGTCAGGCCGAACGCCCCTTGCGAAGCCTTGCCGTGGCCTGCGAATACGCCCAGGCATCAATGCCCAACGCTAAGAGTTTTCTGTCTGAGACAAACGAAAGTTTCATTGGGATTTATTGGGGGCCAGTCAGCACACCGGGCTGTGGGGAAATTGTCGATGCCGCGGACGGGCTGCTGTTTGTTGGGCCTGTTTTCACGGATTACACCACGACGGGTCATCAGCTTGGTTTTGATCCCGGTAAAGCGGTTATGGTGCATCCGACGTCCATACAGCTGGGTGACACACATTTCAGCAATGTCCGCATGGATGAGTTTCTGGATGCGTTGACTGACAAACTTACGCCGAACAGCGGTGCTGTCGCGGCCTTCGAACGTGTCAGAACCGAACAAATCCCGCCCGAGCCTGATGATGCCGAAACACCGGTGACGGTTCGCCAACTATTCGCCCGTGTGCAGAAGATGCTGGATGAGGACAGCACGTTACTCGTGGAGACGGGTGATTCATGGTTCAACGGCATTGAGACCAAACTGCCCGAAGGCACGCGGTTCGAGATACAAATGCAGTATGGATCCATTGGCTGGTCTGTCGGTGCGTCGCTGGGATACGCGTTAGGCAACAGGAGGCGCCGGTTGATCTCATGCATTGGCGACGGTTCGTTCCAACTGACCGCCCAAGAGATTTCGACCATGATCCGGTATGACGCAAAGCCGATTATTTTCCTCATCAACAACGGCGGCTACACCATCGAAGTTCAAATCCACGATGGCCCTTATAATACCATCAAGAATTGGGACTACGCCGGTTTGATTGACGTGTTTAGCGCCGGAGAGGGTAACGCCTGGGGATGCAAGGTGAAAACAGAAGGCGAGTTGGACCTGGCCATCAAAACAGCATTGGACCATGATGGTCTTTGCCTGATCGAGGTTCTGATTGATCGGGACGATTGCAACGTCAACCTGTTGCGGTGGGGCAATCAGGTCGCGCGAAACAACGGCCGACCCAATCGATGCAAATAGAGAGTTACTCGGGAAAAACCGGGCTGTCGGTTGATTGACAAAGTCTGGCGGGCGCAATCCAATCCACAGCGATTATTCCGCCGAACATAGGGGATTAGTCTGCTGAATGGGGCGATGCTCGTCTGGTTTCTTGTAACTAGCGTCAGCGTGGGTTCTGTCATTTGGGATTCGATCAGCAACGGCGTAACAAGTTGGGTACAGCGAACAGCATGGATACTCGTAACGTTATACACCGGTCTGGTCGGCTTGTTTTTCGACTTGCATGTCGTCGTCCATTCCCGGCAAGTCACGACCAGTAGCCGATGACGGGTCTAACGGCTTGGAACGCCAGGTTGCTCTGAGCCGAGAAACGATCGGCTGCCGGAAACGAGAGTGATGGTACGGCCGATAACGAACCGTCTTTTCCCGAATAGCCGCCAACTTGGGCTTTCTGATCGGAAAAGGTGTTGGCGATAACCATGATCTTTCCCAAGCTCAATAATGAGAGGTTCACTCCCGAGACTGGTCTGCGGATTGCCATTCAGGTGCCGAATACCCACGTACAAAAGAACGTGGACGCGGTTCTGGTGGAAAACGCTCTCAGCTACGGTGACTAGGATTGCGTCACCTTCCGGACCCCGATGGTGTCTAACAATTCAGGTCATTGGGATGAGGTCACAACGCTGCAACTGCAGGATGCAGTCGAAGTGCCTTGCGCTGGAGGAGCATCGACAAACCAAACATCCGTTTGCCTTTGCGAAGCGCTATTTCGGGCTGACCACACTTTGGATGCCGAACGGCGTCTAAAGTAATTGCTGGGAATTGTTCCGCTTGTCGATCCGGTTCGCTAAGATGGTGCCCGAGGCAACAAGCAGGAAAACCCGATGCGTAACACAATCTTCTTCCCCTTGGCGGCATTTGTTCTAGGGGTTTTTATGACCACTGAGACTGCAACAGCGGCCTCACTTGGACGATACGAGGTTTTTGCGGTCGAAGAGGGTGACATGCTGAAAATGCGTGCTGGGCCGGGGACAGGCTATATCGTTATCGTTGGGCTTCCGAATGGAACCGCTCTGCGGGTTCACAGTTGCGAACAAACTGGCGGCACGCGTTGGTGCCGAGTGTCGCTTGATCGTGCACGTCAGCTTAAGGGATATGTGTCTTGGGCCTATTTGCGAAAATTGTGATGTGACGATTCCAACGGCCGCCGAATTTTCAGCGCTATGAAAGGTCGGAAAAAGCTATCTTTTCTGTTTGGCTATCCGGCGACTGTTTTTCCTGGCCGCCGTAAGTAACTCAGTTGCTAGATCAGTCGCGACCCTGCCGAAAATATCTGCCTAAAAGGAATTATTGAGTGCGACGCGTATAAACCTGTTTACCAGAGCCGCTTTGAAGACTCCGATTTGGTCCGCTGAACGTGAGTTTGCCAGTTTAAGATTTTCCATGCGTCGCAAATGGCCGGATTGGTCGGCCCCACAGCAGCAATTGTCAGGTAGTCGAAGATCCGGGCAGAGCCGATTTTTCAGAACGAGAGCTGGAACTTGCAAAAAAATCAGACCACCAGAGGTAACTTTAGTTGGCGAAACGGTAAGTTAACTGGTCAAAAGGCCAATTATCCCTGCATTTGACGCCTTGTTTATTGGTCGGAGTGAGAGGATTCGAACCTCCGACCCCTGCCTCCCGAAGGCGAGCTCCCGGGGTGAAAGTAAATAAAATAAGGGCCTTGAATGCCAACCATTGCACTTCAGTGGCAGATAGCGCTGCGATAACGTTGCGGTTTCATTGCGAGCAAACCCGGCCTCTGTCGTATGTTGGCAAGCTCTTGTTTTTCAGTAGGTCATCCAGCACCTTATGCTCAGTGCCAGTTTGGTCTCTGCATTATTGCCCAACTCCAATCCACTTATACACGGTGAAGAGTTTTGCCATGGGTCAGGCCATTCACTTTCTCCAGGATAGCGTCTGCGTCAATGCAGTGGTGGCGATATAGATCGCCGATTGTTCCGGTCTGACCAAAATGCTCGACACCCATTGGGATAGTCTGATGTCCAAGCACTGCCCCGAGCCAGGATAGAGTTGCAGGATGACCATCGATAACAGTGACGAGCTTGCAGTGTGGCGGAAGGTCGGACATCAGTGTTTCGATGTGAGAGCATGCCGCTCGATTGCCGCGCGAACGCGCTCGTTGAGCGGCGGTCCATCCGGCATTCAGGCGATCTGCGGATGTCACGGCCAATACACCTATGTCGCGACGGCCTTCACCAATCATACCGGCAGCCTTGATTGCTTCTGGCGCGACTGCTCCTTGATAGGCGATTACAACTTCGCAATTGGGTCCCGGTTTTCGTAACCAATAGGCCCCATCAATGGCACCTTGGCGGAACTCGTCATCGAAACGTTTGCCGGGCTGTTCAATCGGGTTGGTCGTCAGGCGCAGGTAGACAGCCCCTCCGGTTTCATCGCGCAGCCATGTGCGCTCGTCGGGCTGCCCTTCGCCATCGCGCTGCAGGTAGTCGAAGGCCCATTCCATGATCACCGCCAGTTCATCAGCAAAGGCGGGTTCAAAAGCGGCCAACCCGTCTTGGCTCATCCCGATGAGCGGTGTTCCAACGGATTGGTGTGCTCCACCTTCTGGCGCGAGTGTGACACCCGAAGGTGTGCCAACCAGCATGAAACGCGCGTCCTGATAACAGGCGTAATTTAACGCATCGAGGCCGCGGCTGACAAATGGATCATAGACGGTGCCAATTGGGATCAGCCTCTTACCGAACAGGGAATGCGACAGACCCGCCGCTCCTAGGAGCAACATGAGGTTCATTTCGGCGATGCCAAGCTCGATATGCTGCCCCTCCGGCGTGAATTCCCATTTCGCCGTCGAAGGGATCCGGTGTTCTATGAAGGCGTCGGCTTGCTCGGATCGGGCGAACAGTTTGCGCCGGTTCACCCAAGGACCAAGGCTTGTCGTGCCTGTCACATCCGGAGAGGTTGTCACTATGCGTTCAGCCATTGGGCTGTCGCCTTTTGATAGATCGTCTAGGATCTTGCCAAACGCCATCTGGGTCGAGATTTCGCGACTGGTGTCGATTTCGATTGTCGGCACATCCAATTTGTCATCAAAATAGCGGCGCGGACCTTTGGCAAAAAACGGGGTGCTGGCCAGAAAACCTTTGAATGCGTCTGGATCTTGCACCGTCGCAAGCGGCTCCCATTCCTCGCCTTCTGGCACGCCCATATGCGACTGCCACGCGGCAAACTGACTATTGTTCATCAGCCCGCCGTGATTGTCCTTGTGGCCTGCAATAGGGGTGCCCCATCCTTTTACCGTGTAGGCCAGGAAACATGTCGGGCGATCGTGATCGATGTCGGCAAATGTTTGGGCCATGGTCTCGACGCAGTTGCCGCCCAGGTTTTCCATAAGGGCCGCGAGCTCTGCATCCGTGCGCCGTTCGATCAGAGCGGTCACATCCCCCTGATCCCCCAGATCGTCCATGAGACGCTGCCGCCAATTCGCACCACCCATGAAAGTCAAAGCGGAGTAATCCTGGTTGGGGCAAGCATCAATCCAGTCGCGCAGTCGGTCGCCGCCGGGCTCGTCGAAGGCAGCGCGTTGCAAGACACCATATTTCACGCGAACGACATCCCAGCTGAAAGCATCGAAGATTTTCTCGATCCGTTCAAACAGTCCTTCCCGGACGATACCGTCCAGCGACTGTCGGTTGTAATCGATGATCCACCACGTGTTGCGTAGGTCGTTTTTCCAGCCTTCTTGTAATGCCTCATAGACGTTGCCTTCATCCAGTTCGGCATCGCCTACCAGGGCAACCATACGTCCCATTGGCGCGTCGGACCCCCAGCTTTTGGCCTTGATGTAGTCTTGAATGATCGAGGCAAACGAGGTGATCGCGACACCTAAACCCACCGACCCGGTCGAGAAATCAACATCATCAATATCCTTTGTCCGGCTTGGATAACTTTGCACACCCCCAAATCCGCGGAAATTCTGCATCTTTTCGCGGGTCTGATTACCCATGAGATACTGCATCGCATGAAACACCGGCGAAGCATGAGGTTTGACTGCAACCCGGTCCTCAGGGCGTAAGGCTGAGAAATAGAGCGCGGTCATGATCGATACCATCGAAGCAGACGAAGCCTGATGGCCACCGATCTTGATCCCATCCACCTTTGGTCGGACGTGGTTGGAATGGTGGATCACCCAATGAGACAACCACAGCAGGCGCTGTTCGACGATCTTCAGTTGGGTGGGATCAATGTGCATGGTGGTCTCCGGGTTTAGGCGGCGCTGCGGGCAGGGTAGGGCAAAGCTTGCTCCAGGTCTGCAAGGATATCTTCGACATCCTCCAGCCCGACGGACAGGCGGATTAGGCCATCGCTTATCCCATGCTCGGCCCGTTCTTCGGGCGTATACGTCGAATGAGTCATGGAGGCTGGGTGTTGGATCAGTGTTTCCGCGTCGCCCAACGACACCGCACGCTGGATCATATTCAGGCGGTTCATGAATTCAATTCCACCGGACAGACCGGACTTGATTTCAAACGCTATCATAGCGCCCGGTTCGGACATCTGTCGCTTCGCTACATCGTGCTGTGCGAAGCTCTCAAGACCGGGGAAATAAACCTCACCGACGGCGGGATGTGCTTCGAGGAAACCTGCGACGACTTTGGCGGACGCGCAGTGACGATCCAGACGCAGGTTCAGTGTTTTCAGACCACGCAGGATCAGCATCGCGTTGAAAGGCGCCATTACCGCGCCGGTCATGTCCTTCATCCCAACAAGGCGGATCTCAGCAATCTGTTCGGCGGACCCGACAACCAGACCGGCAACCACATCGCCATGCCCACCGAGGTATTTGGTGGCGGAGTGCAGAACGATATCTGCCCCGTGCTCGATCGGGCGGGTCAAATACGGGCTAGCGTAGGTATTATCGACGACGACCGTTGCACCGACCGAATGCGCAATTTCGGCGCTCGCGGAGATGTCCACCAATCGCATATTCGGATTGGCAGGAGTTTCGAAATAGACAACGCGGGTTTTGTCAGAAACGGTAGCTTTCAGATTCTCAGGGTCTGTCATGTCGACGTGTGTGATCGTGACTCCCCATTTTGCCAAACCGTGACGCATGAAGGCGAAGGTGCAGCCATAGAGCGTTTTGTCCACGATGACTTCGTCACCTGGCGACAGCAGGGTCCAAAGCGCTGCCGTAATCGCCCCCATGCCGCTTGAGAGAGCTAGCCCGGCCTCGGCTCCTTCAAGCACGGCAATACGTTGTTCAAGAAGGTCGCATGTGGGGTTTGAAATACGGCTGTAGATATGACCTTCACGCTCTCCAGCGAACATCTCTCCGCCAGCCTCTGCGGTTTCAAAGGTAAACGTGGACGTCAAATGCAGCGGTGGTGTCAGCGCCCCGTCATTTTCCAGTGGATTATAAGCATGGTGAATGGCGCGGGTGGCAAATCCGGTTGAACGAGTCATTACAAGCTCCTGAATCATGTTGGAGCTAGTTTGCGCCTTAGTTTTGAGTTTATGATTGCAAAGTATGCCAATCCGAGAGTCAATGTTGGCAGATTCTGCTAAGAAAGAAGGTAGAGTGGACGCTAAGGACAGGCAAATCATTCGAGCGCTGCAGCGGGACGGGCGCATGACGAACCAGGATCTTGCTGACGAGGTGAACTTGTCTCCCTCACCGTGTTTGCGCCGGGTCAAAAACCTTGAAGCCAACGGAGTGATAAAGGGATACAGTGCCGACGTTGACGCCGCAGCGTATGGGATGGCCATTACCGTCTTCGTGCGTATCAGGTTGGAGCGACACAATGAAACGGACGTTCAGAACTTCGAAAAGCGGGTTCGGATGATCGATGAAGTTCTTGAATGCCATGTTCTTACCGGGGCAATGGACTACCAGTTGCGGGTTTTGGTATCGGATCTCGAGGCCTACGAGGAATTTATTCGTCACCGAATTCATCCTATCGGTGGGATAGCCTCGATCGATACCAGCTTTGTCTATGGAACGGTAAAAAAGACCGCTGTTTTTCCGCCCGGATAGATGGGCCCAGTTAGAATGACTTGTTGCCAATCGGCTAAACATTTTAGTTAATTGATTTTTTCCCTCCGCAATTTCCCATTCTCACCGTCGCTATATCGGAGACATGCAGCGCGTGCTGTATCACTTCTGAGAGGATAGCGATGACAAATAAACCGTATGGAGACACCCGGATGGCGAAGTATGTCGAACGGAGGGTGCTCGAATTGAAACCTACCAAGAGCCAAGCCGAGATCGCGGCGCAGGTGGGATACGTCAACCCGAACATGATCACGATGATCAAGCAGGGTAGTTCCAAGGTGGCATTGGATCGCGTCCCGGCTTTGGCGAAAGCTCTGGAATGCGACGCTGCCTACCTTATGCGCCTCTCAATTGAGCAGTCGATCGGCCTGACTGCAGCCGAGGCAGTTGTCGAGGTGTTCGGAGAACCTGTCACGTCGAATGAACTTGGCTGGCTGAAAGCAATTCGCAAGGCCTCCAACAACGCCGATCCTCGATTGACCAGCCGGTCAGACACGGCGATCAAGACCATCTTCGGGAAGTAAGTGCCATGTATGACCAGAAAGACGACCTGACATTGAATGAGCGCGCCTGGTTGCGGTTCCTCCGTGACGTGAGCAACGGAAGTGATCCTGAGCCTACCTTACGGAGAGTGCAGCTATTGAGGCGCCTTTGTCGACCTCACAAAGAAAAATGAAATGGGTTTTCGAGATTGCGGCGAGGAATGGCTCGTGAACCCTGCCTCGCCGGGTCCCTCGCTGATTGAACTGAGGTTGCATAAGGTTGACAAAGGTTTACATCCGCTCTCCCGGGATCGACGGAATGTAAACCTTATACCTCTAAAAGCAGCCGATTTCAGGCCAAAAGGTTTACACTAAGTTTACATTAAGTTGACAGATTTCGGCTCAAAACCAGTTTTTCAGACCAAAATGTAAACCTTTGAACCAGAGAAACCCAATAAAACATGGCTCTCTGAAAATAACACATCCGAACCAAGGCCAGAAAAGCGCACAGAGCGACGAAACACAGGCCAGCTAACACCTGACACATAGAAGAAGACGGACACAACTCAGGCCAGCGTAGAGAGCGCCTGAGCTAAAACCTCATAGAGAGCAAACACACAGGTCTAGGCCAGCAAAGCTATTGAGCTACTCCGGAGACGAAATACCGACGATTGCACATAGAGCGGTAATAGATGCACCTAGAGAGCGACCGATAGAGAGAATGCGTGTAAGAGATGAGCATGTGCCTAGAGGAAAGAGATGCGCGTGTGTAGAGGGGTAATCGTAGGAGGGAGTGCTCAGCGGCGGCACCCAATTTGCGCTTGTGTTTACCAGACCTCTTATATGCTCCGTTGCTTCTATGCACTCATTGGAGAGCCGGTAACTTGCGGTGCAGCGTAAAGAAGGCAGTGCTTCGATTGTATGTGCTGTTATTCCTTTGGAAGATCCTATTGCGACTTCAAGAGAGCAGCTTCATTGAACCCTTGAGGCGTCGTTCCGCATCTTTTGCAATCGCCATGAGTCTTTCCTGTCGAGTTGGCTCACTAACAGCGTCGCTAACTGGTATGGGCCTGCTCTCGACAGGGCGATCCGACTTTTCATTGTTCGACCGGCTTGGAACGTTTTTCGGTGTATGCGGATTCTTAGATTTTGCCATTGCCCCTAACTCCTAGCCTTAACGAAAACAGACCGATGATTGTTTTCTGGCAACCGCCCGGAGATCAACGCCAGCACCACAGGCGCGTCGCCCCTTCGCACCAGTGACGCAGTCGTATAACTTGCAGTTCGTTACGCCCAACTGGGCGGCTCAAAAAAACTGCTCGGGGGCCTGGAGTTGGACAAACTGTCAGTCATGCAAGCTTTTCGCCGTATCGTTGAACGCGGTAGCTTTGCCCGTGCGGCGGAAGACCTTGGTGTTTCTCCTGCGCTTCTCAGCAGAGAAATCAAGCTTCTGGAAGAAAGTCTGGGAACCGTCCTCCTCACCAGAACGACCCGATCCATGTCACTGACTGACACCGGCAGTCTTTATTACGAAGATGCAATTGGAATTCTCGACGCGGTCGAAAAAACGGAACAGACCATCAGGGAAGGTTCCAAAGCGATGCGTGGGCACCTTCGGGTGAATGCGTCAAGTTCCTTCGGCCAAACCGTTATCGCACCGATGCTTCCAGAGTTCTTGGAAACTTATCCAGATCTGCGATTTACTCTTTCGATGGACGACAAGGTGATCGATATGGTCGAGGGCGGCTTCGATCTATCGATACGTATCCGCGCTGCCATGCCGGATTCGGCACTTGTTGCCCGACGGATCGGCGTGATGCGGCAAAGAATATTTGCGTCTCCCGACTATTTGGAGCGATGTGGGACGCCGACCCAGCCGGCGGATCTGAAAACCCACGCAATCATCGGCTTTTTGCTTGCTGATCATTTGACGAGTTGGAAGCTCTCGGCCGCCGACGGCGTCACATCATTGGAACTTGATCCGCGTGTGAGGGTTGGCAACAGCCTCGTTTTGCGGGATCTGCTGATAGCGGGGCAGGGTATTGGAACTCTGCCCGAGTTCGTTTCTGATGCTCCTGAAGCCAGCGGGGCCTTGGTGAGAGTTCTTCCTGACCACGAATTGCCCGCGCCAGAAGTATTCGCCGTTACAGCATCTCGCTTGGGAATGGACGCAAAGGTTACAGCCTTTCTTGATCATCTGCGTCTGGCTCTCAGGTCCTGACATTATTCAATACAGGTAAAGAGTGATGTCAAAGAGCGTGACTTAATTGGCGGCGCCACAAATTCCATTCTCTCAGGGAACAAGTCACAGCCCTGAGAGGTATCCTATGTCACGTATTCTCGTTCTCTATTATTCAAGCTATGGCCACGTCCGCACATTGGCCGATGCCGAAGCTGAAGGCGCCAGAAGTGTTCCCGGCACCAAAGTTGACGTTCGGCGTGTGCCCGAAACTGTCCCTGAGGAAGTCCGCCAGCAGGCTGGCTATGTCGTGGATGATACGCCTGCCGCCTTGCCGACAGATCTGGAAAACTATGATGCAATCATCATTGGAACACCGACCCGATTTGGAATGATGGCTGGCCAAATGAAGTCCTTCCTTGACCAGGCCGGAGGGCTTTGGGCCAGGAATGCACTGGTTGGTAAGGTCGGAGCGGTCTTTGCATCAACAGGTTCGCAACATGGCGGGCACGAGGCGACCCTTCTGACAACGCAAGTCCCTCTTCAACACTTTGGGATGCTGATTGCCGGAATGCCCTACACATTTGCTGGCCAGACTGCATCAGAAGATATCATTGGCGGCGCACCATATGGTGCCGGAACGATCGCCGGCGCTGATGGTTCCCGCACACCTACCGAAACTGACCTTGCCGGAGCGCGGTTCCAGGGCGCTCATGTTGCAAGGATTGCAGCGTGCCTCGCTGGATCAAACCTGCAAGCGGAAGCAGCTTAATCCGAGCGCCTCTGGCGTCTCACTCAAATTCTCAAACGCCTCAGCCGGGAGACATACTATGTCACGCTCAACCGATATTCTTCTTACTTCCCTCGCCCCAGCGGTATGGGGAAGCACTTATCTGGTAACTACGGAAGCGCTCCCGGCTGGCTATCCGATTACCCTGGCTGCGTTACGAGCTCTGCCGGCTGGCTTGTTATTGCTTGCAGTGACGCGCTGCGTTCCACCACGCGATTGGCTCGGTCGAACTTTCGTCTTAGGCAGCCTCAATTTCGCTCTGTTCTGGGTGCTCCTCTTCGTTGCTGCGTATAGGTTACCCGGTGGTGTGGCCGCCACCCTAGGATCGTTGCAAGCAATGATCGTGATTTTGATGGCGTGGGGATGGCTGGGAACCCCAATACGACTTGGTGCACTCGGTGCCGCCGCGACTGGCGTGATGGGTGTGTCTCTGCTGCTGATCGGACCAGAAGCACAACTTGATTGGATCGGTATAGCAGCGGGATTGGGAGGAGCCGCGTCAATGGCTGCTGGCACTGTTCTCAGTCGGAAATGGCAACCTCCGGTCTCGGCGCTTAGTTTCACTGCGTGGCAATTAACAGCCGGTGGTTTGATACTGCTGCCAGTCGCTCTGTTTCTTGAGCCGCCTCTACCTGCGCTCAGCGCGACAAATGTCGCCGGTCTGATTTGGCTTGGGTTGATTGGTGCTGCAGCAACCTATGCTCTTTGGTTTCGTGGGATAACGCGCCTTGAACCTAGTTCAGTTTCGATGCTTGGCATGATGAGTCCTTTGACTGCCGTCGTGCTCGGCTGGGCATACCTGGGACAAACGCTTAGCATCACTCAGTCTGTAGGAGCAGCCATAGTTATCGGTTCTGTTGTGGTTGGCCAGAGCGTGAGTCGAAGGGACAATTCGGGTTTGAAAAAATGGAGACCTGCACCAGCTGGGTCTGTTTGATGGGTTTGAGTCGCAAACAATGGGCCCGATCACGCAAGTGGGCGAGGAATGGCTCAGCGCCTCGCTCAAGCCCGTTCGCCAGAACCCAACAATATCGAAGTCCTAGGTTTTCCAACGTATGATAAAGGGGATGGTTTCTGGTGCCGCAGCGTCGCGGTGGTTGGATCCTCCCATAAACGCGCTATGCCAAATTTTGGGTTGTCTGGGTTCTCTAGCGCACATCATAAAGATCAAGATAACTCTTTCTGAGTGCCACATTGTCAACGAAATCAGAAGTGCTGCCGGAGTACAGAGGCGACCGCTTCGGTGTTTCCTCTTGTCGTCCCCATCGAAGCGCGGTTGCAACTGCCCATTTCCGGATGAAGTGCACTTTTGAACGGTCGCCGCCCGGTAATAATATCTCGACCAAAGCCTTCCCGCACCGCAGCAAACACGAAAAGCCTGATCAGAAAGGCGTTTGCGCCGTGTTCAGATCATCGCATTCTGCGTCAGCGACAGGTTGTCTTTTAACAGAATGGGCGGAAAGCGGTTCTCTGATCGCGGTATTGTCAAGGGCGTTGGATTTGTTGTCCGCCGGGGTCTTGGTTCTCTCCGAAGT